>NZ_BLTE01000003.1 GCF_013019105.1 Fundidesulfovibrio magnetotacticus
CGGGGGGAGCCGTCGGGCTTTTTCTCCGCGCCGTACACCGTGCCCTCGTGATGGTAGTACACCTTGTTCCGGGCGTACACAGGCTGGCCGTTGGCCAGGATTTCTCGGTCGTGGATCTTTCCTGCTTCGTCTCCGGGAATCGGGGAGACGGAATAGTCTCCGCCATGCATCGGATTTGCCCGGTACAGCCTGTCGCCCTTCCTATAGTACAACTGGTTGTCCTGGGTAAAGTGGTAACCGCCGTCCCGGGAGATGCCGGACGAGATGTCGTTCCAGGATTTGACTCCGGAGTCCTCCGGGGAACCTTCCTGGAAGCGCGGTGCGGAAGGTTGGGGATATCCCTGGGAGTTCCCATAAGACTCTGACCCGCCGGGCGCGGACGCCTGGTCGCCCCTGTTGGCCTGACTGTTCTCGAAAAACTCCCGCTCATGGTCCATCCATGTGTAGTCCGAAAAGGTCGGGTCGTTGGCGCGTTCGCTCACTGCGTTTCTCCTCCTTGAGGAAGGTTGAAGGGTTCATTCGAGGCGCCGACTGGCGCACCGAACCGAAGGCTGGTTCGCGTTCCGGGGCAGCAGGCCGGACAGCCTGATGCCTGCGCACGTGGTCGGAATGTCTGCCTGGCTTGTTATTCTAAAAAGAATCAAATGATGCATTCCAAAGAGCGTGGCCTTGCTCAGTGCCAGGTCATGAACAAAGCTGCGGCTTTGGTTTCGCAGAACAATAATATTGCTATTTGAATAAATGTCAACAATTAAATGCGAAAAAGAATTTCATGGGGTGCTTTGAATCCTCCCGCGCCGCGCGGCGCTCCGGGCGCGATCAGTTCCCCCGATTGGCATTCTCCCCGCTTTGGAGTATCCCGCCCCCAGGGACGCGCGCCCCGCGCTCCCGGCTCCAAACCCACGGACCACCCATGGCCGACTTCGTCCACCTGCACTGCCACACCGAATATTCCCTGCTCGACGGGGCCATCCGCATTTCCGACCTCGTCAAGCGCGCCCAGGCTTTCGGCTGCCCGGCCGCCGCCATCACGGACCACGGCAACATGCACGGCGGCCTGGTGTTCTACGAGGCCTGCAAGAAGGCGGGCCTGAAGCCCATCATTGGCTGCGAGGTCTACGTGGCCAAGGGCGAGCGAAGCTCGCGCGACGCCCGCTCCCCCCGCGACGCCGGATACCACCTGATCCTCCTGGCCCAGAACGACGTGGGCTTCCGCAACCTGCTCAAGCTCTCCAGCGAGGGCTACCTCTCGGGCTTCCACTACAAGCCCCGCGTGGACAAGGCGCTCCTGGCCGCCCACTCCGAGGGCCTCATCGCCCTTTCGGCCTGCCTGAAGGGTGAAATCCACCAGAAGCTCCTCAAGGAGGGCATGGACGAGGGCCGCAAGACCCTGGCAGAATACCGCGCCCTCTTCCCCGACAGGCTCTATCTGGAGATCCAGGCCAACGACCTGGCCGAGCAGGCCCAGCTCAACGCCCTGGTCACCGAGCTGGCCCACGAGGAAGGCCTGCCCCTGGTGGCCACCAACGACTGCCACTACCTGGAGGCGGGCGACGCCGACGCCCACGACGTGCTCCTGTGCATCCAGACCCAGTCCCAGGTGGACGACGTCAAGCGCATGCGCTTCACCACGCGCGAGCTCTACTACCGCTCCCCCGAGGAGATGGCCGCCGCCTTCCCCGGCCAGTCCCAGGCCCTGGCCAACAGCTGCGAGATCGCCAGCCGCTGCAACCTGGAGCTGGACCTCAAGACCTACCACTTCCCGGTCTACGAGGTGGCCCCCGGCCGCTCCCTGGACGACGAAATGGCCGCCATGGCCCGCGAGGGCCTCACCAAGCGCCTGGAGGCCATGAGCCTGGAGCCCGGCCAGGAGAAACGCTACTGGGACCGCCTGGAATACGAGCTGGGCGTCATCACCAAGATGGGGTTCCCGGGCTATTTCCTCATCGTGCAGGACTTCATCAACTGGGCGAAATCGCAAGGCATCCCCGTGGGGCCGGGGCGCGGTTCGGCGGCCGGGTCCCTGGTGGCCTACGCCCTGCGCATCACCAACCTCGACCCGCTGCCCTACGATCTCCTCTTCGAGCGCTTCCTGAACATCGAGCGCATCTCCATGCCCGACATCGACGTGGACTTCTGCGAACGCCGCCGCACGGAGGTGATCCGCTACGTCTCGGAGAAATACGGGCGGGACTCCGTGGCCCAGATCACCACCTTCGGCACCATGAAGGCCAAGGCCGTGGTGCGCGACGTGGGCCGCGCCCTGGGCATGAGCTTCGGCGAGACCGACCGCATCGCCAAGCTCATCCCCGAAGACCTCAAGATGACCATCGACAAGGCCCTGACCCTGGAGCCCGAACTCCCGGCCATGGCCGCCCAGGACGCGCGCGTGGCAAGGCTCATCGACGTGTCGCGCCGCCTGGAGGGCATGGCCCGCCACGCCTCCACCCACGCGGCGGGCGTGGTCATCTCCGACAAGCCCATGACCGAGTACGTGCCCCTCTACCAGGGCAAGAACCAGGAAATCGTCACCCAGTGGGACATGAAGCGGGTGGAGAAGGTGGGCCTGGTCAAGTTCGACTTCCTGGGCCTGAAGACCATGACCGTGATCGAGGACGCCCTGGAGATCATCCGCGAGCAGGGCCGAGAGCCGCCCGACCTGGACACCCTGCCCCTCACCGACAAGGCGACCTACGAGCTCTTCTCCCGGGGCGACACCGACGGCATCTTCCAGGTGGAATCCGACGGCATGCGCAAGTACCTGCGGCAGCTCAAGCCCAGCTGCTTCGAGGACATCATCGCCATGCTGGCCCTCTACCGCCCCGGCCCCCTGGGCTCGGGCATGGTGCAGGAGTTCATCGACCGCAAGCACGGCCTCGTGGAGGTCTCCTACCCCCACCAGGACCTGGAGCCCGTGCTCAAGCCCACCTACGGCGTCATCGTCTACCAGGAACAGGTGATGCAAATCGCCCAGGTGCTCTCGGGCTACTCCCTGGGCGAGGGCGACCTGCTGCGCCGCGCCATGGGCAAGAAGAACGCCGACGAGATGGCCGCGCAGCGCGCACGCTTCCTCAAGGGCACGGCCGAGAAGGGCATCCCCGACGCCCAGGCGGGCGAGATCTTCGACCTCATGGAGAAGTTCGCCGAGTACGGCTTCAACAAGTCCCACTCGGCGGCCTACGCGCTCATCTCCTACCACACGGCCTACCTCAAGGCCCACCACGCCGTGGCCTTCATGGCCGCGCTCATCACGAGCGACATCGACAACCAGGACAAGGTCCTCAAATACATCTCCGACTGCGCCGACCAGGGCATCGAGGTGCTCCCCCCGGACGTGAACGCCTCCATGCGCCACTTCAGCGTCAAGGACGGCAACATCGTCTACGGCCTGGCGGGCATCAAGAACGTGGGCGCGGAAGCCATCAACGAAATCGTGCGCGAGCGCGAGGAGAACGGACCCTACGAGAGCATGCTGGACCTGGCCAGCCGCGTGAACCTGCGCAAGGTGACCAAGCGCGTCCTGGAGTTCCTCATCAAGGCCGGGGCCATGGACTCCTTCGGCGCGCCCCGCGCCGCCCTGGCCGCCGGGCTGGACAAGGTGGCCGCCCAGGGCCAGAAGCGCGCGGAAGACCGAAACTCCGGGCAGTTCTCGCTCATGTCGCTGGCCCCCGCGCCCAAGACGAAATCCACGGGCCTGGGCCTCAACTGCGAAGAGGCCCAGGTGCCCGAGTGGGACCACGAGGAGCTGATGGCCAAGGAGAAGGAGGCCCTGGGCTTCTACCTCACCAGCCACCCCCTCAAGGCCTACGACCGCGACCTGCGCCGCATGGGCCTGAAGACCCTCACCGACTGCCGGGGGTACATGCCCGAGAGCGAGGTGAAGGTGGCGGCCATCGTCACCACCACCAAGGAGCACATCACCAAGAAGGGCGACCGCATGGCCTTCTGCGGCCTGGAGGACATCGCGGGCGACGGCGAGGCCATCTTCTTCCCCGAGGCCTACGCCAAATGCCGCGAGCTCCTGGCCCAGGACGTGCCCCTGCTCCTCACCGCCAAGATCGGCAAGGACAAGGACCAGGACGAGCAGGCCCCCGGGCAGGGCAAGGTGAAGCTCATCGTGCAGGAGGCCCGCGCCCTGGCCGAGGCCGTGGCCGCAGGGGACGAGCCCGTGGAGGTGCGCGTGGACGCGAAAACCTGCCCCACGCTTGCGGGGCTCAAGGAAATCTTTCATAA
This sequence comes from Fundidesulfovibrio magnetotacticus, assembly GCF_013019105.1. Lineage (NCBI taxonomy): Bacteria > Pseudomonadati > Thermodesulfobacteriota > Desulfovibrionia > Desulfovibrionales > Desulfovibrionaceae > Fundidesulfovibrio > Fundidesulfovibrio magnetotacticus. The sequence goes on from NZ_BLTE01000003.1 coordinate 4,234, forward strand.
GTATCCAGGCCCCGCCAAGGTGCGGCTGCGCCTGGTTTTCGACGACATGGAGTGCCTGGCCGGCCTGGCCGACGAGCTCAGCATAGGGCCCTGCCCCGGGTTCTGGCAGGAGATCGACGGCTGCCTGGCCCCGGCCCTCAAGGCCACGGCCTAAAGGAGCGACCGGTGACGAAATCGAGCGAACGCCACACCCCCAGGCGCGGCGTCTTCCAGCTGACCGTGCAGGGAGACTTCTCCTCCGCCCACTGTCTGCGCAACTACCAGGGCCCCTGCGAGATGCTCCACGGGCACAACTTCCACGTGGAGGCCGTGTTCGAGGGCGAACGCCTCACCCAGGACACGGAAATGCTCATGGACTTCAAGGACCTCAAGGCTGCCTTGAACGCCGTGCTGGACAAACTCGACCACACCCACCTGAACAACCTCCCCTATTTCCAGCGCCGCAACCCCACGGCCGAGAACCTGGCCCGCTACATCTACTGGGAACTGGGCAGGGCCATGGAAGGGCAGCCGGCCCAGATCCACGAGGTGAGCGTCTGGGAAAAGGCCGCCAGCAAGGCGACCTACTTCGAGGTGTCATGAGGTTCGTGATCCAGCGCGTGCGCGAGGCCTTCGTGGACGTGGCCGGGGAGCGCGCGGCCTCCATCGGCGAGGGCCTGCTCGTCCTGGCCGGATTCGGCCCGGACGACTCCCCCGCGACGCCCTCCGGCCGCCCCTGGAAAACCATGCTGGACAAGACCCTGGGCCTGCGCGTCTTCCCCGACGCCCAGGGCCGCATGAACGTGAACCTCCGGGACCACGGCGGCCAGCTCCTGCTCGTGCCCCAGTTCACGCTCTACGCCGACTGCTCCTCGGGCTTCAGGCCCGGTTTTTCGCGCGCCGCGCCGCCCGAAACGGCCCGCGCCCTCTTCGACGTGCTGGCCGGAGACTTCGCCCGGGCCATGGCGCCCAAGGCCCCGGGCCTGGGCGTCTTCGGGGCCGACATGAACGTCGGCCTGGTCAACTGGGGGCCGGTGACCATCCTCCTGGACTCGGCGGACTTCGCGCCATGAACGCGCCCGGCGACATCCGCGTCCTGGTGGTGGACGACTCCAAGACCGTGCTCAGGCTGCTCACCTACATTCTGGGCGAGCGCTACCGCCTGCACGCCGCCGAGGACGGCCAGGAGGCCATCGAGGCCCACGCCGCCTTCAAGCCCGACATCATCATCCTGGACATGAACATGCCCGTGAAGTCCGGGCTGGAAGTGATGCAGCACATACGCGTCACGGCCCAGGACCACGAGACCCAGATCATCGTGCTCACCGCCCAGGACACCAAAGCCCTCAAGGCCAGGGCCTTCGCGGCCGGGGCCAACGATTTCCTGGGCAAGCCCTTCGACCGCGAGGAACTGCTGGCCCGCGTGGGCGCGGCCGCCATGCAGGTGAACCTGACGCGCCGCCTGCGCAAGGCCTACGACCGCATCAGCCAGGAGATCGACCTGGTGGCCGGGCTCCAGAAGCGCCTCCTGCCCGACTGCGCCCCCCTGGCGGGCGAATGCTCCGTGGAGTGCTTCTACCGCCCCTCGGGCCGCGCCTCGGGCGACTACTACGACTACTTCACCCTGCCCGACGGCTCCCTGCGCGTGGTCATGGCCGACGTGTCGGGCCACGGGGCCAGGGCCGCCTTCCTCATGGCCGTGGTGCGCACCCTGGTGCGCGTCTCCCAGACGCACTACCTCTCCCTGGCCGAGACCTTCTCCCTGGCCAGCCACCACCTGCTCTCGTCCATCGGCCAGGAGCCCGACTTCGTGACCATGGCCGCCGCGGACATCAACCCCGCCGAAGGGACCATCACCTACGTCAACGCGGGGCACTGCCCGCCGCTGCTGGTCAGCGCGGGGGAGTGCCGCTGGCTCGATCCCACCGGCACGGTTCTGGGCTTCTTCGAGCAGGAGTTCGCCACGCGCACGCTCACCTTCACCAAGCCCGCCGGACTCTTCCTCTTCACCGACGGCTGGTACGAGTGGCGCACCCTGGAGAAGGAGATCTTCGGCCTGGAGCGCTTCAAGGAGCTGACCGAAAAGCTCCTGGCCGAGGAGCGCTTCAACCTGGGCGCGCTCCTGGAGAACCTCTGCGGCGAGACCGCCGGACCCGTGTTCTCCGACGACGTGACCGGCCTGTGGGTGCAGGTGGGGGCCAGCGACTACCGGGTGTTCACCGCCATGTCCACGCCCTCGGCCAGCCGGGGCCTGGCCAAGGACGTGGTGGGGGCCGTGGCCGAACATGTGGAGGGCGACGACGTGCTCCACGACCTGGACATCGTGCTCACCGAGGCCTGCGCCAACGTCACCCGCCACGCCTACGCCGGGGAGAAAGGCCCCATGGAGGTGCGCCTGCGCCTCTTCCCGGGCGACCGCGTGGAGATCGAGGTGGCCGACTGGGGCAAGGGCCTGGACAAGGCCGTCACCTTCGAGAACGCCGCCCCCGAGGCCGAATGCGGCCGGGGCATGTACATCATCTGCAAACTGACGGACCGTTGCGAGTTCACCCGCAAGGGCCGCGAGAACATCCTGAAGATCGTCAAAACCATAAGGAAGGATTTGTGGAAAACCTGACCTGGCGCAACGACGGCGAATGCCTCATCGGGCGCTTCGCCGGCGAGATCACCATGGAGATCACCCAGGATCTCAAGCGCGCCGTGGAAAAGGCCCTGGCCGACACCCCGGCCAAGCCCCTGGTGCTCGACCTCTCCGAGGTGAGCTTCATGGACTCCTCCGGCATCGGCTTCCTGGTGGCCTGCAACACGCGCCTCCAGGCCTCCGGTCGCGCCCTGGCGCTTCTGAGCCCCAGCTCCCAGGTGCGCAAGACCCTGGGCTTGGTGCAGCTCATGGAGTTCTTCAAGGTGGCCGAAACCGAGGCCGACCTCCAGAACCTGGCGGGGTAGGGGGGCCTTCGTGGCGCGGGCGCCCAGGGTGCTCCTGGTCACCAGCCGGTTCTTCCTGCTGGGCGAGGTGATGGCCGCTTTCGGGCGCATGGGCGTGGTCCACCGCTACCTGGACACGGGCGGCGACGAGATGGACCTGGACCACTACGTGCGCATGGTGGCCGGAGCCGTCCAGGAGCTCCGCCCGGACTTCGCCCTCACCGTCAACCATCTGGGCGTGGACCACGAGGGCGTGCTCAACGCCCTGCTGGAGCGCCTGGGCGTGCCCCTGGCCTCCTGGTTCGTGGACAACCCGGCCCTGGCCCTGGGGCTTTACGCCAGCCCGGCCAACCCCGGCACGGCCCTGTTCACCTGGGACGCCGACAACATCCCCTCCCTGCGCGCCCTGGGCTTCGAGCACGTGCTCCACCTGCCCCTGGCAGCCGACGAGCGCCGCTTCGCACCCGGCGTGAAGGCCCCGGCCGACCATCCCTGGCGCGCCCGCGTGAGCTTCGTGGGCAACTCCATGGTCATCAAGACGGCCAAGCGCGTGGCCTACTCCCAGCCGGGGCCCAAGCTTCTGCGCGCCCTGGGCAAGCTGGCCGACGCCTTCGGGGCCTCGCCGGAGCAGAGCGTGCGCGCCTTCCTGGCCGGACGCTTCCCGAACCTCGTGCCGGAGTTCAAGGCCCTGCGGACCCCGCAACGCCAGCTGGCCTTCGAGACGGCGGTGATCTGGGAATCCACGCGGCGCTACCGGGCGCGGTGCGTGGGGCAGCTTTTGGAGTTCTCTCCCCTGGTGGCGGGCGACGAGGGCTGGCTCTCCACATTCACGGGCGAGGGCCGCGCCTGGCGCAGGATTCCGGAAATCTCCTACTACGACGAGCTGCCCGGGTTCTACCCCCTCTCGGAGATCAACTTCAACTGCACGTCCATGCAGATGAAGGGGGCGGTGAACCAGCGCGTGTTCGACGTGCCCGCGTGCGGGGCGTTCCTGCTCACGGACGCGCGCGCCCAGCTGGCGGAACTCTTCGAGCCCGGCAGCGAGGTGGCCGTGTTCGAGGAGCCGGGCGAAATCCCCGGGCTTGTCCGCCACTACCTGGACCACCCCGCCGAACGCGAGCGCATCAGCCGTGCCGGACGCAGGCGCGTGCTGGCCGAGCACACCTACGTCAAACGCATGGGCCAGCTGGTGGAAGCCATGCGCGGGCTGTTCGGGCGGAGTTGAGGCGAGGAGGGCGTGGCGTTTTCTTGCCTACGCCATCATCAGCGCGAACACTGCCCCGGTGAACGTCAACGCCGCCGCGACCATCAGGATGGACAATGCGGCGCGGCCCAAGTCCAGGCGCGCGCCCGAGGCGTCCCGGCCGCGTGAAAGCACCCAGGACGACGCCGCCAGCCCGCCCGCGCACGCCAGGTACTCCGCCTGCACGCCTGGGAACCGCAGTCCGGTCCAGACGGCGACCAGCACCAGGAACCCGGGGAGCGCCAGGGACCCTGCCACCCCCGCGAGCAGCGCCGCCGCGCACCGCCCGGTGGCGAGGCGCACCTTGAAGACCCGCCACGCCACCAAGCGAAGCAGCGGCCCACCCGCCAGCGTCACCGCGCAGGCGCCCATCAGCCATGTGACTGTGTACCGCCAGAACTGCTCCATGGAGAAACTCCCGGGAAACATGATATGGGCGACGCCCCATGAAACCGGTTATGCTCTTTTCCCCGGAAGCGAAACCCCGCCCTCCTTGACAGGCCCCCGCGCATGGGCAACACCCTGGCAAACCATGGCGGTCGCGGGGCCGCGCCAAAGGACGTTCCATGCCCGTCATTCAGTGGGAAGAGCGCATGTCGGTAGGAGTCTACCTCATCGACGAGCAGCACAGGGAACTCGTCGGCCTCATCAACGCCATCGACCACGCCGTGGATCGCGGGGCGGGCCGGGACGAGGTGTCGCGCTACATCCGGCGCTTCTACGACTACACCACCACGCACTTCAAGACTGAAGAGTCCCTCATGGACCACGCCACCTATCCCGAATACTTCACCCAGGTGCGCGAACACCTCGACTGCTCCCTGAAGGCGCTGGAGTTCCACAGACGCTTCGTGGAGGAATCGGATTTCGATCTCAAGGCGTTTCTCGACTACATCGTGGCATGGTTCATCAACCACACCGTGGGCATCGACCAGACCCTGGCGGACCACCTCCTGAAGCGCGGCCTCCAGGACCGCATGCGCTGAGCCGCCATGCTCCGCCTCCTGGAGAACCTGCCCGACGCCCTGCGCCGCGCCCTGGTCCACGGCTCCGAGGGCGCGCGCCATCTGTCCTTCTGCGCCGGGCTCGCGGCCCAGGCCCGCAAGGACCGCCTGGCCGCCGAACTGCTCCTGGCCGCCTGGGCCGAATCCCCCCTGGACGCCTCCCTGGCCGCCCAGGCCGCGAACCTGCACTCGGCCCCCGAATCCGCCCGGGAGCTGGCCCGCCACGTGGCCGCCAACACCGCCGCCCCGGCGGACCTCACCTACTACCGGCGTCTGGCCCAGCGCCGCGACGCCCCAAAAATCGCCGCCTACCTGGACGCCCAGGCCGCCAAGGAGCCCGGCAACCTCTTCTGGACCGCCAAGACCCTTTTCCACGCCCTGGACGCCGAGGACTGGGAGCGCGCCACGGCCAGCGCGGCCCCGCTCCCGGAGCCCCTGGCCCGCCTGGTGGAGAGCGAGACGGCGCTCCTCTCCGGCGACGCCCCCCGCGCCCTGGCCAACGCCTCCCGCCTGGCCCGGCTCTGGGAGTGCCCGGGCCTGGAACAGCGCCTGGGCCTGGCCTTCCTGGGCCAGGGCGACCCCGACCAGGCGGGACGCTGGCTGCGCGCGGGCATCGCGCGCGAGCCCTGGCGCACGCGCTCGCTCCTGCTGCTGCACGACCTCGAACACGGCCTGCGCGAGGCCGCCGCGCCCCTGCCGGGCCGCACGGCCGTGCTCCTCTACACATGGAACAAGGCCCGCGAGATCGACCTGACCCTGCAAAGCCTCCTGGCCTCGCGGCTGCACGGGGCCACGGTTGTGGTGCTCGACAACGGCTCCACCGACGACACGCCCCAGGTGCTCCGGGCCTGGACCGAGCGCGCCGGGGGCCAGCGCCTGGAGACCGTGCGCCTGCCCGTCAACGTGGGCGCGCCCGTCGCGCGCAACTGGCTGGCCAGCCTGGAGACCGCGCGCGCGGCAGAGTGGATCGTCTACCTCGACGATGACGTGTCCCTGCCCGAAGACTGGCTGGAGCGCCTGGGGGCGGCCGCCTCGCTCTACCCCGATGCCGGGGTCTGGGGGGCCAGGGTGCGCGAGTACGCCCGGCCCTCCCACGTGCAGTCGGCCGACGTCTTCCTGCTGCCTCCGGACGAGGAGGGCGGGGCCTTCTCGCTGTCGAGCTGCCACCACGAGGCGCTGGACAGGGGGCATCTGCGCGCCGTCCGGCCCTGCGCCACGGTCACGGGCTGCTGCCACCTCTTCCGGGCCGCGACGCTCCAGGCCCTGGGCGGCTTCGATCTGCGCTTCTCGCCCTCCCAGTACGACGACCTGGACCACGACATCCGCCTGCTCCTCTCGGGCAAGGCCCCGGTCTGCCAGGGGCACCTGGCCGTGGGCCACTTCAAGGCCACCGGCAGCCAGGGCCAGCCGGGCCAGGCCCAGTACGGGCTGGGCCACGCCCATCAGTTCAAGCTCCGGCACAAGCACTCCGCCGGGGACTACCGCCGCGCCGCCGCCCTGGCCGACCGGCTGGCCTGGGAGGACCTGCGCGCCAAGGCCCTGGCCGCCGGGGAGGCCCACGCGCCGTGAGCGCAGACCCGGTGCTGGTGCTCCAGCTGCAGCGCATGGGGGACATCATCCTGTCCTACCCGCTGCTGCTCTGGCTCTCCCGGCAGTGGCCGGAGCGGCGCGCCTTCGTGGTGGCCGAGCCCACCTTCTACAACGAGCTGCTGGGCGTCTCCCCGGCCGCCACCTACCTGCCCTGGACCGCCACCGGCCAGCTGGCCGCCCGGCGCTGGAGCCTGGTGGCCAACCTGAGCCACCGTCCCGAAGGCGCGGCCCTCTGCGCGGCCCTGGAGACCGGCCGACGCCTGGGCGCGACGCTCTCGGGCGGCGCGCTCCGGGTGCAGGGCGACTGGCAACTCTACCGGGCGTCGCTCAGCCACAACAACCGGCACAACCGCTTCCACTGGGCGGAACTCAACGCCCTGGACTGCGTGGATCCCGCCCTGATGGCCGCCACGAGCTTCGACACGCCGCGCCGCCTGGGGCCGGAAAAGGCCGTGGGGCTCTTCCTGGGCGCGAGCGAGCCCGACAAACGCCCCGACGCCCCCTTCTGGGCGGCCCTGGCCCGGGAGTGCGAGCGCAGGGGCCTCAAGCCCGTGCTCCTGGGCGGCCCGGCCGACCAGCCCCTCTGCGCCGAGGTGAAGGCGCTGCACGGCGGCAGGCTGGCCGACTTCTGCGGTCGCTTCGGCCTGCGCGAGTTCGCCGCCATGGGCCAGACCCTGGGGCTCATGATCACCCCGGACACCGGCCCCATGCACCTGGCCGCCTGGACGGGGCTGGCCACGCTCAACCTCTCCATGGGGCCGGTGAACCCCTGGGAGACCGGCCCCTACAATCCGGGGCACCACGTGTTGCGCGCCGACATGGCCTGCCTGGACTGCTGGCGCTGCCGCTTCGGGCGTCCACACTGCAAGGACCGCTTCGACCCCGCCCAGGTGGCCTACCTGGCCCGCAGGATCGTTGAAGGGGCGCGCCTGAAGAATCCGCCGGGCATGCGGCTCTACGAGACGGCGCGCTCCACCCGGGGGCTCTACCACCTGCGGGGCGTCCCCCCCGCCGCGCCCAGGGCCTCGGACGTCCTGGGCGAGCTGTGGCGCGCCTCGTTCGGGGCATTCTTCGGCCTCTGGGACGACCAGCCCCCGCGCGAGGCCTGGCAGGCCCTGGCTCGGGAGCACCCGCGCCTGGCCAAGCCCTTCGCGCGCGGCCTCGACGCCCTGTCCCTGTCCCTGGCGCGCTCCCGGGCGCCGGGACGCGCCCGGGAACAATGGCGCTGGCGGGAGGCCATGCCCATGCTGCGCCCCCTGGCGGGCTACGTCCACATGCGCCTGGACAACGAGGACCACTCCCCCCAGGCCCTGGCCGCCTGCATGGAGATGGCGGACCGCCTGCGCGACGCCGCGGCCCGGGTCTGAAGGCGGCAATCCCTGCCGCCCAGCCCTGAAGACGCACCTCGGAATCATTGATTTTCCTCTTGGAATGGCTCTTGAAGGAACAGGAGCCGTCAGGAGGAGTACGATGCAAATCATTCCCAGTTCTCACAAGGCCGCGGGCCAGGTTCCCTTCGACTTCCTCGCTTCCTCCAAGACGCGCGGGAACGGAGGCGAACTCTTCGCGGACCTTCTCTTTTCCAGCTCCAACCTTGGTTCCAACCTGGACCAGGAAGCCTTCTCCACCCTGCCCGCCGCCCTTCCGGACGCGGGCAAAGCCCAGTCCGCCCGGCAGGCGGACAGCGCATCCCGCCGCGAGAGCACCCTGCGCGACGTGAAGATGACCCAGGAAGATCTTGCCGGGATGAGCGAAAAGCTCGAAGCCGCCGGCGTGCCCAAGGAGAAGCTGGAGGGACTCAAAAAGCAGGCCGACAGCCCCGAAGGCATCACCTGGGGCCAGTTCATGCACGGCGTGCGCGAGGCCGTGGTCCAGAACACCGTGGGCACGCAGAAGCTCGAAGCCGCCGACAAGGCCGCCCTGGAATCGCTCTTCGACAAGCTGGGCTTCTCCCGGGAAGAGGGCAAGTCCCTCCTGAGCGCCCTGGAGAGCGGCAAGGCGTCCCAGGTGTTCCAACGCATCTCGGGCAAGCTCGCCAAGATGGAGAACGGCCAGACCGTCTCCCTGGGCAAGGACGAGATGCAGGCCCTGGGCAAGGCCCTGAAGCTCAACGACGCCGCGCTCTCAAAGCTTTCCGGCCTCTTCGGCGGCCAGGACGGCCTGGAGCTGAACCCCGCCGCCGCCGACAAGTTCCTGCGCGCGGCCCTGGACGAATCCAACGCCCAGATGGCCGCCCTGAAGCAGGGGCTCAAGCAGGTGAAGGACGTGCTGGAGCCGGTGGTCCAGAAGGCCAAGGAGCGCAACGGACTGGCCCGCCAGGCCCAGGAAGACGTGGCCGACGCCCGCATGCGTCCCTCGCAGTACCTGGCCGATCCCCACGAGGCCGCGGCCGCGAAGGACCCTCAGCGCAAGGGCGTGCAGGGCCAGGAGCCCCAGCAGGGACAGGACGCCCGCAAGCAGGGCGCGGACAATCACGGCAAGGGCAATCAGCAGCCCGGCAATCCGCAGTCGGGCGGCCAGCAGGCCGGAGCAAAGGACGTCCAGGGCCTGGCCGTGGCCGGCCTGGCATCCAAGCTTCGTGTCGAGGGCGACGCGGGCCAGACCATGGACGCGCGCTTCGGCCTGGCCCAGGGCCTGGCCCAGACCCAGCAGGGCGCTCGCGGCGAGGCCGCCGCGGCCGGACGCACCCAAGCCTCCCAGGTGATGAGCCAGGTGGAGTCGGGCATTCTGCGCAACCTGGGCCAGGGCGTGCGCCAGCTTTCGCTGGAACTCACCCCGGACAGCCTGGGCAGGCTCAACGTGATGCTCACGGTGAAGGGCAAGGAAGTGCAGGCCGTGATCAAGGCCGAAAGCCCCCAGGCCGAGAAGGTGCTGGCCGAGAACCTGCAGCAGATCAAGCAGAACCTGGAAAACCAGGGGCTTACCGTGTCCAAGCTGGAAGTGCGCATGGGCCTCTCGCAGGATTCCAACCTGGGCCAGCAGTGGGCCGGGGCGGACAAGCACAACCAGTCCCAGGAGCGCCGCGAGGCCCTGGAGCGCATGCGTACGGCGAACCTGCTGGCCGGTGACGGCGAGGTCGGGTTTTTGGCCCGGCAGATGCAAGATACGGGCGTTCGGGTAAAAAATTCCCAGGGCGGATTGGACCTCGTAGCCTAAGCCGCCCAGGAGGGTCCCATGAGCGTCGATTACAGCGGAGTCAGTTCAGGCATCATCGGCAGGGCCGAGAGCGAGTTCAAGGCCAAGCCCACCGGAAGCAGCAGCCTCGGCAAGGACGCCTTCCTGACCCTGCTCGTGACCCAGATGAAGTACCAGGACCCCCTGAACCCCACGGGCGACAAGGAATTTCTTGCCCAGCTGGCGCAGTTCACCAGCCTGGAGCAGCTCACCAACATCAACGACGGCATCGAGAAGCTCACCTCGGCCACCAACCAGCAGCAGATGTTCTCCGCCGCCAACTTCATCGGCAAGGAAGTGAAGGCCTCGGGCGATTCGCTCTCCAAGTCCGGCGACACGGTGAGCAAGCTCTACTACACGCTGCCCGAGGCGGCCACCAAGGTGACAATCAACATCATGGACGCAAACGGAAACATCGTGCGCACCGTGGACCAGGGCGCCAAGGCCGCCGGCGAGCAGAGCTTCGCCTGGGACGGCAAGGACTGGCTGGGCAACGCGCAGGCCGACGGCGTATACTTCGCGGGCATCACCACCGCCAAGTCCGACGGCACCTCGATGATGGTGGACACCACCGTGACGGGCATCGTCTCGGGCGTCTCCACCGACTCCTCGGGCGGGTACGTGCTCGAGACCCAGGACGGCCGCAAGTTGAGCCTCTTGAACGTGAAGGGCATCGTCAACCAGACGAGCTAGCCGGTATCGGCGAATATTTCGGGATAGATCATCTCGGAGGTGGATTATGAGTCTTTCGACTTCAATGTGGTCAGGCGTTACGGGCCTGCTCGCCCATGGAGACAAGATGGGCGTGATCGGCAACAACCTGGCCAACGTGAACACCGTGGGCTACAAGTCCGCCCGGATGGATTTCGAGGATCTCCTCTACACAAGCATCGGCACCGGCGCCGGGAACTCCCAGCTGGGCCAGGGCGTGCGTGCGGAGGCCATCCTCTCCGACTTCAGCCAGGGCGGTTTCCAGACCACGAGTGAAACAACCGACTTGGCCATCTCCGGCACCGGCTTCTTCACAGTGCACGACCGCAACAACCAGGCCACCTACTACACCCGCGCGGGCAACTTCCGCTTCGACCGCGACGGCTACCTGGTGGACCCCCACAACTACGCCGTGCAGGGCTGGATGGTGGACACAGCCACCCTGCGCGCCATGCGCAACAACGGCGAGACCGTCAGTCAGATTCCCATGATGGGCTCCGTGACCGACGTGCGCCTGGACACCCTGGCCCTGGCCGCCCAGGCCACCACCACCGTGACCCTGGCCTCCAACCTGGACCCCAGGACCGCCAGCAAGTCCACCAGCAGCACCGACCCGTTCTTCTCGCTCTTCCAGAGCTACAACTACAATCCGGCAAGGCCCGATGACGCGCCGCTCTCGGAAACCGCCTTCGGCTTCCAGAACACCCTGAAAATCTACGACCAGCGCGGCGGCGCCCACGACCTGACCGTCTACTACGACAAGGTCTCCGACGTGAGCGGCAGGGAATACTGGGAGTACATGGTCTGCACGAACCCCGCGGCCGACGGACGCCAGTTCGACGTGAACGGCGCCATCGAGAACATGTCCTCGAACTCCAAGGCCGGCGTGCTCATGCTGGGCACCCTGGCGTTCGACGACGCGGGCGGCCTGCAGAACATCACGGCCTACACCATCAACGCCACAAGCCTGACCAGCCCCGTGAGCGACCTGGGCAACTGGACGCTGGCCTCGGTCTCGGACTCGGGCTACCCGATCTTCACGGCCAACTTCCGCAGCGTTTCGGGCGGCAGCGTTCCCACGGCATCGAACGCGGTGTCCATCTCGCTGAACATGGGCATCCGCAGCTTGTCCAGCACATGGTCCACCTCGGCCACCAGCGCCGACCTCATCGGCACGTCGCACCTCTCCAACGCCTCGGCCCTGCAAGGGTTCGACACCAATGCCGTAACGTTCAACAACATCTCCACCACCAACTACGAAGCCGCCTCGGCGCCGCTCTTCGTCTCCCAGGACGGCTACCCCCCGGGAACGCTCCAGAGCGTGTCTGTCTCGCAGGACGGCGTGCTCACGGGGCGCTACTCCAACGGTCAGGTGCAGGAACTCTACGTGATCACCCTGGCGGACTTCGCCAGCCCCTGGGGCCTCAAGCGCGACGGCGGCAACCTCTTCTCGCAGACGCGCGAATCGGGCGACGCGGTGGTGGGGCGCGCCAACACGGGACGCCTGGGCTCGGTGGCCAGCAACTCCCTGGAGGCCTCCAACGTGGACATGGCCCGCGAAATGGTGGACATGATCCAGACCCAGCGCGGCTTCCAGGCCAACTCCAAGGTGATCACCACCGCGGACACCATGCTCTCGGAAGTGCTCCAGCTCAAGCGTTAGGCCTGACCGGGAACCGGACCACGCAACACGCGCCGGGGGCGAAAGCCCCCGGCGTTTCTGCGTTGGAACGGGGAGGGAGGCGTGGGCGGCTTGACGCAAACGCCCCGCGCAAAGCGGAGAAGTGGCCGGGCAGGTGCGAAGAGGCGGCCTTGTCCCTCGCCGCCCGGCGCCGGGGGCCGCGCGGGATGTCGATGGTCACGGACTGCTGACCGGTTCGACCGAGAGTTCGGAAAGAAGCTGCATACGTCCTCCATGGTTGGGGTCCCAGAGGAGCGCTCCCGGCCACGTCGGCCGGAAGCGGGCAGGACCGTATGCGGAACGCGGATGGCGGTGGCGCGGGGCGGGGGCAGGGGAGGCGATGTTTCCCGGGCCCGGAATCACTGCGTGTCGGCCAGTGCCTCCACGTCGCCCCGTTCGATGGCGTCGAGGCTCCGGGCGATGCGTCCGGCGGGCCAGCTCCACCAGGCCAGTTCCAGCAGACGCTCCACCGTGGCCACGTCGAAGCGGCGGCGGATCACCCGGGCGGGGTTGCCCCCCACGATGCAGTAGGGCTCCACGTCGCGCGTGACCACGCTGCCCGCGCCCACCACCGCGCCGTGTCCGATGCGCCGCCCGGGCAGAATCACCGAGCCGTAGCCGATCCATGCGTCGCAGCCCACCACGGTGTCGCGCAGGGGCCGGGCGTCCTGGGGCAGGGGACGCCCCCAGCCGGGGAAGATGCCGAAGGGGTAGGTGGAGAGCCCGTCCATGGCGTGCACGCCCCCGTGCATCAGGAAGCGCACGCGGCTGGCGATGGCCGCGAAGGCCCCGATCACCAGCCGGTCGCCCAGGAAGTCGAAGTGGTAGAGCACGTTGTTGGTCTCGAAGTCCTCGGGGCGCTCGCCGGGCGCGCCGGTGCAGTCGAAGTAGGCGTAATCGCCCACCTCGATGGTGGGCCGCGTCACCACGTTCCGGAGGTAGACCAGGTTGTGCGCGCCGGACACGGGGTGGACCAGCCCGGGATCGGGGAATCCGGGGAGAACGTGGGGCATGGGTGTTCCTTTCCTTTTTCGGAGGCGGGGGGAAACTTCCGTTGGTCCCCTGACGCGTCGGCGCTCCGGGGCGCGGCAACTTTGACCTTTCAGGCGCCAAACGGAGGGAAATTTTTCCCTACGTGTTTTTCAACATGATGAAATGATAGAATATTTAAAGTTTGGCACGGAGTAAGCATCCCTCTGGTCAACAACAAGGAAAGTTGCCTTACCACAAGGAGGTAATGCCATGTCCCTGGTCATCAACCACAACCTCATGGCCATGAACGCCGCGAGGAACCTGTCGGACTCGTATTCGCAACTGGGCGTCTCCACCCGCCGTCTCTCCTCGGGACTGCGCGTGGGAACGGCGGCCGACGACGCCGCCGGTCTGGCCATCCGCGAACTCATGCGCGCGGACATCAACTCCCTCAACCAGGGCGTGCGCAACGCCAACGACGCCATCTCGATGATTCAGACCGCCGACGGCGCGCTGCAGGTCGTCGACGAGAAGCTCATCCGCATGAAGGAGCTGGCCACCCAGGCGGCCACCGGCACCTACACCTCGGACCAGCGCCTGATCATCGATTCCGAATACCAGGCCATGGCCTCGGAAATCACCCGAATCGCCAACGCCACCGACTTCAACGGCATCTACCTGCTCAACGGCAACCTTTCGAGCAACACCCACGACGGCTCGGGCATGAGCCCCGTGGGCAAGATCAAGATCCACTTCGGCACCGGCAACTCCAGCGCCGAGGACTACTACTTCATCAACATCGGCAACTCCACCGCCTCGGCCTTCGGCCTGGGCCTGGGAGCGGCCACCTCTTCGACGGGCGGGCGTTCCATCTCCACCCAGCAGCTTGCACAGCAGGCCCTGGATAAGATCAGCCTGGCCATCGTCTCCAAGGACAAGATCCGCGCGCAGCTGGGCGCCACCCAGAACCGCCTGGAGAACACCATCCAGAACCTGCAGATCCAGGCCGAGAACCTGCAGTCCGCCGAATCGCGCATCTCCGACGTGGACGTGGCCACCGAGATGACCCAGTTCGTGCGCGAGCAGATCCTCACCCAGGCGGCCGTGGCCATGCTCTCGCAGGCCAACAGCCTGCCCAAGATGGCCATGCAGCTCATCCAGGGCTAAATGGCCTTCTGACCGAGCGTTCAAGAGGACCAGGGACGGGGGGGCCGGGAAGGCCCCCACCCCGGTCCGGGTTCCCGCGCAACGCCGGGCCGCGCGTGCGCCGCGCCCCGGGAAGCCCGCCAAGGGGCGCGCGGGCGGGTCAGGAAGGCTCGCCCAGGGCCTGCAGGGCCATGCGCGCCGCGGACTGCTCGGCCTTCTTCACGCTGGGCCCCGCAGCCTGGATGACGCGGCCGTCGGGCAGGGCCAGTTCCACCTCGAAACGCTTCTCATGCTCCGGTCCGGAGCTTCCCATGAGCCGGTAGATGGGCCTGGTGCGCATGTCGCGCTGGGTGCGCTCCTGCAGGCGGCTTTTGTAGTCGCGCGCGCGGGACTGCTCCACGTCCTCTGGCCACAGGGGCGCGAAGATGGCCCCCACGGCAGATTTTGCCCCTTCGTATCCCCCGTCCTGAAACACCGCGCCCAGCAGGGCCTCCATGGCGTCCGCCAGGAGCGAGTCGCGCGTGCGGCCGCCCTGGCCCTCCTCGCCCTTGCCCAGGAGGATGGCCTGGTCCAGATGCAGGGAGCGCGCCAGCTCCGCCAGGGCAGGCATGCTCACCAGCTTGGAGCGCAGCTTGGTCAGCGCGCCTTCCGGGGCCTCGGGGAAGCGGCGGAACAGCTCCTCCGAGACGGCAAGCTCAAGCACGGCGTCGCCAAGGAATTCCAGGCGCTCGTTGTGGACGCATCCCTGTTCGTTGGCGTAGGAGCTGTGTGTCAGGGCCGTGACCAACAGCTTGACTTGCCCAAAGCGATAGGAAATGGCATCCTGCAGATTGTCCAGAGCTTCTTCCGTCATCGCAATCCTTTCCTCCGGCGGCCGAATGGAACGAACGGATCCCATGCAAGCGCTTTTCGAACCCCGCACCGTTGCCGTGGTGGGCGCTTCACGCACGCCCGGCAAGGTGGGGAACCTTGTGGTTTCCAACCTTCTCAGCGCGGGGTATCAGGGGGCAATTTTGCCGGTCAACCCCTCGGGGGGCGAAATCCTGGGCCTTACGGCCGTCACGGATGTCTCGCTCCTGCCAGAGGGCGTGGATCTGGCCGTGCTCTGCGTGCCCCGGGAACAGACGCCGGACTGCCTGGAGGCCCTGGGCGCGCGCGGCTGCCGGGCCGCAGCCGTGATCACCTCCGGCTTCAAGGAGGTGGGCCGCGAGGGCTACCACCTGGAGCAGCGCATCGCGGAAATCTGCGCCCGGCACTCCATGGTGCTGCTCGGCCCCAACTCCCTGGGGCTGGTGAACGCGCGCGGCGGGCTCAACGCCACCTTCGCCGCGGGCAACCCCGAACCCGGCGGCATCGCCTTTTTCTCCCAGTCCGGGGCGCTTTGCATCGCCATCCTGGACGCCGCCCAGGGCAAGGGCATCGGCTTCTCCAAGTTCGTGAGCCTGGGCAACAAGGCGGCCATCGACGAAATCGACATGCTGCGTACCCTCACGCGCGACCCCGACACCAAGGTGATCCTTGGCTACGTGGAGAACATCCAAGACGGCCAGGAATTTCTGCGCGCCGCACGCGACGCCACCGCCGTGAAGCCCGTGATCATGATCAAGTCCGGCTCCACGCCCGCCGGGGCGCGCGCCGCCTCCAGCCACACCGGGGCCATGGCCGGGGCAGAGGACGCCTGCCAGGCCGCCTTCGTGCAGTCCGGGGTGATCCGCGCCTCGGGAATCGAGGAGATGTTCCACCTGGCCCTGGCCTTCGCCACCCAGCCCCTGCCCACGGGGCCAAATCTCTGCGTGGTCACCAACTCCGGCGGCCCCGGCATCCTGGCCGCCGACGCGGCCGAGCGCGCGCGCATCACCCTGGCCCCGTTGCGCGGCCAGACCATCGAGGAGCTGCGCGCCATCCTGCCGCCCCACGCCGCGCTCTACAACCCCGTGGACATCATCGGAGACGCCCGGGCCGACCGCTTCGCCCAGGCCCTGCGCATCGCCGCCGCCGACCCCCTGGCCCACATGGTGCTGGCGCTCATCACGCCCACTCCGGCCATGATCGCCGAGGAAGCCGCCCAGGCCGTGGCCGACCTGGCCAGGGAGCTGGGCAAGCCCATGGCCGCCTGCTTCATGGGCGAGACCAAGGTGGCCGGGGCGCGCGAGATACTGCGCCGCGCGGGCGTGCCCTGCTACGACTACCCCGAGCCCGCCGTGGAGGCCCTGGCGGCGCTCTTCCGCCACGCCGAGTGGAAGAAGCGCCCCCTGCCGGTGGAAGTCTGCTACATGTCCAACAAATTCATGGCCCAGGACGTGATGGCCAAGGCCCGGGCCAAGGGCTACCGCGAGCTCGTGGAGTTCCAGGCCCTGGACCTGCTGCGGGCCTACGGCCTGCCCGTGCCCAAGACGGAGCTGGCGCGCACCTCCGACGAGGCGGCGCGCGCGGCCAAGGCCATCGGCTACCCCGTGGCGCTCAAGATCGCCTCGCCCCAGATCTCCCACAAGACCGACGTGGGCGGCGTGGCGGTGAACATTGGCGACGAGGAGAACCTGCGCCGGGCCTTTCTTTCCATCACCAACCGCGCCCGGCGCGTGAAGGAAGCCTACGTGCTGGGCTGCCTGGTGCAGGAGATGGCCCCGCGCGGCTCGCGGGAGGTTTTTGCCGGGTTCAAGCGCGACGCCCAGTTCGGGCCGCTGGTGCTCTTCGGCCTGGGCGGGGTTTACGTGGAGGTGCTGCGCGACGTGTCCTGCCGCCTGGCGCCGCTTTCGCTTTCGGACGTGGGGGAGATGGTGCGCGAAATCAGGAGCTATCCGCTCCTGCGCGGCGTGCGCGGTGAGCCGCCCGTGGATTTCCGCGCCATCGAGGACGTGCTGCTGACGCTTTCGCAGATCGCGGTGGATTTCCCCGAGATCACGGAGTGCGATTTCAACCCGGTGATGGCCCATCCGGGCGGGGCGCTCGTGGTGGACGCCCGCTTCACGCTGGCCCCGGCGCTGGGGAACGGGGGTTGATCGCTTAGCGCGAACAGGGCAAGTGACGGGGGATCGTCCCGGCGCTCAACATCTTGGCGGGTTTCGGAGGAAGCCATGGCTGGCATCTACGTTGGTTCCACGGCGGGGTATTCGGGCAAGAACATGGTCATCATGGGCCTTGGCCTGAAGTTCCAGAAGGAAGGCTACAACGTGGGCTACTACAAGCCCGTGGGGGCCATGCCCAAGGAAGTGGCCGGGAAACTGGGCGACGACGACGCCAATTTCGTGCAGGGCGTCCTGGGCCTGGAGGAAGATCCTGCCGAGGTCACCCCGGTGGTGGTCACGCAGGACTTCAAGGTCAAGGCCTTCTCGGGCCGCTGCGAAGACCTCATGGGCAAGATATCGGAGGGCTACGCCAAGCTCTCCAAGGGCAAGGACGTCACCCTCGTGGCGGGTTCGGGCTCCATGTACTCGGGCAAGTACTGCGGCGTGGACGGCGTCACCGTGGTCAAGAACCTGGGCATCCAGTCCATTGTCATCGACCGCTTCCAGAAAGAGCTCAACTACGACTACCTCGTGGTGCTCAAGGAAGCCCTGGGCGACAACCTCATGGGCGTGGTCTTGAACGACATCACCCCCAACTTCCTCGACGAGGTGGAAAACCTCATCGTGCCCTTCCTCAACCGCGCGGGCGTCAAGGTGCTGGGCGTCATCCCCAAGGACCCCCTCATGGGCGCCATCAAGGTGGCCGACCTGGCCGAGAAGCTCGGCGGCAAGGTGATCAGCGCCCAGCACAAGGCCGAGCGCATCGTGGAGAGCTTCCTCATCGGCACCATGCAGGTGGAGAACTTCCTCACCCACTTCCGCAAGAACAAGAACGCCGCCGTCATCGTGGGCGGCGACCGCTCCGACGTGCAGCTGGTGGCTCTGGAGGGCGACAGCCCCTGCCTGGTGCTCACCGGCAACCTCTACCCCAACGACATCATCCTCACCCGTTCCGAGGTGCTGGAGATTCCCATCATCGTGGTGCGCGACGACACCTTTTCCGTGGCCAAGAAGATGGAGACCATCCTCCAGCGCCACAAGCTGCGCGACATCATCAAGATCAAGCAGGGCGCGCAGCTGGTGAGCTCCAACATCGACTTCGAGCACATCAAGAAGAGCCTTGGCCTGAAATAGGCCGGGTTGCCCCGTCTCCGGGGCGGCCTGCCGGAAAGCCCCCCCGTGGCCGGACGCCGAGCGCCTCCGGTCCCGGGGGGCTTCGCGTCGGTCAGGGCGCCGCCCCGCGCGCGCAACGCCCCAGGCCCGCTCCGGCCGACCGGAACGCAGGGGCAATGTCGCAGGAATCGAAAGATTGGGCCGGAGGTTCTTGCCGGGGCGTCCGTTTCATTTTATGGGGACGGTATGATGCGCACCGCTGTTCTTTCGCTGCTCTTGTTCGCGTCCCTGGCCTTGGCCGGAGGCGCGCACGCGGAGCAGTTCACCTTCACGGTGCAATCCGACCTGCATCTGGAATTCGCCCGGGAGATCTGTCTTGAAGCCTTGAAGAAAGCGGGTGTGGACGCCCGGTTCGAGCCCTTCCCCGTTGCCCCCGAAAGGCGACTGGCCGCAGAAATGGCCTCCGGCAAACTCCATCTGGCCTTCCTCCCGCCCAGCGTGCAGCGCCTGCTCCCCGAGGGCTTCGCCTCCGTGGAGGATATCCGCATCCCCCTGGAGCGGGGGCTCCTGAGCTACAGGGTCTGCCTGCTGCGGGGCGCGGTCCCGGAACTCCTCAAGGACGTCAGGACCCTGGACGATCTGAAGCGCGTCACCGTGGGGCAGGGCTTCGGCTGGGGAGACGTGGACGTGTACAAGGCGGCGGGCGTTCCCGTGGTGGAGGTGCCCTTCACGTCGCCCTCCGATCCTCTACGCGCATTGGCCGCCGGGCACTTCGACGTGCTGCCGCTCGGGGCGGACGAGTACGCGGGGTTCCTGGACATTGCGCGGCAGGAGGGCTACGGCCTCGCGGCGGACCGGCATCTGGTCATCCACTATCCGTGGTATCGCTACGTCTGGGTCTCCAGAACCGCCCCGGACGCCGGGTTTTTGCTGGAAGCGCTGACCCGGGGGCTGGACATCGTGGCCGCCGACGGCTCCTTCGTGAGCATCTACGAGAAATACAAGGGACGTTTCGATCCGGCATCGCTCAGGGGCCGGACCGTCATCGACCTTCCGAGCCCCTACGCCCGGGAAGGCGACATCCCGCCACGCTACCGGCATCTGCTGATCGTCCCGCGTTAGAATCTGCCCGGCATCCTTTTCCCATCTGCCCCCGCGGCGTCCGCCGCCCTCTCCAAGGTTCCGCGGACGCCCTCCGCCACGAGGGAAATAGCCAGGCGTTGGCTAGGCCGACGTGGACGACGTGGACGAAACCGATGTGGTGAACGACGCTCCGCCGGAGCTGGAACTCGACGAACCCACCGAGATGCCCAGGCTCGACAGCACGCCGGACACGGCCGAGTCCATGGTGGCCATGGGGTTGGAGCCGTTGCCCGACCGGTACTTGAGCGCCGCGCTCTGGCCCATGGCCCCGCCTTCGCTGCCCGACGGAGGCGCGGGGGGCTCGAACGCGGGCATGGCGCCCGACTCGGCCGACTCCGCCCACTTGTCGGCCATCTCCTGAAGCGCGCTGGCCTCGTTGGAGTCCGTGGCTTCGGAGGCCTTCTTGGCCAGGGCCTCGGAGATGCCCTGCGCCGCTTGCTTGAACTTCTCGGGGTCCGATGCGGCCAGGTCCGAAAGGGCCTTCATCTGCTGCCCTCCCTTGGAGATCTTCGCCTCGTCGATGCCCTGGCCCTGGCTCATCAGCTCCGTTGCCGACGTGCTCTGGGTCTGCGTGGTCCCGGTGATCAGCGAGATCGTGGACGACTGGCTGGACGTCAATGCGGAAATGGACATGGCTTGCCTCCTTCCAAACAGGTTTTGACCCCCTGATCGGCCGGAGCAACGCCCGGTTTAGACCCCGAAAACACCACAAAATAATCTCACAACCCCTTATCATTCCAGACGAAAACAGTTAGGAATCCTACCCGTTCGCTTGTGCCGCCATTTCGGGCGTTTAGCCATCCCGAAAGGGAGTGGGGAATGCATGAATATCCAACAAATCGAAAAGGTTACAACATGAAAAAAACGTAATGGGGGCTGCGAGGCACTTCAACCACGCGGGCAATTCCTGCACGCCTCTTTGAAGTAGTAAATGTGTGTTATTACAGGATATGTTTTATGTTTCTGGTCGGCGTCGTCTTCCGAAAGTGCGTCTTGAGGAAAGGTTACACAGCTTAAATATGCAGAATAAAAAGGCTTAATTGGTGGGCAGCCCGGTACCGGACTTGCTCTCCCGCCTGCGACAAGCAACCCATGCCCGGACGGCAGAAACGTCCGGCCCGCCGCACTCCGGGAGGCGCCATGAGCATCGCAGGCATCAACAGCTCCAGCTCTTCGTACCAAGTCTACGGTGTCCAGGACATCTACGACACCCTGACCGCCGATCTGGCCCAGGACGGCAGCAGCACCAAATCCTCAAAGGATTCATCATCCCTCTCCCAGATGGGACAGATGATGAACCAACTCTTCAAGCTCTCCACCACGGACCAGGACGCCTTCAAGGAACTGGCCCAGCAGATCTCCGAGGAATACTCCGCCAAGGCCGAAAGCGCCTCCACCATCGAACAGAGCAGGATGTACTCTTCCATGTCCGCCCAGTTCGCCGAGGCCGCCTCCACCGGCAGCATGGAAAGCCTCAAGCCCCAGGGGCCGCCGCCCCCGCCGCCACAAAGCGACGACAGCTCCATGAGCGCCATCTCCAGCGCCATCTCTTCGGCCCTCTCCAACGCGGGCATCAGCACCGAGTCCACCGCCTCCTCCGGCCAGGACACCTTCGCCATGCTCATGGAACAGCTCGAATCGCTCCAGGAGAGCGACCCCGACACCTTCAAGGAAGTCACCGCGCAAATCGCCTCCTCCTTGACCGAACAGGCCGAATCCGCCACCAATCCCGGCGCGGCGCACATGCTCTCCGGCATGGCCGCCAACTTCGAAACGGCCGCCTCCACCGGCGATACCGACAGCCTCGCGCCGCAAGGACCGCCGCCGCCTCCGCCTCCGCCCGCCCAGGACATGGCCTCCAGCCAGTCCGGCTCCTTATCCTCGGACTCCACAAGACAGAACGAACAGCTTTACTCGCTGCTGCAAAGCATCCTCGCCGGCAGCTACTCGACCAGCACCAGCAACGACAGCCTCTTCAGCTATCTTACCTCCACCACGGGCTACTCCTCCTCGACAGCCTGATCGCACCCCCTCCGAACGATCCCCCAGGCGCGCCGCCCTCTCCCGGTTCCGCGCGCGCAAGGGTCGCCAGGGACGCCCCGGCAACGGGGCGTCCCTTCTTTGTGGCGAACGGCAGCATGCAACTCCCGGCCACGAGAACTGCTTCAGGTTGGCGGCCGGTGCGGTCGGTCGGAGGAATAGCCTCCGGCGGCCAAAGGGCTACGCCCTTTGGAATCCCTTATTGCTTCGCGGGCTTCACCGGGTAGGCCGGTGTGATAGGGGCGGGCAGCCCCCGGACGCCCGGACAGCAGCAGACACCCGCCGGGAACGCGCTCAAAGCAGCGCTTATCCCGGCGGACTGCCATCGTCGCAAGCGACAATGAACAAGGAATTATCATTTAAAACCCAAGAAAGGGAGCTTGCTCGAAACCTTGGCGCGAAGCGCCACGGCCCCCCGCGCGGGGATTCGCGGCTTTGCGCGAATTCCCGCGCGACAGGCGGCGCAGCCGCAAGGGTCTTGCCAGCCGGAGCCGGGCCTCTTCACGGGGAGAGCCTGCGGACCGATTTGAAGACGATCCGCAGGCTCTCCCCGCGAAGAGGCCCGGCTCCGGCAACACAGTCCTTCCCGGTGAAGCCCGCGAAGCAATCGCCGGGGTCCAGGGCGGAGCCCTGGCCGCCGGAGGCTTCTCCCGCGCCTGCCCTGCCCCACGGCTCCGCTGCGCCACGCGCCAGCGTCGGGCCTGGAGGGGTACTGCTCAGGGTTTGTAGCCTTCGTCCTTGGGGAGGCCGCGTTGTTGGGCGGCTTTGCGGGCGAGGGCGTCGCAGCGTTCGTTGAGGGGGTGCCCGGTATGGCCGCGCACCCATTCAAGGGTGACTTTGTGTTGCGCGAGCAGGGCGTCGAGGCGCATCCAGAGGTCGCGGTTTTTCACGTCGGTTTTGGCGGCGGTTTTCCAGCCGTTGCGTTTCCAGTTGGCGAGCCAGCGTTTTTCGATGGCGTCGCGCACGTACATGGAGTCGGTGACGACGCGCGCGCGGCAGGGCCGTGTGAGGGTTTCCAGGGCGGCGATGACGGCCAGGATTTCCATGCGGTTGTTGGTGGTGAGGGCGTAGCCCGCGGCGATTTCGCGTTCGTTGCCGCCCATGCTGAGGATGGCGCCGTAGCCGCCGGGTCCGGGGTTGCCGAGGCATGCGCCGTCGGTGTGGATGAGAACGGTGTCGTCAGTGTTGGTCACTCAGAGCCTCCATGATGGCCAGGACTGCGGCGTAGAGGCCTTCGGGCCAGGAGCCGTCGTCCAGGTAGGGGGCGAAGTAATCGGTTTGGAGGCTCCGGGCAAGTTCCGGCGGCAGGGCTTTGGCGAGCAGGGGGGGGAGTTGGACGGCGGCGGTCTTGCCGGTGGTGTCCAACCCGATGAAGAGGGAGGCGGGTCCGGGCGGCGGGGGGGAGAGGGGGCCGGGTCGGACCTGGATGCGCAGTTCGATGCCGTATGCCTGTTGGATGGCGCGCGCCGCTTCGCGCAGTGTGGCGAGGCGTTCGGGGGGGAGGGTGTTGGTGGTGTCGGAGATGGCTTCCTGGGCGGCGAGTCGGTCTGCCAGTCGTGCGAAGTGCCAGTTGAAGGCCCACAGCGTGCAGAGGACCACGGCGGCCATGAGCAGGATGCGCGTGGGGTTGAAGCGTCGGGAGGCGGAGGGCGGGTCGATGGAGTGGGGGGTCACGGCTGGTCCTGGATGACGCCGTCCTCCATGTGGGCCACGCGGTCGCAGCGTGCGGCGAGTCCCTGGTCGTGGGTGACGAGCACGAGGGTCGCGCCGGACTGGCGCACGAGGTCGAAGAGCATGTCGACCACTTTGAGCCCCGTGGCATGGTCGAGGTTGCCGGTGGGTTCGTCGGCCAGGATCAGGCGCGGCCCGGCGGCCAGGGCGCGGGCCAGGGCGACGCGCTGCTGCTCGCCGCCGGAGAGCTGTGCGGGGTAATGGTCGGCGCGGCGCGCGAGCCCCACGCGGTCGAGCGCCTGGCGGGCGCGGTCCGCGGCGTGGGGGTCGCGCGCGAATTCCAGGGGCAGTGCGGCGTTTTCCAGGGCTGTCATGGAGGGGGCCAGGTGGAAGCTCTGGAAGACGATGCCCACGTTGCGCAGGCGGAAGGCGGCGAGCTGGTCCTCGTCGAGGGGGGTGAGGTCCTGCCCGGCCACCTGGACCAGCCCGGAGGTGGCGCGTTCGAGCCCGGCCATGAGCATGAGCAGGGTGGTCTTGCCCGCGCCGGATGGCCCCACCACGGCGAGGCGTTCGCCCGCGCGGGCGCGCAGGCGCGCGCCGCGCAGGATGTTGACCGGCCCAGCCTGGCTTTGTAGGGTCATGTGCACGTCTTCGAGGACGATCATGTCGTTGTCCATGAGTCCATCATGGCATGGGCGACGCGGGGATGGCAACGTGGCGAACGGGATTTTGGGCCGAATGGCCCTGGTGTTGGCGGTGTTCCTGGGGGGGCTCATGGCGGAAGCGGTCCAGGCGCGGACGTTGCGCGTGGTGGCGCTGGGCGACAGCCTGACGGCGGGATTCGGGCTGGGTCCGTCGGAGTCTTTCCCGGCGGTGTTGCAGCGGGAGCTGCGCGCGCGCGGCCTCGACGTGGAGGTGGTGAACTTCGGCGTCTCGGGCGACACCACGGCGGGCGGCGTGGCCCGGGTGGGCGCGGCGCTGGCGGCGCGGCCGGACGCGCTGATCCTGGAGCTGGGGGCCAACGACGGCCTGCGCGGGTTCGACCCGGCCCTGGTGCGCGCCAACCTGGAGCGCATCCTGGCGGAGTGCCGCAAGGCGGGCGTGCCGGTGCTGCTGGCGGGCATGCGTGCGCTCCTGGGCATGGGGAAGCGCTACGGCGACGAGTTCGCGGCGGTGTTCGCGGACCTGGCCCGGGCGCAGGGGCTCGCGTTCTATCCCTTCTTCCTGGAGGGCGTGGCGGGCGACCCCGCGCTCAACCTCCCCGACGGCCTGCACCCCAACGCGCGCGGGGTGGAAGAGATCGTACGGCGCATGCTGCCGGTGGTGGAGGCCTTCCTGAAGGGGGCGCCTGCCTGATTCCGTCCGCTAGTTCCTCCGCAGGGTCCATATGCCGCCCAGCACCAGGGCGGCCCCGGCCAGCCGGGCGAGTCCTGGCGTCTCGCCCAGGAAGGCCCAGCCCATGAAGAGCGCCGCCACCGGGGGCAGGTAGGAGACGGCCGAGGCCCGCACCGCGCCCACGGCCCCTATCAATCCGTAGTAGACCACGTAGGCCGCGCCCGAGCCCACCGCGCCCAGCCCCACGGCAACGCAGGCCAGCAGCTCCCAGGAATCCGTCACGCGCGCCATGCCCTCCCAGCGGGCCAGCGGCGCGTAGAAGAGCGTGGCCAGAAGCATCTGAAGCGCGGCCAGGGAGAGGGCCGAGGCCCCGGGCCGCACGAGGAAGCGCCGGGCGTACACGAAGGCCACGGCGTAGCCGCAGGCCCCGGCCAGCATGTATCCGGCTCCGGCAAGCGAGCCGCGGGCCGCGCCGTTCCAGGGGGCCAGCACGCAGACCAGCCCCAGGAAGGAGACGCAAAGCCCCGCCAGGGCGGCGCGCGGCAAACGCTCCCGGGGCAGGGCCAGGGCGGCCAGCAGGGCGGTGAGCAGGGGCACGCAGCCCGAGAGCACGCCGGCCGTGCCCGCGTCGAGCAGGCGCGTGCCCTGCATGAAGCAGTGGAACGTGAGCACGTTGGCCGAAAGGGCCATGACGCAGGAGTGCCCCAGCAGGGCTGGCCGCCGGCGCACGGCGGCAAGGGCCGGGGCCAGGAAGGGGGCCAGCGCCGCCGCGCCGAAGGCCAGGCGCAGCCAGACGGCCTGGGAGGGCTCCAGCGCGGACAGTGCCGCCTTCATGAGCGGGAAGTTGGCCCCCCAGAGCAGGCCCAGCACGGCCAGCCAGGCATACGGAACGCGCGCGAAAGAGAGCGGAGCGGACATGAACGAATCCTCCTGATCGGTTTCAGGGGGACTCTGCCTCCGGGTGGGGATCGCGGTCTTGCAGGTTCTTGCTCTTTTGCCGGAACGCGCCCGGGGTGATGCCCACCACGGACTTGAAGCGGTTGGTCAGATGGCTCTGGTCCGCGAAGCCCGCGACGGCTGCCACCTGGGCGATGGGCTCCCCGGCGGCCAGGAGGCGCTTGGCCAGCCCGATGCGTCGGCCAAGCTGGTAGACGTGGGGAGGCATGCCCACCTGGGCCGTGAAGGAGCGCGCGAAGTGCCAGGGGCTGAGCCCCGCCACGGCGGCCAGCTCCTCCAGGCTCACGGCCCGTTCGGGGCAGGCGTGGAGCAGTTGGCGCGCGCGGTCCACGCCGTGGCGGTGGGGAGCGAAGCGCCGCACGGCGGCGCGCGGCGCGCCGTGGCGGGTGATGAGCGCGGCCAGCGCCGAGGCGAGCAGGCCCTGACGGGCGAGGGGAGTGGAGCAGCCGGAGTCCAGGGCGGCGTGCAGTGCCAGCAGGCGGCGGGTGACCACGGGGTCGTGGTGCACCAGATCGGGGAAGAAGGGGGCGTCCACGAGGCGTCCGGCCAGGTCGGAGGCCACGGCGGCCAGCACGCGGGGGTGCGGGTAGACCACGCGGTAGCTCCAGCCCTGCTCCATGGCGGCGTGGCCGGTGTGCGGCTCCTGGGGGTTCATGACGCAGGTGGTGCGCTCGGGCATCACCAGGTTGCCGCCCCGGTAGCGCACGCCCTGGGCCCCGGACTGGATCACCCCGATCACGAACTCCTCGTGGGCGTGGGTGGCGAAGCGGTGCTCCACGTAGGTGGCGTGGAGACACTCCAGGCCGTCCAGGTCCGGGTCGGTCCAGAAGCGCGCGCGGTCGCGAGGGGGCTCAGGGGTCAAGGAGCGAGCCCTCCGGCTCCCAGGGCTCCACGAGGTCCGGCCCTTCGGAGGCGGCGGCGTTCACGCGGGGGCTCACGCGTCGGCGGATCACGCCGGGCCAGTCGCGCGGGGCCAGGATCTCGGCCAGGCCGCGCGGGTCCTGGAGGGCGGGGTCCAGCCAGGCGTCGTCGTCGGCGGGCTCTAGGAGCACGGGCATGCGGTGGTGCGCGGGGGCGACCAGGGCGTTGGCCTCGCAGGTGAGCAGGGCCAGGGTGAGCAGGTGCTCGCCGCCGGGCAGCTCGCAGTGTTCCCAGAGCCCGGCCAGGGCCAGGGGCTGGCCGTCCCGGCGGGTGAAGAACCATGGCTGCCTGCGCCCGGGGGGGCCGCTCCATTCGTAGAATCCCTGGGCCGGGACCAGGCAGCGGCGGTGGCGCAGGGCGGCGCGGAAGGCGGGTTTTTGGGCGGCGGTTTCGGCGCGGGCGTTGATGAGCTTGCTGGCCATGGAAGCGTCCCTGGCCCAGAAGGGCACCAGCCCCCAGCGGTAAAGCCCGGCGGCGCGCCCGGCAGGGGAGGCGGTGACGGCCTCCACCAGCTGGCCCGGCGCGATGTTGAAGCGCTCCGGGGCATCGGGCAGCTCCGGGAGCTGGAAACGCTCGCGCACGAGGCGGCGGGGGATGCCCAGGGCGAAACGTCCGCACATGGGGGCTCGGCTCCGTGACGTTTTGGGGTTGCCAAAGGCCGGGGGGGAGCTTAGGTTCCCCGCACGGCAAACCAAGGGCGCTTCGGCGCGAGGAGATGCACATGGGCGCGTTCTCGATTTGGCATTGGATCGTGGTTTTGGCAATCGTTCTGCTGCTCTTCGGGCCGGGCCGCCTGGGCAACCTCGGGCGCGACCTGGGCAAGAGCATCAAGGAATTCAAGAGCGCCATGAACGACAAGGACATCACCCCCGAGAAGATCGAGTCCCAGCAGGGACAGACCGCCTCCACCGTGAACCAGTCCGAGAAGACCAAGGCCTAGCCCCCGGGTTCCTGGCCGATGCTGGGCCGCACCTTCTGCCACCTGCCCGGCGTCGGCCCCAAGAGCGAGGCCGGGCTCTGGAACGCGGGCGTCCGCTCCTGGGACGACGTGCTTTCGGGAGGCGAACTCCCGGTGAGCCCGGGCAAGGCTGAGCTCCTGCGCGAGGGGGTGCGCCGCTCCCGGGAGGCCCTGGAGGCCCAGGACGCCGACTGGTTCGCCGCGCGCCTGCGCACCGCCAATTCCTGGCGGCTTTTCCCCCATTTCCTGCCCCACGCGGGCTACCTGGACATCGAAACCGACGGCGAGCGAGACCCCGTGGTCACGGCCGTCGCCCTGCTGCATCAGGGCCGCCTGACCAGCTACGTGCACGGCCGCGACATGGACGCCCTGGAGCGAGATCTGGCCCGGGTGAAGGTGCTGGTGACCTTCAACGGCAAGTGCTTCGACGTGCCGGTGCTGGAGCGGGTGCTGGGCGTGCGCTGCCCGCGCGCCCACGTGGACCTGCGCTTCGTGCTGCGCGGGCTGGGGCAGGCCGGTGGGCTCAAAGCCTGCGAGAAACGCTATGGCATTTCGCGGCGCGAGCTCGACGGCGTGGACGGCTGGAGCGCCGTGCTCCTGTGGCGGCTGTGGGAGCGCACGGGCGACCCGAGGGTGCTGGAGACGCTTTTGGCCTACAACGCCGCCGACGTGCTCTCCCTGGAAGTGCTCCTGGCCCACGCCCTGGACGAGCTGTTCCTGGCCACGCCCTTCGCGGCGCGGCTCACCATGCCCATCCCGCCCATGGCGGAGAACCCCTTCACGCCTGATCCCGAGATCGTGGAGATGGTGCGCGGGGTGGCGCGCCATCCCTACTGATCCGGCCCGCCGCGTCGCCCCGCCCCGCCCCGCCGCCGTTCCGTCGATCCGGCGGTTCCTCGACCTCCCGCTCCGTCCGCACGACGGTTCGGGGTTCCCGCGGTCCCGGCGTCTCGCCGTCCCCGCCTGGACTGCGCGCAGGCCGCGCCCACGAAAAAACTACCAGTTCTTGTGGCGCTTCTCGAATTCGCTGAAGGCGTTGGACTTGTCGCGGTTGCGCTTCTTGAGGCCGTCCAGGAGCGAGTTGCCGATGTCCTCAAGATCGCTGGGAGTCAGGCGCGGCGGGGCGCTTTTGGGGCGCTGGGCGTCCTCGTAGGCCGGGGCTTGGGGGTCCTCGAAGCGGCTGGTCTGGGGCGGCTCGGCGTGCCGGTCGGCGGGCTCCTTCCGCACGTTGACGGTTTCTTTTTGCGGCGGGATGCCCTGGCGCATCAACCTGATTTCCTGAAGGATCTCTTTGTTGACGGCGAGAAGTTCTCGCAAAAGTTCTTCCACGGTGTAACCTCCGGGTCACGCGCCGGGGCACGTGGCGGTTGCCTTTTTCCGGGCGAGGGATATGATGGGCGCACGCGGTGATTCCACGGTGTCGACCCTCCCAGCGGCCCGGTCAACAGTCTGGAATCGTTGCCGAAGCAGTTCGTGTCGCGTCCCGCCCGGGTTGTCCGGGCGCACGGAGAGTGTAACAGCCAAGGGGCTCCGTCAAGCCCGTCCGCCAGGATCGCATCATGTCTTTCGCCACCGGCCGCCATGCAGCTCCTTAGCGTCGAATTCGCCGTCTTCTTCCTGGTCGTCCTGGCCCTGGCCTGGGCTGTCCGGACCCGTCCCGCAGCGTTCAGGTCCGTCCTGCTCGCGGCGTCCTACGTCTTCTACGCCGGTTTCCACGCGGGCTTCGCCGCGCTGCTGGCCGGCGTGAGCCTGCTCACATGGTGGGCGGGCCTGGCCCTGGCCGGCCCCTGGCAGGGCAGAGCGCGCACGGGCATCCTCACGGGCTACCTGGCCCTGGTGCTGGGCGAGCTGTGCGTCTTCAAATACTGGAACCTGGCCTCGGAACTGACGGGCCTTCTGCCGGAACTCTCCCTGGCGCTGCCCGTGGGCATTTCGTTCTTCACCTTCCAGGGCGTGGGCTACGTCATGGACGTCTACCGCCGCCCCGAAGAGGCGCAGCGCTCCGCCCTGGACGTGTTTCTCTTCATGGCCTTCTTCCCCACGCTGCTCTCGGGGCCCATCCTGCGCGCCAGGGACTTCATCCCCCAGTTGCGCTCCGGCGCGCCCGCCTGGACCGACGCCTCCCAGGCCTTCTGGCTCATCGTGCTGGGGCTCTTCAAGAAGGTGGCCCTCTCGAGCTACCTCTCCGAGCACGCCACGCGCCAGCTTTTCAGCGGCCCCGAGCACTTCTCCAGCCCCGGGGCTCTCCTGGGCGTGCTGGCCTACAGCGCCCAGATCTACTGCGACTTCTCCGGCTACTCCGACCTGGCCCAGGGCCTGGCCGGGCTCCTGGGCCTGCGCGCGCCCGACAACTTCAACCAGCCCTACAAGGCGCGCAACCTCCGCGAGTTCTGGCAGGGCTGGCACATCAGCCTCTCCACCTGGCTGCGCGACTACCTCTACATCCCCCTGGGCGGCAGCCGCTGCGCCCCGGCGCGGCGCAACCTGAACCTGCTGGTCACCATGGGCCTGGGCGGGCTCTGGCACGGGGCCGGGCTCAACTTTCTGGCCTGGGGCCTCTTGCACGGCGGGGGCCTCGTGGTCACCCACGCCTTTTCGGGCAGGCTCCCCACGCCGGGCACGCCCGCCGGGCGGCGTCTGGCCGACGCGGCCTGCTGGGCGGGAACCTTCGCCTTCGTCACCCTGGCCTGGGTGTTCTTCGCCGCGCCGGACTTCGACACCGCCGCGCGGGTGCTGGGGCGCATGGCCGCCCTGGACGGCTCCGGCCAGGGACCCACGGCCACCCTGGCGGTGGTGACGCTGGGCGTCATCGCCTACCAGGCCCTGCGCCTGGACTGGCTGCGCACCTGCCCCAGGCCCCTGGCCATGCTGCCCGCGCCCGCGCAGGCCGCCGCCCTGGGCTTCCTGGGGGCCTTGATCGTTCGCATGGGGCCCGACGGCATGCTGCCGTTCATTTATTTCTCCTTCTGACGCCAACCGACGAGGATCAACGCCCATGAAGGGTGGACGCATCGTGTGCACATACGCCCTGGCTCTGGCCGTGGGGCTTTTCGCGCAGTTCGACCGGGTGGCCCCCTGGCTCTCCGGACTCTTCGAGGGTTCGCCCCCCGCCGCCGTGGCCGACGCCGCGCGCCTGGGCGGGGACGTGCACCGCGTCCTGGGCCTGGAGCGCCTGGGACTGGCCCTGGACTGCTCCACCTCCGGGCTCTTCGAGGGCACCTACAAGAACACCTACCGCTGCGACCGCGCCCTGCTGGCTGCGGACGACTGCCTCTTCCCGGCTCCGGCCCGGGCCGCCGCTCCGGCGCCCGAGGCCCCTGCCGCCGAGGCCGAGCCCGCCCCGGTCCAGGAGGCGGCACTCGCGCCCGGCGGCCCCGGCGAGGCCGCCCCTCCGGCCGCCCAGCCCGGGGCGGTGCGCCCGGCCGAGGCGCAGCGTCCGGCCCAGCCCAAGCTCGTGCCGCCCTTCAACGTGCTGGTGGCCGGGGACTCCCTGGCCATCGCCCTGTCCGTGAGCATGGAGCGCGTGCTCAAAGGCTTCGACGGCCTGACCATGATAGCCAAAGGCAAGGTGGCCAGCGGCCTGCAGAACCCCCAATACTACAACTGGGAACAAGCCACCCGCCAGTTCCTGGCCGAGTACGACCCCAAGCTCGTGGTCTTCATGATGGGGGCCAACGACGCCAAGTACCTCTCCTTGGAGGCCGACGCCCCCGAGCCCACGGCCGTGGGCGACAAGCGCCGCCAGGTCTACGAGGCGCGGCTGGCCCGGATGCTGGCCCTGCTCGACGAGCGCGGCGTGCGCCACTACTGGATCGGCATGCCCGTCATGGGCGACCCGGACCTCTCGGCCAAGAGCCGCGCCCTCAACGCCATCCTGCGCGCGGCATGCCAGGCCTCGGCCCACGGCCACTACCTGGACACCTGGACACTCCTGGCCGGGCCC
Organism: Fundidesulfovibrio magnetotacticus; assembly: GCF_013019105.1. Taxonomy (NCBI): domain Bacteria; kingdom Pseudomonadati; phylum Thermodesulfobacteriota; class Desulfovibrionia; order Desulfovibrionales; family Desulfovibrionaceae; genus Fundidesulfovibrio; species Fundidesulfovibrio magnetotacticus. The sequence goes on from NZ_BLTE01000003.1 coordinate 35,745, forward strand.
GAGGGCGAATACGCCCAGCACCTGCGCGACGCGGCCGGCCAGCGCGTGCGCGTGCGCGAGGGCGACAAGATTCACTTCGCCCCGGCCGGTGGCGACATCATCGTGCGGGCCTTCCTCAAAGAGGCCGGCGAGGACGTGGACCTCAAGCCCAAGGGGCAGAAAGAGGTGGCCCAGGCCCCCGGACAGGAAGGCGTGCAGGTCCGCTGAGCGCTCCCGCCCCTTGACGGCGACCCCGTTCTGGGGCCAAACGGAGCAGTTATGCGTTCATCGACCACGACCCGCAGAATCCTCCTCGCACTGGCCCTCCTCTTCGTGAGCGGCTGCGCGGGGATCGGCGGCGAAGGCTCCGCCCTCGCCAAGGCCGGCCGCAAGTCCCAGGCGTTCGCCCTGCTGGAGCGGCCCAACCTCTCCCCCAAGGACCTCTTCGCGCCCCGCGCGCCCCTGCGCCACGTCCAGTGTCTGGCCGTGGTGGGCGATTCGCTCTCCATCAGCCTGGCCTCCGAGCTGGAGAAAAGCCTCGCGGAAAAGCCCGGGCTGGCCTTCGTCCGCCTGGGCAAGGTCTCCTCCGGGCTGGCCCGGCCCGACTTCTTCGACTGGGACCGCCACATGGAAGACGTGGCCCGCCGCTACCGGCCAGACGCGGTGGCCATCATGATCGGCGCCAACGACAACAAGCACCTGCGACAGCCCGACGGGTCCCAGATCACCTACGGAACGCCCCAGTGGGACAAGGACTACGCCGCCCGCGTGCGGCGTCTGGTGGAGATCGCCCGGCGGCACAACCCGCAGGCCGTCATCTTCTGGATGGGCGCGCCCGTCATGGCCGACGGCGCGCTCTCGGGCGACCTGCGCCACATCAACGCCCTGGTGCGCAAAACCCTGACCTCCCTGCCGGACTGCCACTACGTGGACACTTGGCAGCTCTTTTCGGCACCGGACGGCAGCTTCGTCTTCTCCAAGGACGACGTGGAGGGCGGGGCCACCCTGCGCGCCCGCGACGGCGTGCACATGACCCAGGCCGGCGCGCAGGCGCTGGCCGGACGCGCCCTCCTGGCCCTGCAGTCCCGGCTGGTGTTGGGGCCGCCCGTGCCCGCCGCCGTGCCGGTGGCGGCCAGCACCCTGTAGCCCGGCGTCCCCCGGCGAGGGAGGCCCGGATCGTACGGAGAACCCGCCATCGCGCCTTCTTGTCCGGGCAGGCGACGCATCGCCTGCCCCAGAGCGGCCCGAATCCCGGCGGCCGCCCGACGAGGGCGCGACGGCTCGACCACGGCTCGCGGATGCGGGAAGCGCGGCGCAACGCGTCGCCGCCGCCCGCGCGACGCGAAGGCGAACACATCCAAAGCCTCTTGCAGGGGCCTGAGCACGGCGCATCCCCGGTGCGCGCGCCGCGCGGCAGGGCCAAGGGAGTCGCTCCATGGCGCGTAGAATCATCCTGACGGTGCTGGCCGCCCTCCTGGCGGCGGGGCCGGTCCAGGCCAGGCTGGTCAAGGAGATGCAGGTCACCCGCACGGGCAAGATCGGCATCGCCCAGGACGGACCGGTCACGGTCTATCAACTGCAGCTGGAAAACAACAAACTCGTGGTCATAGGCGACCGCGAGTTCTTCCCCCCGGCCACACGGGCCGCCCTTGAACAGGCCCTGGAGCGCAAGCTCACCGTGGAGATCGCCGGGCATCTGCTCATCTTCAACGACCAGAACCCCGTCTTCGCCCTGCCCCTGGGACGCCTGGAGGTGAAAGGCCTCGACGCCGGCCCCCGCGCCCCGCAGCCCCAGGCGCAGACCGAAAGCCAGGGCGACGCCGCCCGCTTCCAGGAGGCCGCCCTCAAGTCTCCGGCCATTCCCGGGCTGGGCAAGGTCCTGGAGAGCTATCCCTTCTTCTCCGCACGCTCCTGGAAGGTGCTGGAGCCGGGAAAGGCCGAGTTCCGGGGCGAAATCGACCTGACGAGCATCACCGAACTGGACAGCCAGTACGTCTCCAGGCTGCGCTCCAAGGACCTGCGCGACACCTTCAAGTCCCTGGCCTTCGTGGCCGTGTGCTCCCTGCGCCCCGACGGCGGCGTGGACTGCCCCGCCCCGGCCGTGGAGGCCGTGCTCCAGGACGGAACCAAGGACCGCCTGGTCTGGAAGGACCCCCCAGGCTACTACTGGGACCGCATCGCCAAGAACCGCAAGATCAAGGTGGACTATTTCCTGTCCAAGGCGGCCCTCAACCCCAAATACGGCAAGGGCATGACCCCCGAGGCCCAGTAGGCCGCCGTTTCCGGAGCGACTGTGAAGAAGACGAACAAGAGCGTCCAGGCCTCGCCGGCCATGGTGCGCAAGCAGACGGCGACCGTGTTGTGCGTGGCCCTGTTCCTGGCCGGGGTGTTCATGGGCTGGCAGGGCGCGGTGTCCATGTTCGCCCAGCAGGCCGCGCCCCCGGCGGGCATGCCCCCCAGGCCCGCCGCCGAGGCCCCGGCCCAGCAGGGCCAGCAGGGCAACCCCATGGCCTCCCCCGTGATGGCCCAGGCCCGCGCCCTGGAGGAGAAGGCCGCCAAGAACCCCAACGACGCCGCCGTGTGGGCGGAACTGGGCAACGTCTACTTCGACGTGGGCTTCGCGGAGCGCGCCGTGGGGGCCTATCAGAAGTCCCTTGCGCTCAAGCCCGGCCAGCCCGACGTCTGGACCGACATGGGCGTGATGCAGCGCGAGATGCGCCAGATCGACGACGCCCTGGCCTCCTTCCGCCAGGCCCTGGAGATGGACCCCAAGCACCAGCTGGCCCGGCTCAACACCGGCATCGTGCTGCTCTTCGACAAGAAGGACAAGGACGGAGCGGCCAAGGCCTGGAAGGAGCTCCTGGCCATCAACCCGCAGGCGCGCATGCCCGACGGCAAGTCCGTGGCGGACGCTCTGCGCGAGCTGGGGCAGTAGCGCGTGGCGGCGGCAAGCGCCCGGGAAGCGGACGGCCGCGCCGGGGAGCGCTGCTGCCGCTGCCGTTTCTTCTTCTTCATGGACATGCGCGCGGCCATGGGGCGCTGCCTCAACGTGCGCATGGCCTGGCCCTTCTCCGAACGCGGCCGCAACTATCCGGCCGTGGGCCGCGACTTCTCCTGCCGCCTCTGGGAGCCCCGCGGCGAGCGTTGCCCGGGTCTTGAGCTGTAGCGTCAGGGACGCGAAGCTGGAAACCAAGGCGTGACTTCCGGCATGAAGAGTCAATTGTTCCAGCGATTTGTTTTGCGCGATCGGAACGACGATCCCTGCCTGCGCTGCATGAGCGCCGCGTTGCCGGGGCCGATGCAGCGGGCTCAGCCCTCGCGCACGCAGTTGCGCCCGGCGCGCTTGGCCTCGTAGAGCCCGGCGTCGGCGCGGCGCATCATGTCCTCGGCCGAATGGTCCGTCTCCCGCCAGGTGGAGAACCCAACGGAGACCGTTACGCGCACCGTGCCGGCCCGGGTGGTGGCCACCAGGCTCTCCACGAAGCGGCGCAGCCGTTCGGCCACGGCGCGAGCGTCCCCGGTGGCGGTCTGGGGCAGCAGCACCCCGAACTCCTCGCCGCCCAGGCGTCCCAGGACATCAGTGGCGCGCAGGGCCTCGGCGCAGGACTGGGCCACGGCCTTGAGCACCTCGTCGCCCACGTCGTGGCCCAACGAGTCGTTGATGTGCTTGAAATGGTCGATGTCCATCATGAGGAAGGACAGGGGCTGGGCGTAGCGCGCCGCGCGCGCGTGCTCCTCGGCGCAGCGCTCCAAAAGACGCCTGCGGTTGGCCATGCCCGTGAGCGAGTCGGTGGTCGCCAGCACCTCCAAACGTTTCACCAGTTCCTCCAACTGGTGCTGCGCCACTTTGAGCTCCGATACGTCGAAAACCAACACGTAGAACCCTCGCACACGGCCTGCATCCTCATCCGGGATGTAATGCACGAGCGTGTGTCCAACGCTCCCGTCGGAACGCACGAGTGTGCGCTCAAACTGCTGTGGTTCGCCTCGCAGCGCCGCGAGGATGTATCGCTCGTTTTTACTGTAGAGTTTTCCGCCCAGAAGCTCCCGGATATGAATGCCAAGCATCTGCTCGGGAGAACGGCCGAACCAGTTCCGATAGGCGGGATTCGCGTATCGGCAGCGCAGGCCGTTGTCCCAGTAGCCCACCATGCCGGGGATGTTATCGGTGAGGGTGCGCAGGAAGTGTTCGCTTTGCACCAGGGCCTGTGCCGCGCTTTCCCGCAAGCGGTCGTACTGGCGGCGGCTGCGCTGGTACAGGGCGAGGCCCATGCTGGATGCCAGGGCGAGCAGCCCGAAAGCCCCTCCGTAGCGGATCACGGAAGTGCGCCATCCCGCCAGGATGACCTCGGGGTCGCGCGCGACGGCCACCACCAGCGGATGGCTCAGATTCAGGGCCGGGGGCGAGATGGTCTGGAAGGCCACAAGTTCCCGCTTGCCTGTGGCAAGCATGATGTCCAGGAACACGCTTTTACGGCCCCCGCTTGCCAAATGTCGCGAGAACAGCGTGTCGGGGCGTTCCAGGCCGCGACCGTCCGTTTCGGGCAGATGAGGCGCTGTGAGGAACACCGTCCCCTGGCCGTGCACCAGCATGGCCCACATGTCCGGGGCGTGGAGCATCGAATCCAGCAGGGGGGAGAAATAGGCCGGGTCCAGGGTGGCGGCGATCACCCCGATGAAGCGCCCCTGGGCGTCGTCGATGCGCAGCGACACGGTAATCACCCAGTCCCCCTGGGTGGACCGGTAGGGCCGGGAGACGTGGAGCGTCTCCGGTGAGGGGTCCAGCGCGGTGCGTCGGAAGTAGTCGCGGCCGCCGAAGTTCTGGCCCAGGAGTTTCGGGTCGTTGACGGCCTGGACCATCCCCCCGGCGTCGAACAGGAGGATGTCGCGCACGCCGGGAAGCGCGCCCACGAGGATCTTGAAGCGGCTGTCGGCGTCCTCCCGGAGCCTGCCGGAGGCCCATTCCGACCGCAATTCGTAGAGGACCGAATGCAGGGCGACCAGTTCCGTCGCCACGACCTGTTTCACGACTTGCGCCTGGTTTTTCAGGCGGTCTTTTTCCGTGGCCAGGAGGTTCCTGTGGTCCTTGTAGAGATTATGGACGATCAGCGTCGCGAAGGCCGTGAGGCCCAGGAGAAGCGCGAACCAGCGCCATGCATAGGAAACTTTGTAAAACGGCCCGTGCGCGCCCGCTTGTGGCGGGACGCGGAAGGGAGCCAACCCCGGAGGGGCGCCGTCCGGAGAATAATCGGGGACCATGCTCTGCCAAGTGTAGATCAGGCCGAGCCGCCAGGTCCAGAGAAAGGCTCAGGAACGGGCTGGATGTCAGTGCCGGTCGAAGGCTTCCCGTCCGGTTTGGTGCAGCAGCGGCGCTAGATCAGCACGCGCTTCACGGCCCGGCCGGGGCGGTCCACCAGCATGGCCCGGCGGTAGTTGCGGGAGCGCTGGCCGGTCTCGAACTCCTCGTGGCCGCGCTCGCGGCAGGCGTCGCAGGCCCCCGGGGGGATCTGCACGCCCAGGCACAGGGGGCCGGAGTCGGCACGGCTCTCGATGGACACCACACCGGAACAGTCCGGGCACAGGAGCACCTTCTCGCGCTGGCGCTCGAAGATTGCGTCGGTGTCGTAGTGGACCTCCTTCTCGCGCACGAACCATTCGCCCTCGGCCTTGCCGTGTTTGGGCATGGCGGGCGGGTCCAGGAAATAGCTCATGAGCTGGTCGGAGAGGGAGAGGGTGTAGTCGGTGATGCGCTGTTCCTGCTTCACGCGCTCGGGGTCGTACTGGGGCTCCACCACGCCCGAGGCGTCGATGCCGGCCATGGCCAGGCAGATGCCCAGGTTCACGTAGGGCAGCGCGCCCTGGATGGAGTAGCCGCCCTCCAGCACCGCGATGTCCGCGCCCAGCCTGCGCGTGAGCTCCGCGTAGCCCTGGGCCGTGAAGTTCATGTTGGTGATGGGGTCGGAGAAGTGATTGTCCTGCCCGGCGGAGTTGATGACGATCTCGGGCCTGAAGCGCTCGATGAGCGGCAGCACCACATGGTCGAGCATGTGCAGGATGCCCTGGTCGCCGGTGCCGGGCAGCAGCGGGATGTTGCAGGTGCTCCCCATGGCCGTGGGGCCGCCCAGCTCGTAGGGAAAGCCGGACCCGGGATAGATGGTGCGCCCGTCCTGGTGCAGGGAGATGAAGAGCACGTCCGGGTCGTGCCAGTAGACGTCCTGGGTGCCGTCGCCGTGGTGGCAGTCCGTGTCCACGATGGCGATGCGGCGCACGCCGTAGCGTTCGCGCAGGGTTTCCACCATCACGGCTTCCACGTTCACGGTGCAGAAGCCGCGCGTGCCGTGCACCACCTTCATGGCGTGGTGGCCCGGGGGGCGCACCAGGGCGAAGGCCCGTCGCGCCTCGCGCTCCATCACCAGCCTGGCGGCGCGCATGGCCCCGCCCGCGCTCACCAGATGGGAGCTGGTGAGCACCTCCTCCACGCCGGGGAAGGTGAAGTGGGCCAGGTCCACGTCGTGGGCCAGGGCCACGTCGGGCTTGTATTCGCGCACGCCGGGGATGTCGAAGAGGCCTTCCTCGCGCAGTTGGTCCTGGGTGTAGAGCAGGCGCTCCTGGCGCTCGGGGTGCGTGGGGCTGATGGCCCAGTCGTAGGCCGGAAAGAAGACCACGCCCAGGGTGTCGGCGGCTTTCAGCATGGTTGCCTCACGGCCTCGCGGTAGCCGGGCAGCACGCCGGGCTTCACCTGGCACTTCACGCGGATGGAGCGGCCCACCAGCTCGCCGTCCTCCACCATGTTGAAGCTCTGGGCCTCCAGGGTTTCCACCAGGGCCTCGGGGTCGGCCACGCCCAGCTGGTTGAGGTAGTCGCCCAGGCGCTGGGCCGCGTCGGCCTGGGCCTCGTCCAGCGAATAGGTGCGGGGAACGTCCTGCTCCACGTCCAGGCCGGGGATGAGCATGCGCCCGCGCTGGGTGTCCGCGAAGAGTTCCGCCGAGAGCGTGGGCCGCGAGAGCGCCGCGCCGATGGCGTTGGCCACCGCGTAGCCCTCGGGCACCACCACCTCCTCCGGGAACACCTCGGACAAAAGCCCCTCCAGGGCCTTGGCCGGGCCGCCCATCACGTACACCCGCGACGGGGCGACCCGCTTGCCCTCCAGAAGTTCGTAGATGGTGTACACGGGGCGGTCGTTCACGGCGCGCGTCAGTTCGATCACGGCCGCGCGGATGCTCGTCACCGCCGCCAGGGCCGCGTCCTGGGCCAGGGTCTCCCCGTCCATGCCGTTGGCCCGGGCCAGCTCGTTCACGCCCCGGCGAGAGGCCGACACGTCGCCCAGTTCCGCCCTGCCCAGCACGTTGAGCGCGTCCGTGAGCGTGGGCCGCTCCCCCCCCTCGGCCATGGACGGGCCAAGCCTGCGCGGCCCGACGCGCACCTGGCCTTCCAGCACCGAGAGCGCCGAATCGCCGCCCACGCCGATGGAGCGCGTCTTGAGCGCGCGCACCAGCGTGGGACGCCCCGAGATCACCGCGCCGTCGGGCTCGATGAGCGGCGCGCCCTCGGCGAAGAGCGCGATGTCCGTGGTGGTGCCGCCGATGTCCAGGATCACCGAGTCTTCCGCGATGTCGCACACGGCGATGATGCCCATCACCGATGCCGCCGGACCCGAAAGGATGGACTCCACCGGGAACGAGCGCGACACCGAAAGCGGCATGGTGCCCCCGTCGGCCTTGAGGATGTTCACCTGGCCCATGAGCCCGAAATCGAGCGCCGCGCGCTGCACCGCGTCCGCGAAGCGGTTGAACACGCGCCACACCGAGGCGTTGCAGGCCGCCGTGTGGATGCGCCGGGGAAAGCCCAGCTGGCCGGAAAACTCGTGGCCGCAGCTCACGAAGTCGGCCTGGGGGTGCACCACCGCGCGCAGCGATTCCTCGAATTCGGGATTGCGGGGGGAGAACTTGCTCACGCAGGCGTAGACGCTCACGTGGGCGGCCTTGCAGCGCGCCGCGTGCTCCCGGGCCCGGGCCTCGTCCAGGGGGCGGGTGACGCGGCCCCGGTGGTCGGTGCAGCCGGGGATCACGGCGTAGTGCTCGCCCACGGCGTAGGCCCGGGCGTCGATGCCGGGCCCCGCGGACACGAACACGCCCACGGGCTCCGTGAGCCCCTCCACGATGGCGTTGGTGGATAACGTGGTGGAAAGATTGAGCCGCGAGATGGCCTTGGCCCCGGCCTTGGCCGCGATGGCCGTGAGCACCTCGCGGATGGAGCGCATCAAATCGCCGTGATGGGTCTTGGCCTTGGCCCAGGCCAGCAAGCCCTTCCTGCACACCAGCACGGCGTCCGTGTGCGTGCCCCCCACGTCGATGCCCATGAGCATTGGTGACCTCTACCACGTTCGGACGGCGAACACCATCGCCAAGTCGCTCCCTTGGCGGCCTAGGAGAAGAGCACCCCCACCACCGCGCCCGTCATGAGCGAGGCGATCACGCCAGCCGCCAGCGCCCGCATGCACAACGACGCCACCTGCGCCCGGCGCTCCGGCATGAGCGAACCCATCCCGCCGATGATGATGCCCACGCTGCCCAGGTTGGCGAAGCTGCACATGGCGTACGCCAGAATCAGCCGCGTGCGCTCCGACAGGGCCTCCCGGGGCAGGTTCGCCATCTGGAAAAAGGCGATGAACTCGTTCAGCACCACCTTCACGCCCAGCAGGCTCCCCGCCGTGTGCGCCTCGGCCCAGGGAATCCCCAGCAGCCAGGCCGCCGGGGCCATCACCCAGCCCAGCATCCGCTCCAGGGTGAGCGGCGCGCCCAGCACGTCCGGGCAGAAACCCATCAGAATGTTCACCAGCTTCACCAGCGCGATCATGGCGATGAGCATGGCCAGGATGTTCAGATACAGCTGCATGCCGTCCCACGCGCCCTTGGCCACCGCGTCCATGGCTCCCGCCGCCTGGGAGCGGGGCATCTCCCGGCCCAGGGTGGGCTTCTCGCGCTCGGGCAGCATCACCGCCGCCACCGCCAGCGCCGCCGGGGCGTGGATCACCGAGGCCGTGAGGATGTGCCCCAGCGAATCCGGGATCACGCTTCCCAGCACCCCGGCGTAGAGCATGAGCATGGTGCCCGCGATGCACGAAAGCCCCGTGGCCATCAGCGCGAAGAGTTCGCTCTCGGTAAGCCGCGTCAGGTACGGGCGGATCAAGAGCGGAGCCTCGATCATCCCCAGGAAGATCGTGCCCGCCGCGCCCACGCCCAACGCGCCGCCGATGCCCATGGTCTTGCCCAGCACCCAGGAAAAACCCCGCACCACGCGCGGCAGGATGCCCCAGTGGTACAAGAGCCCCGCCAGCGCCGCGATCACGATCACCAGCGGCAGGGCCTGGAACGCCAGGATGAAGCTTCCTCCCGGCTTCAACTCCGAAAACGGCACCGCGCCGCCGCCCAGATACCCGAACACGAACGTCGTGCCCTCGCGCGTGGCGTCCTCCATGGCCAGCACCACGCGGTTGAGCGCCATGAACAGGCCCTTGAACGCCGAAACCTTGAGCATCAGCCCCGCGATGGCGAACTGCAGCGCCACGCCGCCCAGAAGCATGCGCCACGGCATGCGGGAGCGGTCGCGACTCAGGAGCCAGGCGATGAAGACCAGGACGACGAGGCCGAAGACGCTTTGCAGCATGGATCACTCCTGAGTGCGCATCCGGAACGAGGACAACGTACAAGCGGGGATTCGCGGCTTTGCGCGAATTCCCGCGCTACAGGCGGCGCAGCCGCAAGGGTCTTGCCAGCCGGTCCCGGTGCTGTTCGCGGGGAGACCAGGCGGACCGATTTGAAGACGATCCACCTGATCTCCCCGCGAACAGCACCGGGACCGGCAACGCAGTCGTATCCGGTGAAGCCCGCGAAGCGGAGAGGGAGTGCAGAGGGCGTAGCCCTTTGCCCGCCGGAGGCATATTCCGGCTGTTCCTTCTTCCTCTTCCTGCTTCCCGCCTGTCTACGCCACGCCTGCCGGGGTCCCCACGTCGCCCACCGCGCCGTAGAGCGCGTTCGCCGCGCCCAGGATGGTCCCTTCTTCCCAGGCCTTGCCGAAGAGTTGCAGGCCCACGGGCAGCGCCGAGTCTTCCCCCAGGCCCACGGGCAGGGAGAGTCCGGGCAGTCCCGAGAGGTTGAGGGAGATGGTGAAGATGTCGGCCAGGTACATCTGGAGCGGGTCGCCGGTTTTTTCGCCCAGCCCGAAGGCGGTGAAGGGCGAGGTGGGTCCGGCGATCACGTCGCAGTGCGCGAAGGCGTCGAGGAAGTCCTGGCGGATGAGGCGGCGGACCTGGGCGGCCTTGCGGTAGTAGGCGTCGTAGTAGCCGGCGGAGAGCACGTAGGTGCCCAGGACGATGCGGCGTTGGACTTCCTCGCCGAAGCCGTGGGAGCGCGAGAGTTCGTAGAGGTCCTTGAGGTCTTTGGCCCCGGGGTGGCGGTAGCCGTAGCGCACGCCGTCGAAGCGGGCGAGGTTGGAGCTCGCTTCGGCCATGGCCACGATGTAGTAGGTGGCGATGGCGTAGCGGGTGTGGGGCAGCTTGACGGGCACGAGGGTCGCGCCCAGGGAGCGGGCTGCGTCCATGGCGTCGTCGCAGGCCTTGCGCACCTCGGGGGTGAGGCCTTCGCCCCAGTATTCCTCGGGCATGCCGATGCGCAGCCCGGCGAGGTCCTTGCGGGCTTTGGTCTCGGCGGCGAAGTCCGGGACGGGGCGCGGGGCGCAGGTGGAGTCCTTGGGGTCGTGCCCGGCCATGGCCTGGAGGACGATGGCGCAGTCCAGCGGGGTGCGGGCCAGGGGGCCGATCTGGTCGAGGCTGGAGCCGTAGGCCACGAGTCCGTAGCGGGAGACGCGCCCGTAGGTGGGCTTGATGCCGGTGACGCCGCAGAAGGAGGCGGGCAGGCGGATGGAGCCGCCGGTGTCGGTGCCCAGGGCGGCGAAGCACTGGCGGGCGGCCACGGTTGCGCCGGAGCCGCCGCTGGAGCCGCCGGGGACCTTGAAGGGGTTCCAGGGGTTGCGGGTGGGCTTGAAGGCGGAGTTTTCGGTGGAGGAGCCCATGGCGAACTCGTCCATGTTGGCCTTGCCCAGGATGACGGCGCCGTGGGCCTTGAGGCGTTCGACGCTGGTGGCGTCGTAGAAGGGCGTGAAGTTTTCCAGAATCTTGGAGGCGCAGGTGGTGGGCACGCCCTTGGTGCAGAGGGCGTCCTTGACGGCCATGGGCACGCCCCAGAGGGCCTTGGCGGGGTCTGGTCCCTGGCGGTCGAGGGCGGCGGCGGTCTCCAGGGCCTGTTCGGCCTGGAGGGAGAGCAGGGCGTCCACGGTGGGCTCGGTGGCCTGGATGCGTTCGAGGCATGCCTCGGTGGCCTGGACGGCGGTGATGTCGCGGGCGGCGAGGCGGTGGCGCAACTCGTCGAGTGTGAGGTCGGTGATGCTCATGGGTGCTTATCCGGCGACGATTTTGGGGACCACGAAGAAGGTCCCGTCGGATTCGGGGGCCTGGGAGAGGATGTCGGCGCGCTGGAAGGTCTTCACTGCCACGTCCATGCGCAGGGGGGTGTCGTGCTCCACGGGTCCGTAGAGGGGTTCCACGCCCTGGGTGTCGCAGGCGGTGAGGGTGTCCATATAGGAGAGGATGTCGCCCATCTGGGCGGCAAGGTGTTCGAGCTTGTCCTCGGGCAGGCGCAGGCGGGCCAGGGCGGCCACCCGGGCGGCTTGGTCCGGGGTGAATGTCATGAGCGGGCTCCTTGGTTTGCGGGACGCGAGGGTTCTAGCCCCTGGCGGGGCGCAACGCAAGCGGCGCGGAGGTTCCCGGGCTATTGGCCCTGGGGCTTGGCGCGCAGGGCGTCCAGGCGCTCCTTGAATCCTTCCTTGTCCACCACGGCCAGGCCCTCCACGGAGGGGCGGAAGAAGAAGAGGTTCATGCGGGCGTGCCCGGAGCCGTCCCAGGTGACGGGAGCCATGGACCACTCGATCTTGCGCGAGGCCTCGGCGAGGCGCTTGCTGATCTCCGAGGGCGCGGAGTCCGGCGGCACGGCCCCGGATGCGGCGGCTAGGCGCACGAAGTCGAAGCCCAGGGCGGTCCAGAAATCGGGTTCTCCCTGGTTGGCCTTGGCGAGCCCCGAGCGCAGCTCGGCCAGGGCCTTGGAGGGGTTCTGGGCCCAGAACGCGCCGGAGCAGAAGGCGTAGCGGTAGTTGGCGGGGTTGATCTGGGGCTTGGCGCTCCCGGCGGAGAGGGATTCGGCCCAGAGGTTGGGACCCAGCACCACCAGCTGATCGGCCTGGTAGAAGAGGAGCTGGCCGATGAGGTGGTCGGCGATCTGAAGCTTGTCGGGGATGAAGAGGGCCTCGAAATCCGGGCGCACGGTGAAGCTCTTGCCGTCCACTCCCTTGGGCACGGCGTGGAGCATGGTCTTCAGGATGTCGCCCCAGCGGGCGGCGTCGGCGGGCGGGTAGGGCTGGAGCACGCTCACCTCCGCGCCCCTGGCGTGGGCGGCGGCGGCGAAGGCGTCGGCCAGGCGCTTGCCGGTGGGGTCTTCGGGGTAGAGCACGCCGTAGCGCTTCACGCCTTCCTCCACGGGCACGGCCAGCACGGAGTTCACCACGTCCTCGGCGCTCCAGAAGAGCCGCCAGTAGTGCTTGCCTTCCTCCGCGTCCGGCAGGGAGGGCGTGAAGGAGAGGAACACCCGGCGGGAGAGTTCGCCGCTGGCCGGGAGGTTCTTGAAGTAGGAGGCGTGCATGGGGCCGCCCACGATGGTCACGTCGTGGGGCAGGGCTACGAGGTGGTCCACGTAGGAGGCGTCGTCGGTGTTGATGACGCGCAGGTCCACCTGGACGCCCTGGGCGGCCAGCTGGGCCTTGGCGGCGTTGGCTCCGGCCAGGACCTTGGCGGCCAGGGCGCGCAGCTGCCCGGTCTGGGGCAGGAGCAGGGCCACGCCGAGGGAATCGGGCTTGAGGGCCGGGGCGTCGGGCAGGGCGGCGGCAGGGGCCTGCCCGGAGGTGGCGGCCGCGAGGCCCTGGGAGAGGATGCGTGCGGGGAGGTCGCGGTCGGCCAGATCGGATGAGCGTGCCAGGCGGTCGGCGATGTCGCGCAGGCGCTCGCGGGCGGCCGGGTTGGCGGAGGCGGCGCGGCGGGCGTCTTCCAGTGAGACGAGGTTGTAGGGGAAGACGGCGGAGTTGGCCTCGTTGACCGAGGCCAGCAGGGAGGCCAGACCCTGGGGGGAGAGCTGCCCCAGCATGCGGGCGGTGTCGGCCTCGAAGGCGGCGCGCTCCGTGCGGTTGGGGGCCTTGGCGTGCTGCGTGCGCAGGATGCGCGCGGCCTGGCCGCCCTGGTCGCGCGAGGCGTAGCGTTTGGCCAGCTCCACGCCCGCCGGGCCGGTGAGTTCGAAAGAGGTTCCGCGCATCTGGAGGAGCTTGGCCAGGTGCTCTTCGGCCTGGCGCTCGCGGCCCATGGCCGAGAGGGCCTGCACGGTAAGGCTGTTCCAGTTCCAGGTGGCCTTCACCTTGGGGTCGGTCTGCCCCCAGTTGTCCAGGGCGTCCAGGGCTTCCTGGGTGCGACCGAGGCGCAGGGCGCACTGGGCGATGCGCTCCAGGGCGGTGAGGCGCGCCTCCCGGGTAAGGGCCTGGCCCTGCATGACCAGGTTGTAGAGTTCCAGGGCCTTGTCGTAGCGGGCCTGGCTCCAGGCTTCGGCGGCCTTGGCCTGGAGGAGCGTCTGCTCCTGGGCCGAGGTGGGCGGGGTGTCCTTGAACATGTCCATGCCGGAGCAACCGGCGAGGAAGAGGGCGAGGAGCAGAAGCAGCAGGGCGGCTGCGGCGCGGCGTACGTTCGGCATGTCGGGTGAACCCCTTTGGTGGTCTCGGGAGAGTGGCACATCATAGCCCCCGGGGCGCATCAAATCAAGGCCGGGTCCTGGTCTCCTGGGGGGAGCGCTCCTGGCGGGCATCGGCTGGGCCGATGCGAGGCGTGGGCGGGTATCGGGAATGAAAATTTGCCATTTGGGGCAGGGGCTGCCACAGCAGGAGCAATGAAAGACGCCCCCGCCATCGCGCATCAGGCCGCGCGGCAGATTCCTCCCCGGGACCATCCCCCGGCGGAGTGCGACGGGTGCGCCCAGGCCCCGCCGGAGCAGGCGTCCCCCGCGTCCCGCCGGGGCCTGCCGGAAGAGCCCCTTGCCGATGCGGCGGCCGAGGCCCTGGCCGAGGCCGTGGCAGAGCGTGCCCTGGCGCTCTTCGAGAGCCGGGAGATGTATTGCGCCGAGGCGGTGCTCTGCGCCCTGTCCGAGGGCCTGGGCGGCGGGCTGGAGCGCGAGAGCGCCCGGGGGCTGGCCATGGGCTTCGGCCAGGGGCTGGGCAAGGCCGGGTGCGTGTGCGGGGCGCTGGGCGGCGCGGTGATGGGCGCCTCGTTCTTTCTTGCCCGGGAGCTGTCGCCGGACGAGGTGCGCGGGGCCTCGAAGCGCCTGCACGCTGTGTTCACCGGGGCGCACGGGTCGAGCTGCTGCCGTGTGCTCACCCGCACGGTGCGCGACGACCCGAAAGGGCATTTCCGCCAATGCGCGGTGTTCACGCGCCACGGGGCGCTCCTGGCCGCGCGCGAGGTGCTGGGGCGCATGCCGCGCCTGGCCACGGGGGCCGGTCTCGCCGCCGTGAGCCGTCGGCGCTCCCGTCTGGGTAGTCTGCTGCGCCGGCTGGCCGACCGCCTGGGCTGATCCGGGCTTACCCTCCGTCTTTCCTTGTCTTTTTCGGTCAACGCCGCGGCGCGCATCGCCTGGTGGCGCTCCCTGCGGCGCGTCCGGGTGTTTCGTTTTCGAAAACATCGGCCGTGGGCGTTGACACATTTGGCGCGATGGGTCATATTCAACACGGATTCACAATAATGTAAAAATTGGAACGGCGATGAAATTCACGGGATACGACCTGGGGCCTTTCCACGACGAGATGTTCGCCGCGCCCGGAACCCCGCGCGACGGCGCCCGCCTGCTCCTCGAAAAGATCGAATCCCTGCCTCCGGGCGAGCTTCTGCGCCGCCAGCAGAAGGCCGAGCAGACCCTCTACGACCTGGGCATCACCTTCACCGTCTACGGCCACCAGGAGGGCACGGAGAAGATCTTCCCCTTCGACGTGCTGCCCCGCGTGGTGGAGGCCCAGGACTGGGACAAGCTCGAGGTGGGCCTCAAGCAGCGCATCTACGCCCTGAATCTTTTCCTGGTCGACATCTACGGCGAGCAGCGCATCCTCAAGGACCGCGTGGTGCCCCGCGAGATCATCGAGACCGCCGAGGGCTACCTGCCCGCCTGCCTGGGCGTGAAGGCCCCCCACGGCATCTGGTGCCACATCACCGGGACCGACCTCGTGCGCGACGAGCACGGCGTCTTCCACGTGCTGGAGGACAACCTGCGCTGCCCCTCGGGCGTCTCCTACGTGCTGGCCAACCGCCAGCTCATGAAGCGCACCCTGCCCGAGGTGTTCGCCGCCTCCCGGGTGCGCCCCGTGGACGACTACCCCGCGCGGCTCCTGGATCTGCTCCTGCGCATGGCCCCCGAGGGCGTCACGCGGCCCACCGTGGCCCTGCTCACCCCGGGCATCTACAACTCGGCCTACTACGAGCACTCCTTTCTGGCCCTCCAGACCGGCATCGAGCTGGTGCAGGGGCAGGACCTCGTGGTGCGCGACCGCCGCGTCTTCATGCGCACCACCAAGGGCCTCAAGCAGGTGGACGTGATCTACCGCCGCCTGAACGACGACTTCCTGGACCCCCTGGCCTTCCGCCCCGAGTCCCTGCTGGGCGTGCCCGGCATCATGGACGCCTGGCGCGCGGGCAACGTGAGCCTGGCCAACGCCCCCGGTACCGGAGTGGCCGACGACAAGGTGGTCTACGCCTTCGTGCCCGAGATCATCCGCTACTACCTGGGCGAGGAGCCCTTCATCCCCAACGTGCCCACCTTCCTGTGCTGGCGCGACAGGGACAGGGCCCACGTGCTGGAAAACCTCGAGACCATGGTGGTCAAGGCCGCCAACGAGTCGGGCGGTTACGGCATGCTGGTGGGGCCTGCCTCCGACGCGGCCCAGCGCGAGGAGTTCGCCCGGCGCATCCAGGCCAATCCGCGCAACTACATCGCCCAGCCCGCGCTCATGCTCTCTCGCGCCCCGGTGATCGCGGGCGACCGTTTCGAGGGCCGCCACGTGGACCTGCGCCCCTACATCCTCCACGGCGGCGACGTGCAGGTGATTCCCGGCGGGCTCACACGCGTGGCCCTCAAGAGGGGCTCCCTGGTGGTGAACTCCTCCCAGGGCGGCGGCAGCAAGGACACCTGGGTCCTCAAACACTAGACTCCAAAGGAAACCGCCATGCTCTCGCGCGTCGCCAACGCGGTCTACTGGATGAGCCGCTACCTGGAGCGGGCCGGCAACCTGGCCCGCTTCGTGGAGGTGAACTGGCACCTCACCCTGGACCTGCCCGGGGAAGGCGCGGACGCCTGGAGACCCCTGATCCTGGCCAGCGGCGACCAGAACCTCTTCGAGGAGCGCTACGGCGACTGCGACGCCGCCTCGGTGATCACCTTCCTCTGCTTCGATCAGGACTACCCCAACTCCATCGCCTCCTGTCTCTGGGCCGCGCGCGAGAACGCCCGGGCCATACGCGAGGTGATCCCTTACGAGATGTGGGAACACCTCAACGTGACCTACCACATGGTGCGCGACGCGGCCAAGCGCCCCCTGGACACTGTGGAGAACCCCTTCGACTTCTGCCAGGAGATCAAGCGGCGCGACTTCGTGCTGGGCGGCGTGGCCGAGGACGTGATGCTCCACGACGAGGCCTGGCACTTCGCGCGCATGGGCCGCCTGCTGGAGCGCTGCGACAAGACCTCGCGCATCCTCGACGTGAACTGCCACCGCATGCTCCCCGACGAGGGCGAGCACGGCCCGGGTTTCGATTCCATCCACTGGTCGGCCCTCTTGCGCGCCACCAGCGCCCTGGACGCCTTCCGGCGCTGCCGTGGACGCATCTCCCCGGCCAAGGTTGCCGAGTTCCTGCTCCTGGAGCACGAGTTCCCGCGCTCCGTGCTCCACGGGCTCGTCCACGTGCAGGACTCGCTTCAGGCCGTCACGGGGTCGCGCCGGGGCTTCTTCTCCCACGAGAGCGAGCGCCTGCTTGGCCAGCTCTGCGCGGACCTCTCCTACCTGACCATCCAGGAAATCTTCGACCAGGGGCTGCACCGCTTCACGGACCGGTTGCAGACGCGCATGAACGCGGTGGACAGCCACCTCGGGCGCGAATTCTTCGGCTACCTCCCCGAGGAGCCGCAAACGCAGGTGGAACAATGACCTTTTGCCTTGGAATCACGGTGGAGGAAGGCCTGGTGGGCATCGCCGACACCCGCATCACCGCGGGCAACGAGATGACCACGGCCCAGAAACTGAGCACCTACGAAACCGGCTCCGGCGCGCTCTTCTTCATGACCTCGGGCCTGCGCTCCGTGCGCGACAAGGTGGTCACCTACTTCGAGGAGTGCCTGGAAACCTGCGCCCCGCCCGACAAGATCTACAAGGCCGTGAACACCCTGGCCGGAATCATCCGCCGCGTGGCCAAGGAGGACAAGGAATACCTCGACGAATCGGGCCTGACCTTCAACATCCACGTGCTGGTGGGCGGCCAGTTCGCGGGCGATTCCATCCACCGGCTCTACCTGATCTACCCCCAGGGCAACTGGGTGGAGATCGCCCCCGGCACGCCCTACCACATCATCGGGGAGACCGGGTACGGCAAGCCCGTGCTGGACCGCACCCTCAAGCACGCCGACTCCATCAACTTCGCCCTCAAGGTGGGCTGCCTGGCCTTCGATTCCACGCGCATCAGCGCCGCCGGGGTCGATTTTCCCCTGGACGTGGTGGTCTATTCCAAAGGCACCTTCTCCCTGGTGGAGCACCGCTTCGAGAAGTCCGACCTGGAGCACATCTCCCTGTGGTGGCAGGAGCGGCTGCGCGAGAGCGTGGGCGCGCTGCCCTCCGAATGGATCGAACGCATCGCGGCCAAGCTTTCGCCCGTGGGACGCAAGCTCGCCTGCCGCGCGGAGGATGGCGATGCTCTTTCACGGCGTTCATGAGTCGCGCTGGCGCTTCTCGATTCCGGTGTTCCTGGAGCCGCACCTTGTCCGGCTGACCCCCCGCACGGGCGCGGACCAACGCCTGGAGGCCTTCGAGACGCAGGTGACCCCAAAGCCCGCCGGGCAGGTCGAGATCGAGGACGCGGCGGGCAATCGCGCCCTGCGCCTTTGGTTCGAGGGCCAGCACGAGGAGCTGGTGGTGCGCACCAGCTTCAGCGCGCGCACCCTGCGCGACAATCCCTTCGACTACCTGCTGGAACCCGGGGCCCTGCGCCTGCCCCCGGAGCTTTCCCCGGCCGAGAAGGCGGCCCTCGCCCCCTGCCTGGCGCCCCTGGGCGGGGCGCGCGTGCGCCGTCTGGCGAAGCGCATGGCCGGGGTGGCCGGTGATGGCGGCGTGCCCGCCTTCCTGTGGACCCTCAACGCCTGGGTCTACGCCAACGTGGCCGTGACCCCCCGCATGGAGCCCGGCGTGCAGGGGCCCGAGGAGACCCTGGAAGCCGGGAGCGGGGCCTGTCGGGACGCCACGCTGGTCTTCATGGCCGCCTGCCGGGCCGCCGGGGTGCCCGCGCGCTACGCCTCCTGCTATCAGCAGGGCGATGCGGCGCAGGACGCGCGCGACCTGCACGCCTGCGCCGAAGCCTACATCCCTGGCGCGGGCTGGCGCGGCTTCGACCCAACCCTGGGCCTGGCCGTGGCCGCTTCCCACCTGATGCTCTGCGCCGCGCCCGATCCAGCGCTCACGGCCCCCGTCACCGGGAGCTTCCGGGGCACGGGCGCGACGGGCGAACTGACCCACCGCATCGAACTCACCGTGGCAGACTAGCCCGCCGGTCGAACCTGAGGCAGACGCCCGAACCTGCCGGGTCCGAAGTCAGGGCTCGACGCCCAGTCGGACCGTGAGCCTGCCTGGCGGAGTCTCCGTGCATCCGGCAGTCCGCGCCGCCACCTGGCATTCCGATCCACAGGTTGCGGCGTCGGGCGAGCCTCCCCCCCCCCCCCCCGCCATGAGGCGACGGGAAGACGTTCCTGGCCGCTCCCGCCGAAGGCAGTCCTGTGGAAACATGCGGATGCTCTCACAGCAACGAGCAATGGTTTCAGCTGTTTGCCTCGGTAATCCGCATTGACGCCGGGTGGGGCCGGGAAGCTAGCTTCCGTTCAGCCAGGATTCCAGGGATGAGAAGCTTGCCCGCGCGGTGAGGTCCAGGGTCAGGGGCGTCACGGAGACCACGCCGTCCACGGCCAGGGCGTAGGCGTCGGTGTCGGGGTGGTCGGCGTCGCAGCGGCGCTTGCGAATCACGATGTCGCCGCGCTTGCTGGCTGGCGTGGCGTCCGGGATGGAGGGCTCGTAGAAGAGGTGCGGGGAGAGCCGTGTGAGCCGCCAGGGCGTGTCCGGCGTGGCGGCCAGGGGCACGTCGATCTTGAGCACGTGCACGTCGGCCGGGAGTCCGTCCGCCAGGAGGATGCGCGCGAAGCGGCGCAGGAAGTGGACGGCGGCTTCCCAGTCCAGGGGGGCGTAGCGCCTGTGGCAGTCCACGGGCGTCTCCAGGGAGACGGCGATGGCCGGGATGCCGCGCGCGGCGGCTTCCAGGGCCGCGCCCACGGTTCCGGAACTGGTGACGTTGGCCCCCAGGTTCTCGCCGTAGTTGATGCCCGAGACCACCAGGTCCGGGATTTCTCCGGGGAAGACGTGAAGCGCGTGGGCAAGGGCCGAGGCAGGGGTGGCGTCGCAGGCGTAGGCCTCCAGGTCGCGGCCCAGGACGCGGAATGGGTGGGGCGCGAGGCTTGCGTCCGGGCTTCCGGCGTGGGCCCTGCCCATGGAGGTCTGCTGGTGCAGGGGGGCAGCCACGCGCAATGCGCCTTCGGCGTGCAGGGCCCGGGCGGCGGCCTCCAGCCCCGGGGAACGGATGCCGTCGTCGTTGGTGAGGAGAATCCGTGGGGTCTTCATGGCGTGCGTCCTGGGCGTGCTGCGATGGGAATGCGTAGTCCGGAAGGTGGTTCGCTACCACGCGCGCGAGGGCGCTTCAAGGCTAGGGAGGGAGCAAGGGGTCACGTTGTAGTCAACTCCTCCCAGCCAGTATCCCCTTCTCCGCAGCCGCCGCGTCGGGGTAGCGATTCCCAAAAAAAGAGGGCCGCTCGCGCGGCCCTCTCTCGTTTCGTGTGGCTGGGGCTGGTTCTAGAGAACCTTGAAGCTCAGCACTTCGTTGGACTCGGGCTGGATCACGTGCACGCCGCAGGCGATGCAGGGGTCGAAGGAGTGCACGGTACGCAGGATTTCCACCGGACGCTTGGGGTCGGCGATGGGGGTGTTCATGAGGGCCTCTTCCACGGGGGAGAGCTTGCCGGCGGCGCAGCGGGGCCCGAGGCTCCAGGTGGAGGGCACCACGAGCTGGAAGTTGTTGATCTTCCCGCCCTTGATGTCGATCCAGTGGGAGAGGGCGCCGCGGGGCGCGTCGACGAAGCCGACGCCCTGGGCGGAGTCGGGCATCTTCCAATCCTGATACAGCTTGGTGTTGCCCTTCTTCACGTTCTCGGAGAGCTTCTTCACCCAGGCTTCCATCTCGCCGCAGATGACGGCGGTCTCGATGCCGCGGGCGGCGGTGCGGCCCAGGGTGGAGAAGAGCGCGGTGGGCTGGATGCCCAGGTTCTTGCAGACCATGTCCACGGTCTTCACGGTGGCCTTGTGGCCCTTGGCGTAGGCCACCAGCACCTTGGCGAGGGGGCCGGTCTCCATGGGCTCGCCCATGTAGCGGGGGGCCTTCATCCAGGAGTAGCGGTCCTTGTCGTCAAGCTTGGTGTACTGGGGATCGGTGACGCCCTCGTAGGGGTGCTTGGCTTCGTTGCCCTTGTACCAGGAGTGGGCCACGTGCTCGAGGATCTGCTTCTGGTCGACGGGCTTCACGCCCTTGAGGTCGCGCTTCATGATCACGCCGGAGGGCAGGAAGCGGTCGTCGAGGCCGCGCTCGCTCTTCTGCGGGAACTCGCCGAAGCAGATGAAGTTGGTGGTGCCGCCGATGGAGGCCCAGTCCTTGTAGTAGGAGGCCACGGCCAGCAGGTCGGGGATGTAGACTTCCTCGATGAACTGCTTGACTTCCTTGAACAGGGTCATGAACTCGGCGATGCGCTCGGGGCGCAGGGCGTCGTAGTTGGTGCAGCCGCCCACCACGGTGAACTGGGTGTGGGGGTTCTTGGCGCCGAAGATCGCCATGGCCTTGGCGGCCTTCACCTGCAGGCGCAGGGCCTCGAGGTAGTGGGCGGTGGCGATGAGGTTCACTTCCGCGGGCAGGTAGTAGGACGGGTGGCCGCCCAGGAAGTAGGCGTTGGTGAAGATGCCCAGCTGGCCGGAGTCCACCAGGGCCTTGAGCTTGTCCTGCACGGCCTTGAGGTCGGCGGCGTTGGTCTTGCGCTTGGAGATGGAGTTGGCGATCTGGGCGGCCTTGTTGGGGTCGGCCTTGAGGGCGTTCTGCACGTCCACCCAGTCGAGGGCGTGGAGGTGGTAGAAGTGGACGATGTGGTCATGGAGGTACTGGGCGGCCATGACCAGGTTGCGCATGATGGTGGCGTTCTCGGGGACGTTCACCTTCACGGCGTCGTCCACGGCGCGGGTGGAGGCCAGGGCGTGGACGTAGGTGCACACGCCGCAGGAGCGCTGGGTGAAGTGCTGGGCGTCGCGGGGGTCGCGGCCCTTGAGGATGATCTCCAGGCCGCGGAAGAGCTGCGAGGAGCTCCAGACGTTGGTGATCTTGCCGGCGCCCACTTCGCACACGATGCGCAGGTGACCCTCGATGCGGGTGACCGGATCGACGATGACGGGGCCGGTGAAGTTGCTCTGGGGCGTTTTCATGATTTGAGGCTTGCTGTCAGCCATTGGAATCCTCCGTGAGGTGTGCTGCGGTTCGAGCTAAACGACCAACCAAGGGGGCTGACCGACGCTAACGGCCGACGTAGAAGGGGGACATGGAATCCCAGAAGCTCGGCTCGGAGCAGCCGATGCAGGGGTGTCCGGCCTTCACGGGCCAGTTGGTGTCGTTGAAGAGCACCTTGGGGCAGTTGTTGAAGGTCTCGGGGCCGCGGCAGCCCAGGTTGTAGAGGCAGTAGCCCTTCTTGGCTTCCTCGGAGTCGAAGCTGGGGGCGAACTTGCCTTCGTCGAAGAACTTCACGCGTTCGCACTGGTCGTGCACGGAGGTTCCGAAGAAAGCCTTGGGGCGGTTGAGGGAGTCGAGATCGATCTTCTCGCCCTTGAGGTAGAGCACCACGGCGCCCACGAAGTTGATGGGGTTGGGCGGGCAGCCGGCGATGTTGATAACGTCCTTGCGGTCGAGGTACTTGGCCACGGAGACGGCCTGGGAGGGGTTAGGCTTGGCGGCCTGGACGCCGCCGAAGGTGGCGCAGGTGCCCATGGCGATGATGGCCTTGGCCTTGGCGGCGCAGGCCTTCAGGTTGTCGGCCATGGTGTGGCCGCCGACCATGCCCCAGTTGCCGTTCTCGATGGTGGGGATGGCGCCTTCGTGCACCAGGATGAACCCGTCGGGGGAGTTCATGGCCTTGTGCAGGGCGTCCTCGGCGGCCTCGCCCGCGGCGGCCATGATGGTCTCATGGTAGTCGAGGCTGATGGTGTCGAGGATGAGTTCGTCGATGAAGGGCTTGTAGGTGCGCAGCACGGCCTCGGAACAGCCGGTGCACTCCGCGCCGTGGAGATAGATCACGCTGGGGCGCTTGGACGCCGCCAAAACCTGGGCCACCTCGCCAGCGGCTCCGGGACCCATTCCCAGGGCCGTTGCCACCGCCGCGCAGAATTTCATGAAGTCGCGGCGGGAGACGCCCTTTTGTTCCAAGCGTTTTTCGGCGTCGTCCTTGGCGAGACCAATGGATACGCGCATACGGACCTCCCAAATCGTTACAGGTTGGCTGTGCTGGTTGTAGGGCCACACTGCAAAGCCGCGACGGCCGCCCCCACGGGGCCGTCGGGCCGAAATCCACGGGCTGGAGCCCACTCCTCAGGCGGAACTTCCTTTATCACAGGCCCTTGACTTTTGCCAGCAGTTTATTGTGACGGATGGGACAATCTGACGCAGCCGTCCGGCGCGCCCGCCCCGGCGGGGCGTGTCGCTGGGCGGCGGAACCCGCCGGAACACGCCCTGCAACAGTCGTGTTGCAGCAGAAAAAGGCTGTCGTGTTATTCAAGCAAAAGTCGTGGCACGAAAATGCGTCCGAAATGGTTCCCGTTGCGCCGCTATCCATGTTGGGCAAGCGGAAAAATGAGCGTGTCATGAGTCAGAACAGTGTGACACGATATCGTGATAAAATGAACAATCGCCGTTCAACCCAGCTCCAGGCGGAGCATGGTCACGTCGTCGTCCAGGGTCTGGCGGCCCGAGAGGGCGCGCGCGTGGGCCAGGGCGGCCTCCGGGTCCGGCCCCAGGCCGCCGGGGGCCGCCTCGGCGTAGGCCTTGAAGTCCTCGTAGCTGGCCACCGCGCCGTGGGGCAGCCGGATTTCGTACACCCCGTCGGAAAACACGAGCAGGCGCGCCCTGCCTTCCAGGCGCGTCTCGGCCTCCCGGAAGCGCGCCTCGGGCATGGCCCCGATGAACAGGCTCTGGCAGCGCAGCTCCTCGGTGCGGCCTTCGCGGAAGAGCAGGGGCGGCGGGTGCCCGGCCGAGGCGTAGCGCAGCTGCCCGTCCCCGGGTCGGTAGACACCGTAGAAGATGGTGAAATAGAGGTCGTTCTGCTTCGACATCTGGAACACCTGGTTGAGCCCGGCCAGCACCTGGGCCGGGGAGCCGAAGTCCACGCCCGGCAGGGTCTGGCTGCGCAGCACGTTGAGGGCCGACACCGAGAGCAGGGCCGGCCCCACGCCGTGGTCGCACACGTCGAGGAGATAGAAGGCGAAGCGCTCCGGATCGATCCAGTGGTAGCCCAGGGCGTCGCCGCCCAGCATGGCCGAGGGCTGGAAGAGCCAGTCCGCGCGCACGGGGCCGTCCGTGAGGGGCGCGGGCAGGAGGTTGCGCACGTAGCTGGCGGCCTGGTCCAGCTGGCGCGCCAGTTCCCTGTAGGCCCGGTCGCGCTCCAGGAGCCGCGTGTAGCCCTGGGAGTGGTGGCGTAGCCGAGCCGTGAGCTCCACGCGGTCGGGAAGCTTCACAAGATAGTCGTTCGCGCCCAGGGCGAAGGCCATGGCCTTGGTCTCGGGCTCCTCCTTGGTGGAGAGCACCACCAGGGGCAGCTCCTTGAGCTTTGGATGGGCGCGGAAATACTTCACCAGGGTCAGGCCGTCGATGTCTGGCATCACCAGGTCCAGGAGCACCACGGTGGGCCGGTGTTCCAGGGCCATGGGCAGGGCCTTGGCCGGGTCCTGGGTGGAGAGGAAGGCGATGTCCGCCTCGGGGGCCACCATGCGGCGCAGGGCCTCGGCCACCATGGGCTGGTCGTCCACGCAGAGCACGCGCACGGGGGCGTCGGCGGGTGGGGATTGGGCTGTCATGTCCTGGGGAGGTGTTTGGCGGCCTGGGCCGCGATGGCGGAAAGCGGCAGCACCAGGGAGGCCGCGCCCAGGTCCCTGGCGGCCTTGGGCATGCCGTAGACGGTGCTGGAGGCCCTGTCCTGGGCGATAGTCAGCCAGCCCTTGCCGCGCAGGGCCAGCAGGCCCTTGGCCCCGTCGGCCCCCATGCCCGTGAGGAGCACCGCGACCCCGGGGCGCAGGGCCGAGGCGGCCAGGCTCTCGAAGAGCGCGTCGATGCAGGGTCGGTAGGCGCAGGCGGCGGGCTCGTCGCTGTAGGAGAGGGTGTTCACGGCGTTCACCACCAGGTGGTGGCCGCCCCGGGCCACATAGACCCGCCCGGGCAGCAGGCGGTCGCCCTCGCGGGCCAGGGTGACGGGCAGGCCCGACTGGAGGCCCAGCCAGTCCGCGAGGTTGTCGCTGAAGGCGTCGTCCAGGTGCTGGGCCACCAGCACGGCCCCGGGGAAGCCCGCGGGCAGCCCGGCCAGGAGATCCGCCACGGCCTTGGGGCCGCCGGTGGAGGCCCCCACGGCCAGGATGGGGGGATAGCGTCGGGCGGTCATTCCGGCTCCCCGATGAGGGCCAGCACGGCGTCGAGCAGGGCGTCGCCCTGGAAGCCGGACTTGGGCAGGTAGTGGTCGGCTCCGGCCTCCAGTCCGGCGAGGCGGTCTTCGGGGCGGTCCTTGTAGGAGACGATCATCACGGGCGTGCGCGCCAGGAGCGGGTCCGCCTTGAGGGCGCGGGTCAGCTCGATGCCGGTCATGCGGGGCATGTCCACGTCGGTGACCACCAGGTCGAACTCGCCGGAGCGGGCCAGGGCCAAGCCCTCCATGCCGTCCACGGCCGTGACGGCCCGGTAGCCGCGCCCGGCGAGGATCTGGCGTTCCACCTCGCGCACGGTGAGCGAATCGTCCACCACAAGCACGCGCTTGGGGCCGCGCCGCTGGACCGAGCGGTCCGGACGGCCCAGGCGGGGCAGGCGGCCTTCGGCCAGAAGGATCTCCAGGGACCGGGCCAGGCCCGCGTCGTCCAGGATGAGCACGGGACGGCCGTCGTCCAGGAGGGAGGCCGCCGCCACGTTGGGAACGCGTCCCAGGCGCGGGTCCAGGGGGTGCACCACCAGATCTCGCTCGCCCAGCAGGGCCTCGGCGGCCAGTCCGAAAAGCGCGTTGCCCGCTTGGAGCACCACCACGGGGGTGGCCTCGCTCTCCACCGCGCCGGGCGCGAGCCGCAGAAGCCGCGCCGCCGGGACCAGCCCCACGTGGCGGCCGTCCACGGTGACGAATTGGCGTCCCTCGGCGCTTTGGATATCCCCGGGCTCGGCCAGGAGAACCCGCGCGATGCGCGAGAGCGCCAGGGCGTAGGGCTCGCCCCCGGCCGTGAACACCAGGGCGCGCACCACGGAGCGGCTCACGGGCAGGGTGAGGGTGAACGTGGCCCCGTTTCCGGGCTCGGACTCCACGCGCGCCCGGCCGCCGCACTCCTGGAGCATCACGCGCACGGCGTCCAGGCCCACCCCGCGCCCCGAGACGCTGGTGACCGCGCTGGACGTGGTGAAGCCCGGCAGGAAAAGGAACTCGAACAACTCTTCCCGGGTGAGCCTTTCCGCCATGTCCGGGGCGGCCAGGCCGAGGGCCGTCACGCGGGCGCGCAGGGCCTCGGGGTCCATGCCGCGTCCGTCGTCGCACAGGCGCACTTCGAGGTTGCCCGCCGCGTGCCGGGCCGAGAGGACCACATGGCCCTGGGCGGGCTTGCCCGAGGCCACGCGCTCTTCGGGGGGCTCCAGGCCGTGGTCCAGGGCGTTGCGCAGCAGGTGCCCCAGGGGGGCGTCCAGGCGCTCCAGGATGTCGCGGTCCACGGGGGTTTTGCCGCCCTCCACCGTGAAGCGGGCTTCGCGCCCCAGCTCGCGGCACACATCGCGGACCATGCGCGGCAGGCCCCGCACCCCTTCGGCGAAGGGGCGCATGCGGCTGCCCAGCACCTGGTCGTAGAGGCGGCCCGAAAGGTTCTCCAGGCGGCGCGAGAGGTCGTCCAGGGCCTTGTCGGCCTGGGCGCGCGCGGCCATGATCCCCTGGAACAGCTCGCGGGCGCGCCGGGCGGTGTCCCCGGCCTCGCTTTGGCCAAGCTGCGCGGCCAGGGCGGCCAGGAGGTCCTCCAGGTCGAAGTGGGCGCGGCGCGCGTCGCGCACCTGGGCGAACACCCGGGCCAGCGCGCCCGATTCCACCACGCACTGCCCGGCCAGGCCCATGAGGCGGCCCACCAACTCGGAGGAGAGGCGCAGCACGCCGTCCTCGCGGGGGGGCGCGGCGGCGGAAGAAACGGAGGCCTGCGGCGGCGACGGGGCGGCCGGGGCCTGGAGCTTTGGAGCCGCTTCGGAGGCCCGGGGCGCTGAGTCCTCGGACAGGAGCTGGCGCAAGGCGTGTTCGATGGCCGCCGCGCGCTCCCCTCCCCGGCTGAGCAGGTCCGGAAGGTCGGCCGGGGCGGCGCGGGAGAGCTCCCCGAAGAAGTCGTTGGCGGCCAGCAGGGCGTCCACGCGGGCGGACGTGAGATCCAGGCGTCCCTGCTGGGCTGCCTGGAAAAGGTCTTCCATGGCGTGGGCCAGACCCACGGCCTGGGTCAGCTCCACGATGCGCGCCGCGCCCTTGATGGAATGGGCCGCGCGCATGAGGCCCTCCAGCCGCTCGGGAGACGCGCCGGACTCGATGCCCACCAGCCCGTCCTCAATGGCCTGGCGGTGCGTGGCCAGCTCCATGGCGAAGAGGTCCAGCAGGGAAAGGTCGGCCAGATCGGGGGTCATGGGGAAAGGCTCCCCAGCAGGGCGCGTCCCAGGCGTTCCGGGTCGGCCACGGCGGCCAGGCGTCCTCCCACCCGGGCCATGCCGGCCACCAGGGGTCGCGGCCCGCGCGCCAGGGTGTCGGGGGCGGGGTCCAGGGCGTCGGGGTCGTAGTGGCTCATGCCCGGGGCCTCGTCCACCAGCAGGGCGAAGCGGCCTTCACGGGTGCGCACGGCCACGAGGCGGGGCCTGCCCGGGGCCTGGGAGGGCTCCGCGCCAAGGAGCGCGGCCAGGCGCACGCAGGGCAGCAGCTCGCCGTCCACGTTGGCCAGCCCCAGGAACACCGGGCCCGAAAGATAGGGAACGGCGTGGACCGGCCCGAGGGGCAGGGCCTGGTCCACCATGGATGCGGGCAGGGCGGTCCACTCCTCGCCCGCGCGCACCAGAAGCGCCGCGCCGCGCTTCGCGCCCGCGTCGTCCTTGGGCTGGGCGGTCTGGGCGGTCCACTCGGCCAGCACCTCGGCGGAGGGCTCGCGGTCGAAGAGGAGCTTGGCCTCGCGGGAGGTGTCGTCGGTCACGGCCGGGCCTCCGCGAGGATGCGCCGCAGGCGTCCCTGGAGCAGCTCGGCCTCCTGGAGGCGGCCGTGGGCGCGTTCGAGCAGTTCGAGATGGGTGAGGCTCTCCAGATGCCCGGGGTCCAGGTAGAGGGCGGAGCGCAGGGCCAGCTCGGCCTCGGCCTCGCGGCCCAGGGCCAGCAGGGCGGCGGCGCGCAGGTGATAGAGTCGGGCGGACGGCCCCAGGGCGGACAGGGCCTGGTCCAATGTCGCCAGGGCCTCGTCCAGGCGGCCCGCGTCGGCCTGGACCGAGGCGCTCTCCAGCAGGTCCGGGCCGGATGCTTCGGGGGCGGGTTGGGCGCTCTTCGCGCCCGGGCCCCGGGAGACGCCCGATCCTCCGGGCGCGCCGCCCGCGCGGGACGCTTCGGGAAGGCGGGACGCGGGGCGGTCCGTCAGGCCGTCGGGGCGCGCCCCGGCTGCATTCCGCGTTGGGGGCGTCGGGGCGCGCAGGCCGTGGGGGACGAGCCCCAGGCCCAGGAAGGCCGCGCCTTCGGCCGGTGCGGTGAAGAGCGCGCCGCCCGGGCCGAGCAGGCGGCGCAGGTTGGCCGCGAGCCGCGCCCTGGCCTCCTGGGCCGTGTAGATGAGCATGTGTCGGCAGAACACGGCGTGGTAGGGCGGCTCGTGGGCCAGGAAATCCGCGGCGAGCACGTCGCCCTCGAGGAAGCGGATGGACTCCAGGGCCGCCGGGACCAGGACGAGCAGGTCGTCTTCCCTGCGCAGCCAGGGGCAGGGATCGGGCAGGGGGGCGCGCAGGCTGTGCGGGCCGAAGCGGCCCGTGCGGGCCTGGGCCAGGGCCTCGGGGCAGGCGTCCACGGCGTCCACGCGGAAGTCGCCCGGGGCGAGGCCCGCGTCCAGCAGGGCCATGGCCGCCCCGGCGGGCTCCTCGCCGGTGGAGCAGGGGACGCAGAGCACGCGCACGGGCCTGGGCAGCGCCGGGGCCAGGCGGGCCAGGGCGCGGAAGGCCTCCGGGTCGCGGAAGAGCCAGGTCTCCTGAACCACGGCCTGGCCGCAGAAGAGGCGGCGCGCCCCGGGGTCGGCGGCCAGGCGCGCGGGCAGCTCCCGCTCGTGCGCCAGGCCCAGCCGCCCGGAGGCGATGCGCGCGGCGCGGCGCAGGCCGTCCTCGCCCACGGCGCGGGGGTCCAGTCCGGCCGCCTCGGCGGCGCGGTTGAAGAGGGTCACGGGACGGCCTCCGCAGGGACCCGGTTGTCCGGGGCGTCGGCCGTCCGGCTCAGGGCGCGCAGCAGTTCCGGGGGCAGCACGCGGGCCACGTCGAGGATCTGCACCAGCTCCTCGCCGCCGGCGACCCCCGTGACCCATGGCGCGGCGGGCGCGCCCGGCGGGGCGACGGCGTCGGGGTCGATGGCCAGGGTCTTGAGCACGCGTTCGGCCATGAGGCCCACGGCCAGCCCCTCGGGCGTGGCGGCGCAGAGGATGCGCGTGGAGGCGAAGCGGCGCGAGGGCCGCCCGGCCAGGAGCACGGTGAGGTCGGCCACGGGGATGCTCCGGCCCCGGAGGTTCATGAGCCCGGCCACGTAGGGCGGCGCGCCGGGCAGTGGGGCCAACTCCACCAGGGGGGCCACCTCGAGGATGTCCCGGGCGGGTATGGCGAAGCGCGCCCCGGCGGCGCGAAGGGTGACGCAGAGCACCTAGCGCTCCAGTTCGAAGCGGGCCAGGATGTCCTTGAGGCCCGCCGCCGTGGCGGTGAGGTCTTCGGCGGCCTGGCGGAACTCGGCCAGGGAGTCGCGGGTCTCGCCCGCCGCGTCGGCCAGCTGGGCGATGACCACGCTGATCTGGTCCGCGCCCTCGGCCTGGGCGCGCATGCCCTCGGTGACGGTGGAGAAGCGCGGGGTGAGGGCCTCGCCGGACTCGATGATGCGCCCCAGGCGGGTGTTGACGCCCTGGGAGGTCTCGGCGGTCTGATCGGCCAGGCCCCGGAAGCCGTCCATGGCCCCGGCCCCGGCCTGGACCGAGGCCTGCATGTCGCGCACGGTGCGCTCGATGTCCAGGGCGGCGGAGGCGGTCTGGTCGGCCAGGCGGCGGATCTCGCGGGCGACCACCGCGAAGCCCCGGCCGAATTCCCCGGCCTTTTCGGCCTCGATGGCGGCGTTGAGCGAGAGCAGGTTGGTCTGGGTGGCCACCTTGGCGATGGTGGAGAGCAGCTGCCCGATGCCCGAGGCCTTCTCCCGGATGAGCGAAAGTTTGGAGGACATGTCGCGGCTGGCCTGGGAGAGGCCCAGCATGGCGTCGTCCATGAGCGTGAGGCTTTCGCGGCCCTCCACGGCCAGGGAGGAGGAGCGGTTGGCCAGACCCAGCACTTCGCCCATGGTGTCGGCCAGGTTGGCGGCCGTGGCGGAGATCTCCTTGCTGGTGGCCCCCACCTCCACGGTGGAGGCGGCCTGCTGGGTGGCCGAGGCCTCGATCTGGCGGGCCGTGGCCGCGATGCGCCCGGCCGAGGCCTGGAGCTGTTCGCCCGTGGCGTTGACGGCGGCCAGCAGGTTCTCCAGGCTGTGGATCATCACGGCCACGGCGGCGAAGAGCTGGCTGGTCTCGGAGTTGGAGGCGCGGCTGGCGCGCAGGCGTTCCGCGCTGCAGCTGCCCGAGGGGCAGGAGGCCTCCAGCAGGGCCGAAGCCTGGGCCACCTTGCCGTCGGCGATGGTGGTGGCGATGCGGGCCACCCGGGCGATGGGCCGGGCGATGGACGTGGCGATGCCCCAGGCCAGCAGGCCCGCCCCCAGGATGGAGGCCAGGCTCACGCCCAGGGCCACCCCGAAGTGCAGACGCAGATGGCGCAGGCGCTCCTCCAGGAGTCCCCGGAACTGGGCGTAGCACTGGTCCCACAGCTCGGCCCCGGCCTTGAGGGCGGCCTCGCCCGCGCGGGAATACGTCTCCAGGTTCATGGAGGCTTCCCGGGCGGTCACGGACTTGGAGACGCGCAGGAAGGCCCGCGAGGCCTCGGCGTAGGCGTTGACGGCCTTGGGAAGCCCGGCGAGGCGGTCGCCTCCCATGGCCCGCTGGGCCTTGCCCAGCTTGTCCAGGATGCGCTCCACCACGGACTGCTCCCAGGCTGCGCTCACGGTGGCCATCTTGGCGCGCTCGCCTTCGGCCCCGGGCAGCTTCGAGAGGGCGATCTGGCCGGAGTTGAGCAGAAGCCCCAGACGCTCCTGGGCGCGGGGAATGTCGAAGACCAGCAGGTACATCAGGTAGTAGGTGGCCAGCTCGGGGTCCAGCACCAGCTGGGCCGAGTCGGCGATGTACTCGCGCAGCTCGGTGAGCATGGCCATGAACTGGACCTGGGCGGCGACGGCCTGCTCGGGGCTGGAGGCCGGGGCGCGGGCGATGTCCGCCGCGGCCTTGACGAAGGCGGCAGGCTCCAGATGCGAAAGGCCCAGGGGAGCCAGTTTGTCGGGGGTGAGCCCCAGGCAGTCGGCGTCGCGGTTGAGGCGCTTGGAGAGCTCGGCCCAGCGGTCGGCCAGGACGATGTCCAGCTGGGCCAGGGAGGCGCTCACGTCGGCCCCGCCCATGCGGTCGATGACCAGCTTCACGTAGTTGGGCACGGCCTCGGCGATGTCCTCCAGGGGGTCCAGGGCGGCCACGCCCGCCAGCTCCACCCGGGCCAGGCGCAGGTCGCGCGCCATCTGCCCCAGCAGCAGGAAGAGCAGCAGGGCGATGGGCACGAGGAAGCTCGAGCAGCAAAGGGTCAGTTTCCCGGAAAGCTTGAGTTCGCGCCACCAGGCGATCATGGGGCTTGGTCCTTTGTGGAAGGGTGGGATGCGGCGCACGCGGCGCGCAGGGCGGATTCCATGTCCCCGGCCAGGGAGGCCAGTTCGCCCAGGGCCTGGGCCAGTTCGGCGGCGGCGTCCAGGGCGCGGCGGGTCGACAGCGGCCCCCGCGCCGCCCGGCGGGCGGACTCCCCGGCCATCCCGGCCGCGCCCTCCAGGGCCTGGGCCGCCCGGTCCAGGCCAGCGCGGGCTTCGTCCAGGCGCAGGCCGCCCTGGTCCATGCGCCGGTCGAAGGTGTCCATCTCCATCACTTCGGCGGCCACGGCCTGGCGCATGCGCGCCACGAGGCGTTCGATGTCCTCCGCGCCCATGGCTGCGGTGTCGGCCAGGCGGCGCACCTCCCGGGCCACCACCGCGAAGCCCCGGCCGTGCTCGCCGGCCTTCTCGGCCTCGATGGAGGCGTTGAGCGAGAGCATGTTGGTCTGTTCGGCGATGGCGGCCATGCCGCCCACCAGGGCCTGGGCCTGTTCGGCCGTGGCCGAGATCACCGAGAGCTTGGCCGACGCGCCCTGCGCTCCCGAAATGATGGCGGCCATGGCCTGATCGAGACTTTCCAGGGCCGCGCGCGCGCCTTCCAGGGCCTCGCGGGAACGCTCCAGCGTGGGGACGGCTCCCGTGGCGGCCTCCTCGCAGGAGCGCCCCACGGAGAGCGCGGCCTGGAGGTCGGAAGCCAGACCGGCCAGGGCGTCCCGCGGGAGGACGGCGTCCCGGGCGAGCAGCCCGGCCTTCTCCAGGAGCAGCCGCAGTTCCTCGGGGTCCGGCCCCCGCGCGCCGCGGGGATGCCCGGCGGGCTGGGCCTCCGGGGTCTCCCTGTCCTGCGTGCGCGCCCGGCCCGACAGGGCCAGCCCGGCCAGCCCCCCGGCGACGGCCAGGAAGGCGCACGCCGCCAGCGCGGCCCCGAGGGGCGAGCGCCAGGCGAAAAGCTCCTCGAAGAGCCACGGCAACAGCGCCGAAAACAGGCCCAGCAGGCCGCCCGCCACGGCAAGGATCCATCCGGAACGTCGCACCATGAACCTTCGTTACTCCGGGCGCGGGGCGCGCGCAACACCCGATGGTTGAAGCCTCGTGAAAAAGGGGGTAGCGAACAAGTCATGAACGATGCGGCCGATCCGTACATGAGCATTCCCCGCGGACGCTCTGGCCTTGATGACCTTCTCGCCTGCCACGAGACCCTGCGGCGACGTTCGTTCGCCAGGGCACTGGACGCGGTGCCGGTGGTGGTGTTCGTGCTGTGCGCCACGCGCCAGATCGTCCTGGCCAACGCCCAGGCCCGGCAAGCCTCGGGGCGCACCATGAGCGAGCTGCTGGGCATGCGTCCCGGCGAGGCCTTCGACTGCATCCACGCCCACCTGGAGGAAGACGGCTGCGGCGCGTCGGAGTTCTGCACCCGCTGCGGCGCGGTGCAGACAATCCTACGCGGGCTCTCCGGCGAGAACTGCGTCAAGGAATGCAGCCTGTTGCGTCGTGGCGGCCACGGCGTGGAGGCCGTGGATCTCCAGGTGAGTTCGCGCCACGTGGAACTCGACGGCCAGTCCTACGTGGTCTTCACCGTGCAGGACCAGGGCGACGTGAAGCGCCGCCGCACCCTGGAGCGCCTGTTCTTCCACGACGTGCTCAACACCGCCGGGGGGCTCACCGGGCTCATGGGGCTGCTCCGGGAAGACCTCCCCGAGAGCTTCCAGGGCGACGCGCGCTTCATTCACTCCACCCTGGAGCATCTCGTGGAGGAGCTCAAGGCCCAGAAGGACCTGCTCGCCGCCGAAAACAACGAGCTGGAGCCCGTGTTCGTCGCCCTGAACGCCCGGACGCTGCTGGGCGACGCGGCCCGCCTGGGCGCGAGCCTGCCGCAGGCCGAAGGAGGAGGCGTGCGCGTCGAGGCCTCGGGGGAGGACGCCCGGGTGCAGAGCGACCCGGTGCTGCTCAAGCGGGTGCTGGGCAACATGGTCAAGAACGCCGTGGAGGCCAGCCGCGCGGGCGACGTGGTGCGCCTGTGGTGCGAGAGCGGCGAAGGCGTGGTGCGCTTTCGCGTGGCCAACCCCGCCGTGATGAGCGAGGACGTGCGCCTGCGCGTGTTCAAACGCAACTTCTCCACCAAGGGCAAGGGCCGGGGCCTGGGGGCCTACGGCATGCGCCTGCTGGGCGAACGCTATCTGGGCGGGCGCGTGGGCTTCACTTCCCGCGCCCCCGAGGGAACCGTCTTCACCCTGGAACTGCCCTGTCCCCCCGCCTCCTAGGCTTTCCGTGATCCGGCGCATCACCCTGGTGGACTTCATGGCCCACTCCCGCACCGAGCTGGAGCTGGCCCCGGGCCTCAACGTGCTCTGCGGCCCCAACAACACTGGCAAGTCCGCCGTGGTGGAGGCCCTGCGCTGCCTCACCTCCAACCCCGCGCCGCGCCACGTGATCCGCCACGGGGCCAAGGAGGCCCGGGTGGAGGCGCTTCTCGACGACGGACGCCGCGTGGCCTGGGTGCGCCGCAAGAACCACGCCCTCTACGAGGTCTACGAGCCCGGAACGGAAGTCCCCGAGGTCTACGCCAAGCTGGGCAAGAGCGGCGTGCCTCCCGAGGTGGCCGCGGTGTTGCGGCTCTCGCCCGTCACCTTCGAGAAGGGCGAGTCCGTGGACGTGCACCTGGCCGGACAGCGCCAGCCCATCTTCCTGCTGGATCAGCCGGGGTCGCTCCTGGCCGACTTCCTGGCCTCCTCCACCGAGAGCGCACACCTCATGGCCATGCAGGACCTCCTGCGCGAGAAGACCCGCCGCGCCAAGACCGTCGCGCGCGACCTGGAAACCGGGCTCGCGCGCGTGCGCCGGGGCCTGGATGGCCTGCGCGGGCTGCCCGCCCTGGCCCTGGGCCTGGAGACCCTGCGCGAGGAACGCCGCATCCTGGAGGCCCGACAGGCCGAACCCCGCGCCCTGGAGGCCCTGGCCGGGCGGCTGGAGGCGCTGGCGCTGGCGCGGGGCAGGCTTAGCGCCAGGCTGGAAACCCTCTCGCGGCTCGCTGCGCCCCCCGCCCCGGCCCCCTGCGCGGGCCTGGACGCCCTGCTGGAGGGCCTCACGCGCCTGAGCGCCCGCAAGGACGCCGCACGGCGCGCCCTGGCGGCCCTGGCCCCCCTGGACGCACCTCCCAGGCCCGCGCCGACCGGGGAGCTGGCCGGGCTCTTGGCGCGCCTGGAGGCGGCCCGGGCCGCGCGCGCCCGGGCATCGCGACGGGCCGGGCTGCTGGTCGGCCTTCCGGCCCCTCCCGACGTGGCCGATCCCGCGCCGCTGGCCGCGCTCGCCGGGTCCCTGGAGACCCTGCGCGCCCGCGTGGAGAAGGGCAGGGCCTGGCTGGCCCGGCGCGAGCGGGAGCTCGAGGCCCTGGCCGCGCGCGTGGCCGCCCGACTGGAGCAGGCAGGGGAGTGCCCCCTGTGCGGCTCGGCCATGGACCTGGAGCGCTTCCTGCGCCGGGAGGGCACGCGTGGAACTGCCTAGGATCGAGGCCCGGGGTCTCTTCGTGGTCTGCGACCCCCACGTGGCCGCCTCCCCCCCCGGGCACCGCCTGGAGGGCTACCGCGAGCAGGTGCTGGCCAAGCTGTCCGCCTGTCTGGACCGCGCCCGCGAGCTGGAATGCCACCCCGTGATCCCGGGGGACCTCTTCCACTGGCCGCGCGAGAACCCCAACTCCCTGCTGGTGGAGCTCATCGAGCTCTTCCGGCCGCAGCGCCCCACGGTGCTCCCCGGCAACCACGACAAGTACCTGGCGCGCTTCACGCCCGACGTTTCCCTGGCCGTGCTGGCCGCCGCCGGGGCCGTGCGCCTGGCCGACCGGCCCGGCCCGGCCTTCCGCCTGGAGACGCCCTCGGGCTCCGTGCTCGTGGGGGCCTCGCCCGACGGCACGCCCCTGCCGCGCCACGTGGAGCGCGCCGGGGCCGTGGAGACCGTATGGTTCTCCCACCACTCGGTGGGCTTCCCGGACTTCCAGGAGGGGCTGGTGGCCCCGCGCCCCATCGAGGGGCTGGACTGGCTGATCAACGGGCACATCCACCGGCCCCAGCCCATGGTGGTCAAGGGCGGCACGCGCTGGTGCAACCCTGGCAACGTGACGCGGCTCACCTTCACGGCCCGCACCCGGGAGCGCGTGCCGTCGGCGTGGGTCTGGCGCCCCGGGGCCGGGGAGCTGGAGCGCTGGCCCGTGCCCATGCGCCCCTTCGCGGAGGTGTTCCCGGACCAGCCCTTTCCGGCGGAGCCCACGGCCGAGGAGAGCCGTTCGCTCTTCCTCAAGGGGCTGGAGCGCCTGGCGTTGCGGCGCACCCAGGAGGGCCTGGGGCTCAAGGATTTTCTCGACGCCAACCTGAACCCCGAGGACCCGGGCACGGGGCTCATCTGGGAACTCTACGAGGAGGTGGCCGGTGGCGAAAAACGACCACGACGGTCCTGACGCGCTGCTCGAGCGGGAGCTGGCGGCCCTGAAGGCCCAGTACGAATCCCTGCGCGACGAGAAGGTGCGCGCCGAGCAGACCCTGGCCCACCTGGAGGGCGAACTGAAGGACCTTGAGGAGCAGGCCCTGCGCGACTACGGCACCGCCGACCCCGCGGCCCTGCGCGCCCGGCTGGAGGTGCTGCGCGCCGAGAACGAGGGCATGGCCCGGGCCTACCGCGCCCACGTGGACGGGGTGCGCGCCGCCCTCGACGGCCTGGAGCGCGGGCAGGGCGGGGAGGGCTGATGATCCCGGACGCGTCCGAGGCCGTCAGCGAGCCCGACTTCGACCTCTCCGCCCTGGAGCGCCGCGCCGGACGCCTGGAGGGCCAGGCCCAGGCCCTGCACGCCGAGCACGCGAGGCTGCGCGCCGAGCTTGGGGCCGCGCGCGCCTTCCTGGAACTCGCCCCCCAGGCCCAGGCCCGCCTGGAGGAACTCTCCCGCGACCTCTTCGGGGAACTCATGGAGGAGGTGGAGGCCAACCTGACCCACGCCGTGCGCGAAATCCTCGGGCAGGAGCGCAAGGTGGTCTCGCGCCGGGAGATCAAGAACGGGCGCTTCCACATCAACCTGGAGATCGAGAACCAGGGCCGCCCCGAGGACATCCTGCACGGGCAGGGCGGCTCGGTGTGCAACATCCTCTCGGTGGGGCTGAGGCTCATCGGCCTGGCCCAGCTGGACCCGGCGCATCACAGGCGCTTTCTGGTGCTCGACGAGCAGGACTGCTGGCTGCGGCCCGAATTGGTGCCCGCCTTCACGCGGCTCTTCGCGCGCATCGGGGAGAAGCTGGGGCTCCAGGTGCTCTCCATAAGCCACCACCCCGTGGAGCGCTTCAGCGACCACGCGGGCCGCGTGTTCCAGCTCTCGCCCGGGGGCGAGGCGGGCGTGAAGGTGCGCCTGCTCTCGGAAGCCGCCCCGGCGGGGCGGGGCGAACAGGAAGCGGGGGCCGGACCGGAAGGCGCGGAGGACGAAGCCGAAGTCTAGGGAACGGGCCTTACACCCACAGCCCGCGTGCCGCGCGGCGCTCCTTGAGGGCGTCCAGCACGGATTCGGGCACCTTGAGCCGACCCTTGCCCACGCCCAGGCGGATGCCCGGCTTCACGGCCCCGTGGAAGTCCGAGCCGCCGCACACGCCCAGGTCCAGGCGGCGGGCCAGCTCCAGGTATTCTCGGGTCTTCTGGTCGGAGTGTTCGGTGTAGTAGGCCTCGATGGCGTCCACGCCCAGAAGCTGAAAACGCCGGGCCAGTTCCTCCATGTCGCGGCCGGAGGCCCCCAGCAGGTAGGGGTGGGCCAGGGCCACCGTGGCCCCGCCGTCCGCGAGCACGCGCGCGGCCAGGTAGGCGGGCAGCTCCTCCTTGGCCACGAAGGCCCGTCCGTGGCGGCCCAGGTACTGCCGGAAGGCCGCATCGTAGTCGCGCACGAGGCCGCGCTCCAGAAGGATCCTGGCGATGTGCGGGCGCCCCACCGTGCCCTGGGCCAGTTCCACCACCTCATCGTAGTCGATGGCCACTCCCATGCCCGCGAGCTTCTCCACGATGCGCCGGTTGCGGTCCTCGCGGCCAGCGCGAAGCGATTCGAGCACCGTGGACAGCTCGCCGTCCGGGCGCACCCACAGACCCAGCAGAT
This sequence comes from Fundidesulfovibrio magnetotacticus, assembly GCF_013019105.1. NCBI lineage: Bacteria > Pseudomonadati > Thermodesulfobacteriota > Desulfovibrionia > Desulfovibrionales > Desulfovibrionaceae > Fundidesulfovibrio > Fundidesulfovibrio magnetotacticus. Next base: position 73,574 of record NZ_BLTE01000003.1, read on the forward strand.
GCAGTTCGCGCCCCTGGTGCACCACGGAGAGTTCGCACCCCGGTATCACCTCGATGCCCGCCTCCATCCCGGCGGCCCGGGCCTCCGGCAGCCCCTGGAGCGTGTCGTGGTCGGTAAGGGCCACGGCGGCCAGGCCCGCCTGGGAGGCCAGACGCACCACCTGGGCAGGGGAAAGCTCGCCGTCGGAGGCGTTGGAGTGGGTGTGCAGGTCCACGAGTCGCATGCCCCAGCGTTAGGGGCTTCCCGGACCTGCGTCAACGCAAGCCTTGAGGGGCCGGGCAAGCTGGTGTAGAGACGGGGCGTCCACAGGAGGAAACCCAATGCCCATCGCTCCGGAACTGCTCGAAATCCTCGCCTGCCCCAAATGCAAGGGCGACATCAACCCCACCCCGGCCCAGGACGGGCTGGTCTGCCAGGCCTGCGGCGTGGTCTACCCCGTGCGCGAGGACATCCCCATCATGCTCGTGGAAGAGGCCGTGGAGCTGGCCGCCTGGGAAGCCGGAGAGCGCCAGGCCAAACCCTGACCCGGCCCGCCCGGCCCGCTGCTTGACAGCGCCCCGGCGATGGTTAAACGTTCCAGAATGTTGATCCATCACCAAGCGCTTCGAGGTGTCCCGGCATGGCCAAGCTGAACTGGAATCCCTGGATGGGGCTGGCGGACATGAAGGCCGAACTGGAGCGGGTGCTCGCCGAGGCCGCCCGGCGCGGCCGCGCCCCCTCCGCCGTGTCCGAGAAGGCCTACTTCTGGGCCCCGGCCGCCGATGTGCTGGAGACAGCCGAGGCCTTCGTGATCACCATGGAGCTGCCCGGCGTGGAGCGCGAGGACGTGGCCGTGGAGGTCAAGACCCGCACGCTCTGGGTCTACGGGGAGCGGGCCTTCGTCAAGCTGGGGGAGGGCGAGGGCGTCTACCACTCCCTGGAACGCTCCTACGGCCCCTTCGCCCGTCGCTTCGCCCTGCCCAAGGGCGTGGACAGGGGCGGCGTGACCGCCGTCTTCAGGAACGGCCTGCTGGAAATCACCCTGCCCAAGGAAAGCCCCGAGGCCCGGCGCAGGCGCATCCCCATCTATTGATCCACCATCCCCCGACGACTTCCCAACGGAGGAACGCTTCATGACCAGCCAACTCAAGACTGGCCTTCTCCTCGGATTGCTCACCGCGCTGCTCCTGCTCATGGGCCAGGCCATGGGCGGCAAGGCCGGGCTCGTGATCGCCCTGATCATGGCCCTGGTGATGAACGTGGGCAGCTACTGGTTCTCCGACCGCATCGTGCTGCGCATGTACAACGCCCAGGAGCTCTCCGAGGCCGACGCGCCCGGGCTCTTCGACCTGGTGCGCCAGCTGGCCCAGCGCGGAAACATGCCCATGCCCAAGCTCTACCTGGTGCCCCAGGCCCAGCCCAACGCCTTCGCCACCGGGCGCAACCCCCAGAACGCCGCCGTGGCCGTCACCGAGGGCCTTTTGAACCTCGTGAGCACCGACGAGCTGGCCGGAGTGCTCGCCCACGAACTGGCCCACATCAAGAACCGCGACATCCTGGTGCAGACCGTGGCCGCCGTGGTGGGCGGCGCGGTGACCAGCGTGGCCAGCATGCTCCAGTGGGGGGCCATCTTCGGCATGGGCCGCTCCGACGAGGAGGGCGGCGGGGGCGGCTTCGGGGCCATCCTCATGGCCATCCTGGCCCCCATCGCGGCCATGCTCATCCAGATGGCCATCTCCCGCTCGCGCGAGTACCTGGCCGACGCCACGGGCGCGCAGCTGGCGGGCAACCCCCTGCCCCTGGCCGGGGCGCTCAAGAAGCTCGACGACTACGCCCACGCCGTGCCCATGCAGGGGGCCAACCCGGCCACCGAGAACATGTTCATCGTCAGCCCCCTCTCGGGCGGGGGCGTGGCCGGGCTCTTCTCCACCCACCCTCCCACCGAGGAACGCATCCGCAGGCTGCGCGCCATGGCCGGATACTAGGCCGTGCCCCGCGCCCTGACGCTTCTCTGCCTTCTCCTGCTCGCGCTCCCGGCCCCGGCCGGGAGCGCTCCTTTGGGGCTCACCCCGGAGATGCCCCTCAGCGTGGACATGGCCTCGGGCAGCGTGGCCTTCCTGGCCACGGTGAACCCCGCCCTGGCCGACGAGGCCGTCCAGCACCTGGCCGTGTTCAAGGACGGCGCGTACGCCGACAAGGCCCTGCTCCAGGCCGAGATCACGCCCCGGCGGCTCCACGAGGCCCTCACGCTCCTGGGCTTCCGCCCCGGCGACAACATGACCATGGCCAACTGGGACAGCGAGCGCGTGCAGGGCCAGACCCTGAACGTGGCGATCCTCCCCGACGGCGCGGACAGGCCCGTCCCCCTGGGCGAGTTCCTGCGCGACAAGGGCGGCAGGGGGCTGGACATGCGCTTCGGCGGCAACTTCAAGGCAGCCGTCGCCCCGGACGCCAGCGGCTGCCTGATCTGCCTCTTCAGCTGCCCCATGGGCATCGTGAGCAACCACCTGACCTTCTTCAAGGAGACGGGCTGGTGGGGGGCGGTGGCCTACCGCGCCCAGTGGCCCGGCCCGGTCCCGAAGCGCGTGGCCGTGATCGTCTCGCGCCGGTAGACCCCTCGCGCCAGCCCGCGCGCGGCTTGTCGGCCGGGGCTTTCTCCGCCTCCCGGCGGGGCTTTGGCGTCCGCCTCCCGCCCTGGGTCCCGGCGCTACGGCGGCCACATCCCGGACTCCGCCCGCGAGGCCTCCCTCTCCGACCTCTCCGGCCCGGCGGCCCCGGCCCGCGTTGACCCTGGCGCTCGCCTCGCGTAGGAGCGATTCATGGCGGGGAGAGCCCAGCGCCCCTGCAATCCGTTCTTCCAGGAGCAACGATGTCCGCCACCGCATCCCCTCGCCGGAACGTCTTGCGTATTGTCCCACGTTTCACCCGCGCGGCCGGGCAACCGGGCTCAGCGTCCCGCGCCTTCCGGCTCCGCGCCTGGGGGCGCGCCGCGTCCCTGGCGGCGGCGTGCCTCGTGCTGCTGGCGTGCCTGGCCGGACCGGCCCCGGCGGCCCAGCAGGCCCCGGCGCCCGCTCCGGCCCAGCAGAAGGCCCCGGCCCGCGCCGACTGGGACTTCACCCACGTGGGGCTCAAGGGCAAGCTTTACCCGTCGCTCATGCACTCCATCGCGGCCATGCACATGGACGTGCAGGACAAGACCAACGAACTGGGCGACCGCAACGGCCTCTTCGGCATCACCGTGCGCGCCCCGAGGGCGGGGGCCAGGGCCGTGGTGGAGATAAGCGCCTCCTCGCCCCTGGTGAACGGGGGCAAGGCCGACGTCACCCTGCCCAAGCGCGGCCAGGACTACGTGGTCTACCCCTTCCTGAGCTTCCCCGAGGCCCTGCTCCAGGTGCGCCAGCCCGTGCCCATCGTGCTCACGGCCCGGCTCAGCGTGGACGGGCAGCCCCTGGGCGAGAAGTCCCAGCGCGTGCTGGTGGCCTCGGTGAACGATTGCGTCTACGGCTTCGAGGAGGACGACGACTACTACGACACCTCCTGGCTCTTCGCGGCCTACGTCAACGAGAACCACCCGGCCGTGCAGCAGATCCTGCGCGAGGCCCTCTCCGTGGGCGAGGTGTCGTCCTTTTCCGGCTACCAGACCGACGCCCGGGGCGTGCGCAAGCAGGCCAAGGCCGTGTGGCAGGCCTTGCGCAAGCGCGGCCTGCGCTATTCGAGCATCAACCGCCCCTCGGCCCCGGACCCGGAGCTTTCCGTGCAGCACGTGCGCCTGCTGGGCGACGCCCTGGACGGCCGCCAGGCCAACTGCGTGGAAGGCAGTTGCCTGCTGGCCTCGGTGTTCTACAAGATCGGCCTGGAAACCTCCCTGGTGGTCTTCCCCGACCACATGATCGTGGGCGTGCTGCTCGACCCCAAGGGCAAGCAGCAGCTCTTCCTGGAAACCACCATGCTGGGCGACTCCACCTTCGAGGAGGCCGCGAAATCCGGGGCCGAACAGGTGGAGGAGGCCCAGGAGAAGGCCCGCAAGGCCAAAAAGAAGAAGTCCGGCAAGGACGACGACGATGACGACGACGAGATCTCCTTCATCGACATCGGCGGCGTCCGCCAGGCAGGCGTGCTTCCCATCCCAGAGCCGGGGCGGCGGTAGGCGGACGCGGGTCGCCTCCGCCGGCCTTGCGGACGCGGCGGCCCTGGCCCGGGAGCGGGCGGAACCGCCTGACGGCCCGCGCGGCAAGCCCGGCGGATCGCTACATCAGGAGCTGCAAGGCCAGTTGGGGCAGGGTGTTGGCCTGGGAGAGCATGGCCGTGGCCGAGTTCACCAGAATCTGCGAGCGCACGAACTCGGCCATCTCCGTGGCCAGGTCCACGTCCGCGATGCGCGACTGGGCCAGCTGCAGGTTCTCGCTCTGCAGCGAGAGGGCCTGCACGGTGTTCTCCAGGCGCGCCTGGAGCGAGCCCAGGTTGGCGCGGATTTTGTCCTTGGAGACGATGGCCGCGTCGATCTTGTCCAGGGCCGCCTGGGCCAGTGCCTGGGTGGAGATGGAGCGCGCGGAGCCCGTGGCGGAGCGTCCCACGCCCAGGGCCGAGGCCGTGGAGAGCCCTATCTGGACGTAGTAGTAGTCTTCCGCCGAAAGATTGCCCGTGCCGAAGTGCACCTTCAGCTTGCCGGTGGGTTCGAGGCCGGAGCCGCTGTGCGTGGCCCCGGAGAGGTGTCCGTTGAGCAGGCGGATGCCGTTGAAGTCCGTGGCGTTGGCGATGCGGGTTATCTCCGAGGCCATGGCCTGGTATTCGGAGTCGATGATCAGGCGCTGGTCGGAGGTGTAGGTGCCCGTGGAGGCCTGGGTGGCCAGCTCCTTCATGCGGATGAGTTTCTCGTCGATGACGCTCATGCCGCCGTCGGCGGTCTGGAGCAGGGAGATGGCGTCGTTGGCGTTGCGCACCCCCTGGTTCAGCGAGGCGATCTCGGCGCGCATGAGTTCGCTCACGGCCAGCCCGGCGGGGTCGTCGGCGGCGCTGTTGATGCGCAGCCCCGAGGAGAGCCGCAGGGTGGAGCGCTCCAGGCCGTCGTAGGCCCGCGTGAGGTAGTAGCCGCTCACGATGGCCAGGGGATTGTGGTTGAAGATCACGGTCATGGCGTCGCTCTCCACCTGCCTGCCGGGGGTTGGGTGAAAATTCCGGCTTGTCCCCTTTCTTATCGGATGCTGCAGGGTGATCTTTAGCGTCCGGATGAAAATGCTCACCGAAAGCGGGGAGGCGACCGCTCGAACGCGCCGCGATGGCGGACGGAGCGCCGGGCGCGCTCCTCCCCGCGCCTTCCGGGCGATGGTCTTGCTATGGATGCTATAACGGGCCGTATCAACGGGAGTTTCGGCATGATCGAAATGAGGCGCGCCCGAAGCGGCCGTGTCGGAATCGGGGTGGATATCCGGATTGTATGCCCAGATTCCGATTTTTGTTGCCTTTTCCCGCTGAATCCTGTCTTGGTGTAACGGAACTTTTTCGTCTTCAACCCATTGCCCCGCCGTTCGGGCTCAAACCGAGTCGTACCGTTGCGGGAGGGCTGGATGTCCTTGAAGTGGAAAGTGCTGATGCCCATAGGCATCCTGCTGGCCGTCATGGGGGCGATGCTCGGGGCCACGGCGTATGTGTCCTCCATGCAGCGCGACGACGGGGTGGTGATCAATCTGGCGGGGCGGCAGCGGATGCTCTCCCAGAAGATCGCCAAGGAGGCCCTGTTGCTCGGCGCGGGCCCGGATCAGGCCCTGCTGGCCAAACTCAGGGCCAGCATGGGGGTCTTCGAGGCCACTTTGGCCGCGCTGATGGATTCGGGCAGCGCCCCACTCACCCTGAACCCGGCCGGGCCATCCAGGGCCATTCCCAAGGCCCCTCTGACCGTCCGGCCCCTGCTCGAAAGCGTCGCCGCCCAGTGGACCCGGTACAAGCCGCTCGTGGAGGCCGTGGCGGCGGGTGGCGCTCCGGCCGACAGGGCGGTGCTGCTGGCCTCCAGCGAGGCGGTGAACCTGGAGATGGACAAGGCGGTGACGCGCATGCAGCTGGAGAGCGAGCAGCGCGTGTCCACGCTGCTGCTCAGCCAGGGGCTGCTGCTTCTGGTGGGCCTTCTGGTGGGCGCGGCGATCGCCTGGACGCTCCTGTGCACGGTGATTCGCCCCATGGAGCGCCTGACGGCCTTCGCGGTGCAAGCGGGGGAGCACGGGCAGGCCGATCCGCCCCGGATGCGTCTTTCCGGGGAGATGGCCCAACTGGCGGGAGCGCTTCAGACCATGCTCGCCGATCTGCGCAGGCGCTTCGGCTTTTCGGAAGGGGTGCTCAAGGGGCTTTCGAACTCGTTTCCCCTCGTCGTATTCGACATGGATGGAAAAATAACACACTGCAACGATCAAGCGTTAAGACTGTTCGGAAAGCAGTGTCCGGCGGAAAGTTGTTTCGGGATGACGCCGGGAGAGTTCTTCTACGGCGATCGCAACCGCCAGACGCGCTCGATGGATGCCGTAAGGCATCGGAAGCAGGTGCAGACAGAGATGGAATATGTGATGGAGAGTGGGGCGGTGCGCAACATCCTGGTGACGGCCAACCCCATCGAAGGCATGGACGGCGAGATGCTGGGCGTGTTCTCGCTCTATTACGACCTGACGTCGGCCCGCGAACAGGAGCGCAGTCTCGGCCGCCAGACCGCCCGCATGCGCGAACTGGCGGACAGGGCCGAGCAGGTGACGCAGGTGCTGGACCGCGCCTCCCACGACCTGGCGGCGCTCATGCAACAGGCCGCCTCCGACGCCGTCCGTCAGGACAGCCTGGCCGGGGAGACCGGCGGGGCCATGGAACGCGTGGACGAAAGCGCCAGGCAGGTGGCGGGCAAGGCCCTGGCCTCCTCCCGGTCCGCCCAGGCGGCGCTGGAGAACGCGGCCCTGGGCGAGCGTAGCGCCGCCGACGTGGCCAAGGCCTTCGCGGACATCAACGCCACGGCGGTGAAGTTGCGCGAGGGCATGGAGCGTCTGGGCGATCGGGCCGGGCAGATCGGGAACATCATCACGGCCATCGAGGACATCGCGGACCAGACCAACCTCCTGGCCCTCAACGCCGCCATCGAGGCCGCCAGGGCGGGGGATGCCGGCAGGGGCTTCGCCGTGGTGGCCGACGAAGTGCGCAAGCTTGCGGAAAAGACCATGAACGCCACCAAGGACGTGGTGGTGGCCATCCGGGCCATCCAGGATGGCGTGGGGTCCAACCTCGCGGCCACCCAGCAGACCGCCGACAGCATCGCCTCCTGCGCGGCCCTGTCCGAAACCTCGCGCCATGCGTTGCGGACCATCGTGGAGGCCATGGAGAGCACCAACCGCCAGATTCAGGACATCGCCCAACTGGCCCAGGACCAGGCCGGGGCCTGCGCGGAGGTGGTGGAATCGCTGGGCGATGTGCGGGAGGTCTCTGCCGGCACGCGCGAGGGCATGTACCGCGCTTCGGCCCAGGTGGACGACCTGGCCGGGCAGACCAACGAACTGAGCGGGCTCATCGTCTGCCTGCGCCAGGAGCAGCTCGCCGGGTGCGAACTGCTGGAACGCACCGCCGACAGCAAGAACGAGGCGGTTCAGCGCTGACCGGCCCCTGGGGCTAACGCAGCCCGAGCCTGGCGCGCACCTCGGCCCTTGCCAGGTCGAAATCGCTCTGGAAGCTGGGGCTGGCGCGCAGCGCCAAGAGCACGACGCCCGCCTCCATCTGCCCCGCGCCCACGTCGGCGGGCCAGTGCTGGCCAAGGATCAGGCGGTTCAGGCCGTATTGCACGCCGTAGGTGACGAGCTCGCCGCGCTTCTCGGGAACCATGTCGGCCAGGATCATGCCGTCCACCAGCCCCAGCAGCGTGTGGGCGCTGGGGTAAGAGGCCGGGCTGACCGGCCCCTGGCTGTTGTAGATCCTGTCCAGGTTGATGTTGGTGTTCTCGATGTTTAGGGCCACCCGGGTGAAGAAGGCGTTGGCCGCGGGCAGGTTCTTGGCGTTGAAGTCCTGCCCGAGCACCTGGGAGAAGTCGAAGACCGAGGGGTCGGAGTCCCAGAGGGCGGCGGCGGTCATCTGGGGGGTGGCCGTGGCGGTGACGGCCTGGAGGAGCTGCACGTTGGCGGCCTGGGCGGCTGTGCCCGGGGCGGGCGGAAGCGGCAGGAGCTGGAGGGCCGCCAGGGTGGCCGCCGCGCTGGAGAAGTAGGGGTCCGGCCCCAGGGGCTGGGCCAGGGCCCGGCCGGGAGCCAGACCGGCGACGGCCAGGGACATGCCCAGGGCCAGGAGCAGGAGCGCGCGGCGGCAAAGCGACAGCATGAAGACCTCCGTCAGGGTGCTGCCCGCCCGGCGCGCGATGGAGGAGGGGACACGGCCGGAGCCGACCGGCCGGGCCGCGCTCGGCCGGGAGGGTCCGTTGGCTCTACAGCGTCGCGGGGCGGGCGTCCACTTACGGATGGGAAAGCCAGCGCCGGGCGGTGCCGCGCCGTGCCGCATACGCTGCCACGCCGGGGCGCTCCCCGGTCTCCAGCGGTCGCTTCCCGGCCGCCGACGCAACAGCGCCCGGCAGGTTTCCCTGCCGGGCGCTTGATCATCAGCTCGTTGCGGAGTCGTTATTTCTTCACTTCGGTGTAGTCGGCGTCCACCACGTCGTCGTCGCCCTTGGGGCCGCCAGCCGGGCCGTGGCCACCGGGAGCACCCGGGCCGCCGGCCTCGGGGCCGCCGGGCTGCGCGCCCTGCTGCTGGTAGAGCTTCTCGGCCAGCTTGTGCGACACCTGGGCCAGCTCGTCGGTGGCCTTCTTGATGGCCTCGGCGTCGTCGCCCTTCATGAGCTCCTTAAGCTTCTCGGCCTTGGCCTCGATCTCGCCCTTGGTCACGGCGTCCACCTTGTCGCCCAGCTCGCGCAGGCTCTTCTCGGTGGTGTAGACCAGGGTGTCGGCGTGGTTGCGGGCCTCGATGGTCTCCTGCTTCTTCTTGTCGTCGGCGGCGTGGGACTCGGCGTCCTTGATCAGCCGCTGGATCTCGGCCTCGGAGAGGCCCGAGGAGGCCGTGATCTGGATGGACTGCTGCTTGCCGGTGGCGGTGTCCTTGGCGGTGACGTTGACGATGCCGTTGGCGTCGATGTCGAAGCCCACCTCGATCTGGGGCACGCCGCGCGGGGCGGCGGGGATGCCCGTGAGTTCGAAGCGTCCCAGGGTCATGTTGTCCTGGGCCATGGGGCGCTCGCCCTGGAGCACATGGATGGACACCGAGGGCTGGTTGTCGGCAGCCGTGGTGAACACCTGGGACTTGCGCGTGGGGATGGTGGTGTTGCGCTCGATGAGCTTGGTGAACACGCCGCCCAGGGTCTCGATGCCCAGCGTCAGGGGGGTCACGTCCAGGAGCAGCACGTCCTTCACGTCGCCGGTGAGGATGCCGCCCTGGATGGCCGCGCCCATGGCCACCACTTCGTCGGGGTTCACGGAGCGGTTGGGCTCCTTGCCGAAGAGTTCCTTCACCTTCTGGGAAACCAGGGGCATGCGGGTCATGCCGCCCACCAGGATCACCTCGTCCACGTCGGCGGCGGTGAGCCCGGCGTCGGCCAGCGCTTTCCGGCAGGGGCCGGCGGTGCGCTCCACGAGGTCTTCCACCAGCTTCTCGAGCTTGCCGCGCGAGAGCTTGACCATCATGTGCTTGGGGCCGTTGGCGTCGGCGGTGATGAAGGGCAGGTTGACCTCGGTCTCCATGGCGGTGGAGAGTTCCTTCTTGGCCTTCTCGGCGGCCTCCTTGAGGCGCTGGAGGGCCATGCGGTCCTGGGAGAGGTCGATGCCGTTCTCGCGCTTGAACTCGTCCACCAGGTACTGGATCACGCGGTGGTCGAAGTCTTCGCCGCCCAGGAAGGTGTCGCCGTTGGTGGCGCGCACTTCCACTACGTTGTCGCCCACTTCCAGGATGGAGATGTCGAAGGTGCCTCCGCCCAGGTCGAAGACGGCGATCTTCTCGTTGGCCTTCTTGTCGAAGCCGTAGGCCAGCGAGGCGGCGGTGGGCTCGTTGATGATGCGCTTCACCTCGAGGCCCGCGATGCGCCCGGCGTCCTTGGTGGCCTGGCGCTGGGAGTCGTTGAAGTAGGCGGGCACGGTGATCACGGCTTCGGTGACTGTCTCGCCCAGGTAGGCTTCGGCGTCGGCCTTGAGCTTGGCCAGGATCATGGCGGAGACCTCGGGGGCGGAGTAGCGCTTGCCCTCCACCTCGACGGCGGCGTCGCCGTTGGCCCCGGCCACGATCTTGTAGGGGCAGTGCTTGAGCCACTCGGCCACCTCGGGCGCGTCAAAGGCGCGGCCCATGAGGCGCTTCACGGCGAAGATGGTCTTCTCGGGGTTGGTGACGGACTGGCGCTTGGCGATCTCGCCCACCAGACGTTCTTTGGTGAAGGCGACGATGGAGGGGGTGGTGCGCCCGCCCTCGGGGTTGGTGATGCACTTGGGGTCCTTGCCTTCCATGACGTAGACGCAGGAGTTGGTGGTGCCGAGGTCGATGCCGATGATCTTGCCCATGAAAAAGGTTCCTCCTTGGGAGTGATGATGGCTGCCGGTGCCGCTCAAGGAACCGGATGGTTTGCTCAAAGGACGCGCCCGCCGGAGCGGGCGCGGTCGAGGTTGACAATAATTCGGTTTTCGAAGCTGTAAAGGGGCCCGGGGCCACCTTTTTGCCTCGCAATGCGCGTGATTCCGGGTGGAGGGGGCGCTACTGGCTCACCATCACCTTGGCCGGGCGCAGAAGCCTGCCGCGCAGGCGGTATCCGGCCTGCATCACCGAAAGAACGTGGCCCGGGGCCATGCCGCCGCCGGGCTGCGCGCCCACGGCCTCGTGGATTTCGGGGTTGAACTCCTCGCCGGGGGCGCCGCAAGGCTCCAGCCCGTGGCGGGCCAGGGTGTCCAGGAACACCTTGCGGGTCATCTCCACGCCCAGCACCACGTCCTTGCAGCCGGGCACGGCCGCGCCGTGGGCCAGGGCCAGGTCCAGGTTGTCCAGCACGGGCAGGAGGTCGGCCAGCACGGATTCGGCGGCGTAGCGCACGAATTCCTCTTTCTCGCGGATCAGGCGTTTCTTCAGGTTTTCCGTCTCGGCCAGGGCGCGCAGGCGCTTGTCGGCCTCGGCGGCCACCTCCTGCTTGAGCTTCTCCACCTGCTCCTCCAGGGAGAGGGGGGCTTCGGCGGGGGCGTCGTTTTCGGGCGTGGTCATGGATGGCTCCTCCGAAAGGGCTTCAAGGGAATGGAAGGGTCCGGGGGGACCTTAGAAATGTTTGTCCAGCATGGCGGTGATGAGCTTGGCGGTGTAGTTCACCAGGGGCACCACCTCGGCGTAGTCCATGCGGAGGGGGCCGATGACGCTCACGGAGCCCACGGGGGTCTGGGCGCCTCCGTAGGGGGCGCTCACCAGGCCGCAGCCCGAGAGGTCGGCCACGTGGGACTCGTTGCCCAGGATCACCACGGTGCGGTACTGGGCGATGGTCTTGTCCAGCACGTCCAGGAGCCTCGCGCGGTCCTGCAGCGCGCCCAGCACCTCGCGCATGGCCCCCATGTCGGAGAACTCGGGCTGGGCGAGCATGTTGAGCGTGCCTTCCAGGTAGACCTCGGGGCTCTCGGGGGCGTCGAAGGCCTCCATGGCCAGGCGCAGGGCGCGCCCGGTCAGGTCGGAGAGTTCGCGCTCGGCGGCGGCCATTTCGGCCAGGATGCGCGCGCGCACCTCGGAGACCGCGAGGTTCTGGAAATGGTGGTTGAGGTAGTTGCCGAAGTGCACCAGGTCGTCGGCGGCGATGTCCTCGCCCACGGCCACCAGGCGCTTCTGCACCAGGCCGCCCTGGAGCACCAGGATGCCCATGACAAGCCCCGGACGCAGGAGCACGAAGTCGATCTGCCGCCAGCGGGCCTGGTCCGGCCTGGGGGCCGTGACCACGCAGGCCTGGCGCGACACCGAGGAGACCAGCCGGGAGGCGTGGCGCAGGATGGTGTCGATCTCCAGGCCGGCCTGGCCCAGGGAGGCGGCCATCATTTCCTTGAGGGGCTCGGGCAGGGGGCGGATGCGCATCACCTCGTCGAGGTAGAGGCGGAAGGCCTTCTCGGTGGGCACGCGCCCTGCCGAGGTGTGGGGCTGGCCCAGGTAGCCCTTGTCGGCCAGGTCGGACATGGTGTTGCGGATGGAGGCGGGCGAAAGCCGTATCCCCCCGGCCTTGGAGACCGTGCGCGAGCCCACGGGCTGGGCCTTGGCGATGTAGTCCTCCAGGATGGTGGCGAGGACTTCTTTTTCGCGTGGGAGGAGCGGGGCGTCGCTCATGTTTGGCACTCACCTCTTGAGAGTGCCAGAGAGCTAACAACGCCCCGGCGGGCTGTCAAGAATGGCTGCCGTGGTGTTGGTGCTCCAGGTCGAGCACTTCCTGGCCGCGCACGTAGGGCATGAGCACGGGCTTGTCCACCTGGGTGAGCAGGTTGCCGATGGCGGCCTTGAGGCGCAGGATGGCCTCGGCCACGCCCTTGAGGCTGTCCACCTTGCGGTCCACGTCCAGGTCGATGAGCAGCTTGCGCAGGCGGCTGATCTCTTCGGCCAGGTCGTGCACGTCGCGGTCGGGCTGGGGGCGGTCCAGGGCCGTCTTCACCTCTCCGGCGATGGCCTCGAGCTCTTCGAGCACCATGGAGTTGTAGTTCATCATGATGCCCAGGACGTTGTTGCCCACGTGGGCCATGCCGCCCGCGGCCTTGGCCAGGGCGTCCTTGCCCACTTCGAGCTGGCGGCCCACGGTGAGCGAGACGATCTTGGAGGCGTCGGCCAGGAACTGGGGCTCGTAGCGGTCGAAGAAGCCGGGGTGGTGGGAGTAGAGGTTGATGGCCCCGAAGGCGTCGCAGTCGGAGACGCGCAGGATGAAGGCCAGGCGGGAGCGGTAGCCCTCCTGGTAGGCCATGCAGTCGATGGATTCGCCGCCGCGTTCCAGGCCGCGCAGGTCGTTGGAGAGCACGTGGAACACCCCGCGCTCGTTGACGGCGCGCATGACGGGGTGGGTGTCCATGGAGTCTTCCATGATCCACACGAAGATGGGGGTCTGCTTTTCCTCGGCGTCGGAGGCGGCCACGTTGATCCAGTTGCCTTCCTCGTCGCGCAGGCGGCAGACGAAGAGGTCGGCCCCCAGCTCGCGCAGGAGCACCTCGCCGGAGCGTTCCAGGATCTCCTCGGCCGTGGTGAATTCCTGCCCGGCCTCGACGAGCGCGTAGATGATCTCGGTCATCAGCGTGCTGGATTCGTAGGCGCGCTTGAGCAGCTCGAAGCGGTGCTCCAGCTGGATGAAGTGCGGGTGGCAGTGGCGCAGGCGCTCGATGCGCGAGGACTTGATGCGGTCGAGGTCGAGCCGGAGTTCGGTGAGCGCGCAGAGGAGTTCGCCCCAGTCGCGCACGGGCTGTTCCAGGTTGTGGAAGTCCGGGCGTTTCACCAGGGTGACGAGGCTCGTCTTGAGGGACACCAGCAGGTGCATGATGGCCACGCGGACAGGGGGCGGTGCGTCGTCCAGGAGCTTGGTGACGAGGCAGCGCATGTCCAGGCGGCTCTCGAACCGGCAGGCCTTGGCAAGGTCTTGCGAGAATTGGGGCATAGCGTGCGTGCGAGGATATAACAGCGTTGGGGAAAGGCAAGGGGAAAAAGAGGGCCGCGAAGGTCGTCACCTTCGCGGCCCAAGCCCTGAGGGAAGAGGCCGGCAGGCAGCCGGAATCTCTCGTCTCGAAGGGGTGACGCCAGCAAGACGGCTGAAGTCTCGCGGCATCTCCCCACCACAACCAACCCGCCTTCTTAATAGCAAACGGGATGCCAAAGTTTGAGGAGGCTGGAAAAAGTTATAACCTGTTGATATTGCTCAGTCCGGCCAGAAAGGGGCGTACGATGCGTCCCCGAGGCCGCGAACCCGGCGACGCAGGGTGCGTTCTCAAGAACGCAGGGCGCGGTTGGCGGACGCTCCGGTTGGTGAAACCCATGCCGGGCAGGCTGGACGCGGCCGCTGAGTCGGGGCGAGACTTCTATTTGTAGCGCTTGGTGTTTGGGTTGGATCAAAGTGATCGATTCGTCGGGCGAAAGATTTCATATCACGGAGGGCCCTTTACCCCCGGATTCGCTTGTCTCAATTCACCATAAGTGGGATAATCAGCTAAATAGGTATGATCGCGACAAATGGGACATCAGAATCTTCGTGAGCGAATGTTCATGCCACCCACAGGGAGACCGTCTAATGGCCAAGAAAAAGGCACCGCCGAAGTCTAAACCCACGACTAGCCCCAAGGCTTCGGTTGAGACGCCCACCATCGACCCTGTGCAGCCCCCTGATCCATCTTTCCCCATAGTCGGGATCGGCGCATCTGCAGGAGGTTTGGCGGCTTTTGAGGCATTCTTCTCTGGCATGCCTGTTGAGACCGATCCAGGCATGGCCTTTGTGCTGGTTCAACATCTGGCCCCTGACCACAAAAGCATCCTCACCGACCTTATCCGGCGCTATACCCGCATGCAGGTGTTCGAGGTAGAGGATGGGATGGTAGTGAAGCCTAACTGCGCGTACATCATTCCGCCCAATCGGGATATGGCCTTTCTGAATGGCACGCTCCAATTATTGGAACCTTTAGCTCCCCGAGGACAGCGTCTGCCGATTGATTTCTTTTTCCGGTCCCTGGCCCAAGATCAACGCGAGAAGGCCATAGCCATAGTGCTCTCTGGAACCGGAAGTGATGGAACTATGGGGGTTCGGGCCATCAAGGGCGAAGGGGGCATGGTCATGGCCCAGAAACCCGAGTCCACCGAGTATGATGGAATGCCGCGAAGCGCCCTTGCCACCGGCCTAGTTGATTTCGAATTGCCACCAGCCGAGATGCCAGCCCAGATAATCAGCTACGTCGTCCATGCATTCGGCAAGCCCCCTCGGCAGGTAACAGCTCTTCCGCTCAAGACAGAAAGCACTCTAAAAAAGATTTTCATCCTCCTTCGTGCACAGACCAGTCATGATTTTTCCCAGTATAAGCCGAGCACGATTCATCGCCGGATTGAACGACGAATGGCAGTTCATCAGATCGATACGATGGACGGCTACGTCAAGTGTTTGCAACGGACCCCCGCTGAAGTTGAAGCCCTCTTTCGTGATCTGTTGATCGGCGTAACCAATTTCTTTCGCGATCCTGCTGCCTTTAAAGCCCTTGAAGAACAAATTATCCCGAAACTCTTTGCCGGTAAGTCCCCAGGCTCTCTGATTCGCATTTGGTCGCCAGGATGCTCGACAGGTGAAGAGGCATACTCTTTGGCCATCCTCCTGCAAGAGCGAATGGATGATTTGAAACAGAGCTTCAAAGTCCAAATTTTCGCCACCGACATTGACAGCCAGTCGATTGGAACAGCCCGCAGCGGTCTTTATCCTGCTAGCATTTCCTCTGACATCTCTGAAGAACGTTTAGCTCGATTTTTCTCTGTTGAGGCTGACGGGGTCGCGTACCGAGTTAATAAAGGCATCCGGGACATGCTTGTCTTTTCTGAGCAGAATGTGATCAAGGACCCACCCTTCTCCAAACTCGACCTGATTAGTTGTCGTAATCTGCTTATTTATTTGGACGGGGACTTGCAGAAGAAGATTATTCCACTTTTTCACTACGCCTTGAACCCTGGCGGCTTCCTTTTTCTGGGAACCTCGGAAACTGTTGGCGAGTTCGGCGACCTATTTTCTACGCTTGAAAGAAAGTTGAAGATTTACCAGCGCAAAGGGGATGTCCTGGGTTCTCACCGCATACCCCTAGGGCAATTCCTGCCACCCATGACTGCGTTGGATGCTAGACGCCCATTAGGAGCATCAAGGGGAGTTGACACTAGTAATCTACCTATGCGGGAATTAACTGAAAAAACACTTCTGCAACAGTTTGATCCTGTCGCTGCCCTGGTCAACGGGCAAGGTGTCATTTTCTATCTACACGGTCGCTCTGGCCAGTATCTGGAACAGCCTCCGGGTGAAGTTGGTGTCGTAAATATTTTGAAAAATGCTCGCGAAGGGTTGCGGCGAGACTTGGCCACCGCCTTGCACAAAGCCGTCCAGACCAGAGAAGTCGTTCAGTTTTCTGGCCTTCGAGTTAAAACCAATGGCGACTTCACTTCGGTCAACCTGACCATTCGCCCGGTCATGACTGGCACTGGCGGAGTAACGGAATCACCCCTCTTTCTCGTCATCCTGGAGCAATCTCAATCACCCGCCAACGAGCAGGAAGGGATTTCCACCCCGCAGGCCCTCGAAGCTGACGGCATTTTGGGTTCAACTGTTGATGAGCGCATCACATCACTTAAACAAGAACTGCGAGCCAAGGAAGAGTATCTTCAAACTACTAACGAGGAACTGGAAACCTCTAACGAAGAACTCAAATCCTCGAACGAGGAGATGCAGTCGGTCAATGAAGAGCTCCAATCCACAAATGAAGAACTTGAGACATCCAAGGAAGAACTCCAATCGGTCAACGAAGAACTGGCGACGGTCAACTCTGAGCTCCAAACCAAGGTGGCGGATTTGTCGCGAGCCAACAACGATATGAACAACCTTCTGGCCGGTACGGGCATTGCCACCATCTTTGTTGATCATAAGTTACACATCCTTCGTTTCACCCCTGCCGCCACTCAGATAATCAACCTGATCCTGAGTGATGTGGGGAGACCAGTGCGCCATATCGTGTCAAATCTTGTCGGGTATGATAGCTTGGTGGCTGATGCGCAGGCCGTCCTTGATTCTCTGACCCCTAAAGAGACAGAAGTTCAGACGCTTGAAGGCAAGTGGTACACGATGCGCATTCGGCCTTATCGGACACTCGACAATGTGATTGAAGGCGTTGTGATCACGTTCTTCGATATCACTGAGATGAAAAAATCGCAGGATCTGCTTGCGCAGGCAAACGACCAGCTCCGTCTAGCTGTGGTTGTACGCGACTCCCAAGATGCCATCTTGATGCTGAATTTGGACGGGGGCATCATGGCCTGGAATCCTTCGGCTCAAAGGATATTCGGTTGGACCAAACAAGAAGCTTTGAGCATGAACATTCGTGACATCATCCCTCAAGATAAGCGCGAAGAAGAAATTAAAATACTTCGCCGAATCTCAGCGGGAGGCGAGCATGAACCGTATAAGGCGCAGCGTCTCACCAGGGATGGAAAGCTCGTGGCGGTATCGATACTGGCGACACCTCTTATCGGTGAGGCCGGTCAAGTTTATGCTCTCGCGACCACGGAGCGACCTTTGCTCTGAGGGGGAACCATGACGAAGGACAAGCTGCGCCAGGAAGCGGAGAAACGCGTATTGGCAAGTGAGACCAAGAACGATCGCGCTCTTTTACTCGAAGAAACACAGCAGGTTCTTCACGAACTCCGCGTCCACCAGATTGAGTTGGAGATGCAGAACGAGGAACTGCGTCTAGCTCAGGCAGAGTTGGATGCCGGGCGGGCGCGCTATTTTGATCTTTATGACCTGGCACCCATTGGGTATCTCACCCTTACGGATAGGGGGTTTATCCAGGAGGCTAACCTCACTGTTGCGACCCTGCTAGGTGTTCCCCGGACCGAGCTTATCAAGCAGCCGTTAAGCCGATTCATCCATGTAGAGTTCCAGGGTCAGTACTACCACCACCGCAAGAAGCTCCTTGAGACAAGTGAGTCGCAGGTATGGGAACTATTGATGGTTAAAATGGATGGCACGCCTTTTTGGGCGAGCCTTTCCTCCGCGGTCACTCGAGACTTCGAGGGAATCATTGTATACCGCGTCGTGATAAGCGACATCACAGAACGCAAGCAGGCTGAAGAGGGCTTGCTGAAGAGTGAAGCGCATCTCCGCATTATCTCCGAAAACACATACGACTGGGAATACTGGCGAGCCCCGGACGGTAAGTACGTTTGGGTTTCCCCTTCGTGCAAAGCCATCTCTGGCTTCGCACCGGAAGAGTTTACAAAGGACGAACCACTCTCGATCCTTGAGATAGTTCACCCAAAAGACCGGGGAATCTGGAAAGAGCACCTGGAGGAATTGGACAAACTTCAGCATCAGCCTCAGGAAATAGAATTCAGAATAATCAAGCCCTCTGGCGATGTCGTCTGGATCAGCCATATCTGCAAATCAATCTTCAGCGATGAAGGCGTCTTCTTGGGCCGCCGTGTATGCAATCGAGACATAACGGAGCGAAAAACCATAGAGCAGGCTCTGACTTTTTTGGCCACCTGTTGCAGCGCACGTTCGGGGATGGGATTCTTCGAGACTCTTGCTAAGTATTTGGCTGAAACACTGGACATGGACTTCGTCTGCATTGATAGGCTGGAAGGGGACGGGCTTAACGCCAGAACTCTGGCTGTATATTTCGATGGGCATTTTGAAGACAACATCAGCTACGCATTGAAGGACACTCCTTGTGGGGATGTGGTGGGGAAGCAGACATGCTGTTTCCCCCGCGATGTGCGCGGGCTTTTCCCTAAAGATGAAGTCCTCCAAGACATGCTTGCCGAGAGCTATGTGGGCATCACCCTGTGGGATTCTGCCGGGCAACCCAACGGACTTATAGCGGTTATCGGTCGTCACCCCTTGAATGATTCCCGGCTTGCCGGGTCAATTCTTCAGTTAGCAGGTGTTCGAGCGGGAGGAGAGGTTGAACGTCTTCAGGCTTTAGAAGCACTCCAAATTGCGAAAAACTTTGCCGAGTCCGCAAACAGAGCAAAGTCCGAATTTCTGGCCAACATGAGTCACGAGATTCGTACGCCACTTAATGGCGTTCTGGGAATGCTGCAATTGCTAGACACTACAGCCCCGAATGAAGAACAGAAAGAATACATCCTTGCTGCTATAAAATCTTCAAATCGCTTGACTCGGCTGCTCTCCGATATCCTCGATATTTCAAGAGTCGAGGCGGGCAAGATGCAAGTCATCGAAGCCGAATTCGAATTTTACAATTTGAAAGAATCCATTATGGAGCTTTTTAAGTCAGCCGCAAAAGAGAAGAAGCTTGACTTGGATTTCACAGTAAGCCCGCAGATTCCCAAACGACTGATTGGAGATGAAGCGCGACTCCGGCAAGTGCTTTTCAACCTTGTTGGGAACGCTATTAAATTCACCGAGAAGGGGCATGTTGTTGTGGAGGCATCCGTGATTCAGCTCGACGATAAAGCGTCTTGCAGAGTCCTCTTCTCTGTTGAGGACACTGGAATAGGCATCCCGGATAATCGGTTAAAAGACCTCTTTGATCCTTTCGTCCAAGGAGGGGATACCTTCCGTCGTAACTTCCAAGGTGCAGGATTAGGCCTTTCCATCGTGCGCCGGTTGGTTAGTCTTATGGGGGGGGCCATCTCCGTTGACAATACAGAAAGCGGTGGGACTACCTTCTACTTTTCGCTGCCGTTTAAGCTCCCCGGGGGAAAGATGAATATTGACCTGGAGGAGGCTCGTTTGACTCCGGGCTTACCCAGCGAAACTCCCCTCCGTATCCTGTTGGCCGAAGACGATGCCGTAACCGCTATGGTTACAACGCGACTCTTCAACAAAGCGGGCTACTCTGTTACCGTCGCAACTGATGGGCAGGAAACCTTGAGGCTTTTGGGCGAACAGGATTTCGACATCATCCTTATGGATATCCAGATGCCTGTTATGGATGGAGTTGAGGCTACTAAAGCCATCAGATCTTCTTCGGCACTAGGCGTAAAGGCTAATATTCCCATCGTAGCCACGACAGCCTATTCTATGGTTGGAGACAGGGAGAAATTCCTGGCAGTCGGGATGAATGACTACATTGCTAAGCCGATTGACATTGTCGCTCTCAAGGAGATTGTCACGCGTATTATCGCAGGCTCGGCATCTACCACTCGGGTGTCAAGCAAGGAATGATGGGCGCTGGAAGGCTCTTGCTAGGGAATTTGGTGCCGAGCAGGTCAGGGAACTCACGAAAATACAATGAGGCCTGGAAAGGTTCCTGGACGGACAGTTCAAAGGCCGGATCATCCCGGACGAGGCCCGGGCGATACGTACCGTGTCATGCGCCGGAAAACCACCCGTGTTGCCCTCCGGCTCCGGTGTCATGGCCGTACGGGCTACAACGGACCCGGGGCTCGGCCTGGAGTTCGTCCGGGCTGCCGAGGTCTGCGCAGGGCCGGGACATTTGCCGGGTGCCGGGACCAATGCCCAAGCGATGCCGCCGAGCGTGGGCAGAGCTTGCGAGGGCGCTCCGAAAGAGGCGCTGCCGCTGTTTCTCGTGGGGCGTCAGGCGGCCGTGTCAGCGTGGTGAGCGGTCCGTGCCCGTGAGCCCGACGCTCCCGCTGTTGTGGTAGATCAGGCAGCCCTCGGGCGTGATGTCGCCCACCAGGGTGAGGCCCAGCTTGCGGGCCAGTTCCGCGCCGAGGCTGGTGGCCATGGAGCGGGAGGCCAGCACGGCGAAGCCGCAGCGCGCGGCCTTCAGGGCGATCTCCCCGGAGACGCGGCCCGTGGAGAGCAGGATCTTGTCGCGCGTGTCGATGCCCTCCAGCAGGCATTTCCCGGCGATGGTGTCGATGGCGTTGTGGCGGCCGATGTCCGGGCAGAAGAACAGGATCTCCCCGGCCGAGCACAGGGTGCTGTTGTGGCAGCCCCTGGTGGCCCGGTAGAGTTCCGAGCGCGCTTCGAGTTCCGCGGCCAGGGTCAGGAGCTGGCCGGGCGTGCAGACCGGGGCGTTCCGCTTCGCCGCCGCGCCCTCGGGCCCGCACCCGAGCGCGGCCAGTCCCTGGCCCGAGGTGAGGCTGAGCCGGGGCGCCACCGGGGCCTTGGAGACCAGCTCGATGCGGGCGACGAGGCCGTCCTCGCGCTCGTCGACGGCGATGTCCCCGATGTCCCGGGCCTGGCCGACGATGCCGTTGCAGAAGAGAAACCCGGCCGCCAGGTAGCGCGGATACAGGCCCGTGCACTGCAGGGTGGCCAGCTCCCTGCCGTTCACCAGCAGGAGCAGGCTCGTCTCCAGCACGGCGTTCACCGCGACCGGCCTGAGGCCTTCGGCGCTGTAGCTGATGGCCTCGCATTGCTTGTGGACATCCATGGATCGTTCCCGTCCGGCGGCGTGATGCCGGTTGCTCGCTTTGAGGGCTTGGTCTAGAAGGATACGGGCAAAAGAATGCGGGGCCAAGCCCTCGCGGGGCATCCTCCCGGGGCGTCCCTCGCGGAGGAACCTCCCGGGCGTCCGGGGGAGGAGGGGAGCATGAAGCGCTTTTGCGGGACCGGACCGATCGTCGAGGCGGCCGATCGTTGCGGCCTGGGGGGCGAACTCTCCCGGCGGGGTTTCCTGGTCTTTTCGGCCGGAGCGCTGGCGAGCATGGCGGCGCTCGGCGCGGCCAGGGTCTGGGGGGCCGGGGCGCCGCTGGTGATCCTGGAAAATCCCCAGGGCCTGCTCTTCGCCGATCCCGCGCGCTGCGTGGGCTGCCAGCGCTGCGAGCTGGCCTGCACGGAGTTCAACGACGCCGTGGCCGCTCCGTCGCTTTCCCGGATCAAGATTTCACGCAACCTCAACTTCGGCCCTGCCGGTCCTTCCGGCGCGCCGCTCCTGGGGGCCTACGGCAACGGCCTGGTGGTGCAGGGCCTCTGCCGCCAGTGCCCGCATCCGGTGCCCTGCGCCACGGCCTGCCCCCAGGACGCCATCGTTGAGGACAAGGCCACCGGGGCCAGGGTGGTGGACGAAGCGCGCTGCGTGGGCTGCCGCCTGTGCCAACGGGCGTGTCCCTACGCCATGATGGTCTTCGACGAGGGCAAGGGGAAGGCTTCCAAATGCTTCCTCTGCCAGGGCAGGCCGCGCTGCGTGGAGGCCTGCCCGGCCCAGGCCCTGCGCTACGCCCCCTGGCGCGACCTCACCCGCGAGAGCCCGGCTCTCGCTGCGGTGAGCGTCATTCCCCCGGAAAAGGCCGGGGCCTGCGCGGAGTGCCACGTCCCCGCGCGGAACACTCCGGTCAAAGAGCGGCCAAGGAGCGGATCATGACGCAAAGCCCCGGAGGATTCGCGGGCAGGGTGCTGCGGGTGGACCTGTCGAGCGGCAAGGTCAGCCGGGAGGATACGGCGGAGAAGTACGGCGACGTCCTGGGCGGCACGGGCATCGGCTACAGGGTGCTCTTCGACGAGGTGCCGGCCGGAACCGGGCCATTCGACCCGGCCAACAAGCTGGTGTTCGCCACCGGGGCCCTGGCCGGAACCGGCGTGCCCTGCAACGGACGCACGGCGGTTACGGCCGTCTTCCCCACGGTCTGGCCCGCCCCCCTGGCGGGCAGCGGCCACATGGGCGGCCAGTTCGCGGCCAAGCTCAAATACGCGGGCTACGACGCCCTGATCCTGGAAGGCCGCGCCGACAAACCGGTCTGGCTCTTCATCCGCGACGGCCGGGTGGAGCTGCGCGACGCCTCCAGGCTCTGGGGCGGCGGCATCCGGCGCGCCACGCTGGAAATCAGCCAGGAGATGGGGCCGGACTGCGTGGTGGCGGCCATCGGGCAGGCGGGCGAGCGGCTGGCCCCCCTGGCCATCGTGGCCAACAGCGTCTCGCATTCGGCGGGCGGCGTGGGCGGGGTGATGGGCTCGAAGAATCTCAAGGCCGTGGGGGTGCAGGGGTCGGGCTCGTTGCGCATCGCGGGGCCCAGGGACGAATGGGAGCGGCTGATCAAGCACCACCTCTCCCTCCTCGGGGCCAACAACCAGCACGTGGTCCCGGCCTTTCCCAGCCCCGAGTCGGAGTACTACAACCCGGGCTCGCGCTGGGTGGGCGAGCCGGGCAGGCGCTGGGGCGCGGCGGACCCTCCCGTGGAGATCACGGGCAGCATCCTCGACCTCAACCGCATCGCCTACCGCTCCAACAGCGCGGCCTTCTTCCTGGGCGAGCAGGCCTGGCGGCACACCGTGCGCGGCAACGGCTGCACGGCCTGTCCCATCCGCTGCCACACCGTCGTCAAGATGCCCTCGGTGGCGGCCAAGTACGGCATCAAGGAGGTGGGGCAGAACACCTGCGTCGGGCTGGTGTTCGGGCGCGCCTTCTTCCGGAACATGCCGGGCGGAAACAAGGGACTCGGCTCGCTCGAGGCCTGCATGGTGGGCATGCACCTGGCCGACGACTACGGGCTGTGGTGCAACTACGGCCAGCTGCAGCGCGACTTCGTGAAGCTGTATTCCGACGGAACCCTGAAGGCCAGGCTGCCCGCCAAGGAATACGCCTCCTACGACTGGGACAAGTACGACGCCGGGGACCCGGCCTTCCTCTTCGACCTGATCCCGCGCCTGAGCGAGCGCCAGGGCGAGCTGGGCCAGGTGATGAGCCAGGGCACGGCCGGGCTCTTCAGGCACTGGGGCCTCAAGGAGGAGGACTGGAAGCGCGACCACTCCACCCTCTACTGGAAGATGGGTCACCCCAAGCACCACGCCAACGAGGACGACGGCCAGTGCGGTGTGCTCATCAACACCCAGTACAACCGGGACGCCCAGTGCCACTCGCACACCAACTTCGTGCGCAACGGCCTGCCCATCGAGGAGCAGAAGCGGTTGGCCGGGGGGATCTGGGGCTCGCCCGACAGCGTGGACGCGGTGGGCGACTACAGGCCCATGAACGTCCACAAGGCCCGGCGGGCCAGATGGTCGCTGGTGCGCAAGGAGCTGCACGACAGCCTGGGGCTGTGCAACTGGATGGGGCCGTGGGTGGCCTCGCCCCTCAAGGAGCAGGGCTACCGGGGCGACGACAGCCTGGAATCGAAGCTCTTCAGCCTGGCCACCGGGCGCGCGACCAGCCGCGAAGAGCTGGACCTCATGGGCGAGCGCATCTTCACCCTGCACCGCGCCCTGACCATCCGGGACATGGGGACCCTCGCCATGCGCGAGAAACACGACCTGACGCCGGACTGGCTCTACGAGGACAAGCACGGCCAGCAGCCTTTCACCCAGGGGACCATCCGCATGGACCGCGCCGACATCGCAACGGCCCTGGACATGTTCTACGGGGTCATGGGCTGGGACAAGGCCAGCGGCGCGCCGACCCGCGAGACCTACGCGCGCCTCGGCCTGGACGGCGCGGCTTCGGCCCTTGAGCGCCTGAACCTCCTGCCGGGAGACGGGAATGAACCCGGAAAATGATCCGCTCCTCCTGGCGCGCGAGGCGGTGCGCCAGGCCAGCGCGCAGGCCAGGCTGGCCGGGCTGGGCGAGATCGTCGCCGCGGTGGCCGGACAGCCCGGCGGCGAGGCCCCGCAGGCCTCCGCAGCCCTTCCGGTCCCCGCGGCCCCTGAGGAAGGACTGGCCGCGCTGTTGGCCGAAAGCCTGGCCCGGGAGCCGGACATCGCCTCCTTCACGGGGCAGGACGGCGAAACCAAATACCACATGCCCGCCCTGCTGAGCCGCCACTACGCGGGCATCCTCGACCGCAGGGGGGACAAGGCGGAGCTCATCGCGGCCGAGGTGCGCATCAATTCCCGGGACTATCCCAGGCCCGTCAGGCTGGAACTCTTCGAGTGCCCGCCCTTCGCCCTCGCGCCCGAGGAGATCTCCGCCGCGCTGAAAGCCATGGCCGCAAGCGAGGCCTACGCCGACATCCGCTTCACGCAGAGCCCGGAGGGCGCGGTCTATCTCTTCTCCACGCGCCACCTGACCCGGGAATACGCAAGCTTCCTGGCCCGGCGCGACGAGGACATGGCCGGCAACCCCTGACCCGGCTTCCGGGACCGCCCCGTCCACATGCGCCCTCGGCCCGCGGCAGCGTCCGACCGTGTTGCCCTCCGGCCCGGTGCGCGGTATCATGGCCCTATGCGTTTCCCCAGGCCCCGCAACCTCCAGACCAAGTTCATCCTCGGCCTCGCGGCCATCATGGCCGTGATCGGCGTCTTCTTCGTCTACCTGCTCCAGCAGTACCTGCGCGAAACCCTGGAGAACGAGGCGCGCGGCAAGGCCCAGGTGATCCTGCGCGGCGTGGAATCGCTCCACGTCTACGTGCAGGACAACCTGCGCCCGGTCATCTCCGGCGCGCTCCTGGAGGACAAGGGGCTGCTCGAGGCCATGAGCTGCACCGCCCTGGCCCGCGCCGCCATGGCCCCCACCGGCCCGGAAGGCAGGGAAGACTTCGGCTTCCGCCGCGTGGCCCTGGGCGCGCGCAGCCCCGACCTGGAGGCCAGGGGCCTGGAGCGCGAGTTCATCGCCCGCTTCCAGGCCGACCCGGACCGCGAATGGGACGAGGCCATCCTCATGGAAGGCGGCAAGCAGTACATGGTGCTGGCCCAGCCCGTGCGCTACCAGGGTTTCTGCCTGCGCTGCCACGGCGACCCGGCCATGGCCCCCAAGGAACTGGTGGAGGCCTTCGGCCCGGAGCGCGGCTTCAACCGCAAGGAGGGCGAACTGGCCGGGGCCCATGTGGTGCGCCTGCCCATGGAGGCCACCGTGGCGCGCATCCAGGGGGCCACCCTGGGCTTCGTGCTCATGTTCAGCCTGGGGGCCATCTTCCTCTTCGCCACCATCTACGTCTTCTTCAACCGCCTCGTGGTGCACAACCTGCGCCGTGGTCTGGAGGTGATGGGCCGCCACTTCCCCGAGGCCGCCCAGGCCGCCAGCGCCCCCCAGGCCCTGCCCGCCGGGCTGCCCCGCGACGAGATCGAACAGATGCTCCACTCCATGGGGCACTTCGCCGAGAGCCTGCGCCAGGCCAGGGCGCAGTTGCAGTCCTACGCGGCCACCCTGGAGGACCGCGTGGAGGAACGCACCGAGGGCCTGGCCCGCGAGGCCGAGGAGCGCCGCGCCGACGTGGGCCTCTTCGTGAGCCTGCTCGACGGGCTCAACCGCACGCGCGACCGCAAGGAAATCCTCGAAGGCTGCCTTGGGCTCATCGCCCGGCGCTTCCGCGCCCGCCGCGCCACCTACTGCTGCGCCATGGCCCTGGGCCAGGCCTTCTCCTGGCCCCGCGAGGCCCCGGCCACGCCCATGCCCCACGCCTGGGAGCGCATGGCCGCCCGGGGCGCGTTCGAGTCCCGGGGCGGGCAGGCCTTCGTGCCCGTGCAGACCTCGGGCGCGACCCAGGGCCTGCTGGCCCTCTCCTGGCCGGAGGGCCAGGCCCCGGCCCCCATGCCCGTGGACGTGCTCATGGCCGTGGGCCAGCAACTGGGCGTGGTGATCGAGAACATGGACGCCCTGGACAGCCTCCTGCGCCAGAACGGTCTGCTCCAGGCCGTGTTCGAGGGCATCGCGGACCCGGTGGTGCTCCTGGACGGGCGCGGCCAGGTGGTGCTGGCCAACGCCTCGGCCCAGGGGCTGGCCCTGCCGGGCGGCGGTGTGGCCGGGTCGGGCGCGGCCGTGCTCTGCGACGCCCTGGGCATCCGCTCCGGGCGCACCCTGCCCGCCGCCGTGCTCTCGGGGCCTGCCGTGCGCGAGGTGGTGCTGCCGGGGGAGCGCACCTTCCTGGTGTCTCTCTATCCGCTGCCGGACTTCATGGACCGGGGCGGGCGGCTGGTGGCCTACGCCCGCGAGGTCACCCAGGAGCGGCGCATGCGCGAACTGGCCCAGCAGAACGAGAAGCTCCTGGCCGTGGGACGCCTGGCCGCAGGCCTGGCCCACGAGATCAACAACCCCCTGGGCGTCATCCTCTTCTACGCCGAACTGCTCAAGGGCCTGCCCGGCCTGGGCCAGGGCCGCGAGGACGTGGACGTGATCGTGCGCCACACGCGCCAGGCCCAGAAGGTGTTGCGCGACCTCCTGGACTTCGTGCGCCCCAAGAAGGGTGTCGCCGGCCCCTGCGACCTGGCCGAAACCGCCCGGCGCACCGTGAACGTCTACCACGCCCAGGCCGCCGCCGAGGGCAAGGAGATGACCCTGGACGCCACGCCCGACCTGCCGCCCGTCAACGCCGACGCCGCCGCCCTGGAACAGATCCTCTCCAATCTGCTCATCAACGCCCTGGACGCCGTGGCGCCGGGCAAGGGGGCCATCGCCGTGAGCGTGGCCCTGGAGGACGGGCAGGCCGTGCTGCGCGTGGCCGACAACGGCCCCGGCATCCCCAAGGACACCCTGGGCCGCATCTTCGACCCCTTCTTCACCACCAAGGAGGTGGGCAAGGGCACCGGGCTGGGTCTGGCCGTGGTCTACGGCCTGGTCAACGACATGGGCGGCAGCGTGGAGGCCCAGAGCCCCGGCGGCGCGCTCTTCACCGTGCGCCTGCCCCTGGCCGGGGAACGGGAGGACGCCCATGCCGCGGCGTGAAACCGTGCTCGTGGTGGACGA
This sequence comes from Fundidesulfovibrio magnetotacticus, assembly GCF_013019105.1. Lineage (NCBI taxonomy): Bacteria > Pseudomonadati > Thermodesulfobacteriota > Desulfovibrionia > Desulfovibrionales > Desulfovibrionaceae > Fundidesulfovibrio > Fundidesulfovibrio magnetotacticus. Next base: position 100,795 of record NZ_BLTE01000003.1, read on the forward strand.
CCAGCCCGACTTCGCCCGGGGGCTGGCCCGGCTCATCGGCTCGCGCCGGGAGAACCTGGACGTGCTCCTGGCGGGCGACGGCCAGGAGGCCCTGGACCTCCTCGACAAGGCCCAGCCCTCCATCCTCTTCACCGACCTGCGCATGCCGGGCATGAGCGGCCAGGAGCTCCTGGAGCGCGCCCTGGACCGCGCCCCCTCCCTCACCGCCGTGATGCTCACGGCCCACGGCGACGTGGGCTCGGCCGTGGCCGCCCTCAAGGCCGGGGCCTACGACTTCCTGGTGAAGCCCGTGGAGCCCGAGACCCTGTTCCTCACCCTGGACAAGGCCCTGGAGCGCGCCCGCCTGCTCTCGGAAAACCGCAGGCTGCGCGAATCCGTGGCCGAGGTCGAGACCTGGCGCGAGCTCATCGGCGAATCGCCCTCGGTGCTCCGGCTCAAGGAGACCATCGCCGCCGTGGCCCGCTCGGACTACACGGTGCTCATCCAGGGCGAGTCCGGCACGGGCAAGGAGGTGGTGGCCCGCGCCGTGCACGCCATGAGCCAGCGCAGCGACGGCCCCATGATCTGCGTGAACTGCCCCGCCATCCCCGAGCAGCTCCTGGAAAGCGAACTCTTCGGCCACGTGAAGGGGGCCTTCACCGGCGCGGAAAAGGCCAGCAAGGGCCTCTTCCTGGCCGCCGAGGCCGGCACCATCCTCCTCGACGAGATCGGCGACATCCCCATGAACGTGCAGACCAAGCTCCTGCGCGTGCTCCAGGAACGCGAGGTGCGCCCCGTGGGCGGCAGCGAGACCGTGGCCGTGGATGTGCGCATCATCGCCTCCACCAACCAGCACCTCGAAGAGAAGATCAAGGACCGCTCGTTCCGGGAGGATCTCTTCTACCGTCTCAATGTGCTCACCGTGGCCACGCCCGCCCTGCGCGAGCGCCGCGAGGACATCCCGCTCCTGGCCGCGCACTTCCTGCGCCGCACCTGCAAGGAGATGAACCTTCCCGAAAAGGAATTGACCCCGGACGCCCTGGGCTACCTGGCCGGGCGCGAGTGGCCCGGAAACGTGCGCGAACTCCAGAACTTCGTGCGCCGCCTCGTGGTGTTCGCCCAGGGCAGGGTCATCGACGCCCATTCCGCCCTGGCGGCGGACGGCGGTCCCCTCGGCGTGACCCAAGCCGCCTCCTGCGCCCTGGGCAGCTACCAGGACGCCAAGAACCAGGCCCTGGAAGCCTTCACGCGCTCCTATGTGGAACAGCTGCTCAGCCGCACCCGGGGCAACGTCTCCGAGGCCGCGCGCGTCTCGGGGCTGGAGCGGGCCAGCCTGCAGAAAATCCTCAAACGCCTGGCCATCGACACCCAGGACTACAAGAACTGAGGAAGGTACCAGCCATGACCCTACGATTGGCGTTCCTCCTGGCCGTCTGGGCGCTTCCCGCGCTGTTCACCCCGGCCCTCGCCGACGCCCAGGACATCCGCTCCTCCGAGGTGGTCACGCCGCCCGCCATGGCCATCCCTGCCCCGCCCGCGCTCAAGGCCGTCGCGCCCAAGGGCTTCACCCTCGGCCTGGGCTACGGGCTCTCCTGCGCCCAGGCGCAACCGGGCGGGGCCATGGTCCTGCATTCCCTCACCGGGCGCGGCCCCACGCTGCGCGGTCCCTCCGTGGCCGAAGCCGCCGGGACCGCCCCTTCCGCGCTCTTCGTGCTGCCCGACTACACCCCCGCCGTGGTCACGCTGATCCTCTCCGGGGCCAGGGCCGAGGTCACGGGCGTGCTCCCCCTGGCCGGGGAGGACGGCAAACCCCTGCGCGGACTGCCCCCGGCCTCCAGGCAACCGGGCGCGCACGTGGAAATCCCCCTCAGCCTGGGGCTCAAACCCCTCGCCTTCGACCCCACCGGCATGGACCCCACCGGCGTGGTCTACGATTTCAAGCGCGGGGCCTACTGGATCGTGGACGGCTACCGTCCCGCCCTGGCCCGCGTCTCCTCCGGGGGCGGCCACGTGCAGGCCCTCTACGTCCCCGGCGACGGCCTGGAGCCCTATCTGGGCTCCAAACGCCCGGGCGGCGGCTTCTCGGGCGTGAGCCTCTCCCCCACGGACAAGCTCTACACCATCATGCGCAGGCCCCTGGCATGGGAGGGCAAGCCCGGCCACTTCACGCGCATCGTGGAGTTCGACCCCTCCTCCGAGCGCGTGCGCCAGATGCCCTACCTGCTCGAGGAAGACTACGCCGATCCCGAAAGCGTCACCACCGGCGACCCCGTGGCCTACGCCGACAAGCGCCTCCTCGTGCTGGAGCAGGGCCTCGGCAAGGATGGAGCGCCACTCGTCCGCGTCTTCTCCGCCGACCTCACCCGCGCCCACAACATCCACACCGTGCGCAACGAGGCGGGCCAACCGCCCGAGGCCGTCACCGACAAGGCCCAGTGGCGCGCCCTGGCCATCAACTCCGCACGCAAGACCCTCGTGCTGGACCTCAAGCAGGCGGGCTTCACCGGCTCCTGGGCCGAAAGCATGACCCTGCTCAACGACGGGCGCACCCTCCTGTTCATGAGCGGCCACGGCTTCGGCGTCGAACCCCAGATCGCGGGGTTCGCCACCGGTTCCGACGGCAAACCCGTCCTGGACCCCGCCGCCTACACCCTGAACCCGGACGGCTCCCTGGTCTGCGAAGGACGGCCGGTCAAGACGGCCTTCACCCTCAAGCCCACGTGGGAAGTCCCCAGGATCTGGCTCGTCACGCTCCCCAAAAAGGCCACCGACTACTGAGGCGTCACGCGAACGAAACCTCCGGGAGCCAGAAGGACCCCATCACCCTTTCAAGGAGACCTCCATGCGACGCGCCCTCCTGTCCCTCCTGGCCTTCACGCTGGCCGCCTCCACGGCCCTGGCCCAGAACCCCGCCGTCCAGCCCCAGGACGTGCGCGTGCCCGCCAAGTCCAACGTGCCCGCGCCGCAAAGCCTCAAAAAAGCCTTCCCCGCCGGATTCCCCCTGGGCGTCGGCTCCGGCCTGGCCTTCCTGCGCAAGGAAAAAGACGGGGCGCTCCTCTTCTACGCCGTCACCGACCGGGGGCCCAACACCGACTCGCCGCGCTGGCTGGCCGGAAGCGACCCGCGCGGAGAGTCCGCCAAGATCTTCCCCGCACCGGGATTCCACCCCTCCCTGGCGCTCCTGCGCGTCAAGGGAGGCAAGGCCGACCTCCAGCGTCTCGCCCCCCTCAAGTCCCAGGACGGCAAACCCGTCACCGGGCTGCCTCCGGCCAAGGGCCAGGCCGGGTCCACCGGGGAGATCCCCCTCGATGCCGCGCTCAAGCCCCTGCCCTTCGACGAGAACGGCCTGGATCCCGAAGGCGTGGCCGTGGACCAGCCGCGCGGAAGCCTCTGGATCGCCGACGAGTACGGCCCCTTCCTGGCGGAATTCGACGACCGCACCTTCACCCTCAAGCGCAAGCTGGGTCCCGGGGCCGGGTTGCCCTCTATCCTGGCCAAGCGCCAGCCCAACAGGGGCTTTGAAGGCGTGTGCGTCACGCCCTCGGGCAAGATCGTCGCGGCCGTGCAGTCCATTCTGGACACCGACGGCAAGGTCAAGGACTCCCAGGCGTCCTTCACGCGCCTCGTGGAGTTCGACCCCTCCACCGCCCGCGCCCGCATGCTCGCCTACCCCCTCGACACCCACGCCTACCGCCGCACCGCCGACGCCAAGATCGGCGACGTGGCCGCGCTCTCCGACACCCTCTTCCTCGTGCTGGAACAGGGCGAAGGGCGCGACAAGGCCCTGCGCACCATGCTCTACCTCGTGGACATCTCCACCGCCTCCTCCCTGCCGGACCTGCCCCTGGAAACCACCGGCATGCAGGGCATGACCCTGGCCCGCAAATGGCTCGTGGCCGACCTGCGCGGCCTGGGCTGGAGCCCCGAGAAGGCCGAAGGCCTCGCCCTCGTGGACGAGCGGACCTTCGCCCTGATCTGCGACAACGATTTCGGCCTCACCGCCGAAATCTCCGCGCCCGCCACCACCAAGGACGGCAGAACCGCCGCCAAACCCGACGATTACACCGTGGGACAGGACGGCACGCTCCACCTGGAAGGCAAACCCGTCGCCAGCCGCGTGATCCTCGCGCCCAACGGCGAAAAGACGAAACTCTGGATCGTGACCATGCCCAAGCCCTTCACGGACTACATCGTGAAATAGCCACGCGGGGACACCCGGAGCCGCTGAGGCGAAGGGGGGCGCGGTCGGGGGCGGGCAGAGGCTTCGCCCTCCGTCCTCCCGCTCCGCTTCGCTGGTTTCACCCGGTGCGACGGGGGCTTCCGGGGCCGACCACGACAACAGACACCCGCCGGGGAGGCGCTCAAGGCAGCGCTCGTCCCGGCGGCTTGTCCCGGAGACAAGCACCGGTATCGCATCCGCAGCTGGTGAAGCCCGCGAAGCAACTGCCGGGGTCCGGGGGCAGGCTCTCCCCCCGGCGGGAGAGTGCTGAGAGGGCGGAGCCCTCTCAGCTTGCTGACAAACCCCGAAGCGGGGTTTGTTAGAGCCGCGAACGGGCGGCAAAGCCGCCCTGCTCCAGGCTGCGCTTCGCGCAGGGCTGCTGAAAAAGCCGCAAAGCCGACTTTATCAGCAGCCTCAGAGTGCGGAGCCCTCTTTGCCCGCCAGAGGCATCTTGCCGTCAGCTGGGCCGGGTTTTTCCGGCCCGCTTTTGGCGTTCTCCAGGCCGGGGGGGGCGTGGCGGGAAACGCCGGGGCTTCCGTGCGCCCCGGCGTTGAGATCCGGCTAGTGGGGGTCTGCTTCCAGTTCGGTGTAGACGTATTCGCGCAGGGCCTGGAGCCAGGGCCTTGGCGCGACGCCGGTGGCGCGGGTGAATTTCGCGGTATCGAGGACGGAGTAGGCGGGGCGGGCGGCCTTGAGGGGGTAGTCGGCGGTGGTGATGGGCCGGACGCGGCAGGTGAGCCCCGCCGCGGCCACGGCTTCGCCGGCCAGTTCGCACCAGCTGGCGCGTCCGGCGTTGGCCAGGTGGAAGAGCCCGTTGGCGTCGGCCTGGAGGAGCGACGCGGCGTATTCGGCCAGGTCCGGCGTGTAGGAGGGGGAGCCGATCTGGTCGTGGACGACGCCCAGCTCTTCGCGCTCTTTGGCGAGGTTGAGGATGGTGCGCACGAAGTTTTTCTTGCCGGGTCCGAAGAGCCAGGCCACGCGGGCGATGATGAGGCGCTGCATGCCCAGGGCGGTAAGGGCCTTTTCGCCGTCGAGCTTGGTCTGTCCGTAGACGCTGGCAGGTCCGGTGGGGTCTTCTTCGGTGTAGGGGGTGTTCTTTTTGCCGTCGAAGACGAAGTCGGTGCTGAAGTGGAAGAGCCCGATGGAGCGGGCCTGGCAGAGGCGTCCCAGCATGGCGGGGAGCGCCTTGTTGAGCGTGGCGGCCTCGGCGGGCTCGTCCTCGGCCTTGTCCACGGCGGTGTAGGCCACGGCGTTGACCAGCCAGTGGGGCTGGTAGTCGTCGAGGAAGCGCGCGGCGGCCTCGGAGGAGAGGGGGTCGAAGTCGGCGCGGCCCAGGGGTTCCACCTCGTAGCCGCGCGCTTCGAGGGCGCGGGCGAGGGGAACGCCCAGGAGGCCGGTGCGGCCGCCCAGCACGGCGATGCGGCCGGGGGTCACTTGCGTTCTCCGTACCAGGTGTCCATGAAGGCGCGGTAGGCGCCGGACTGGACGCTTTCGAGCCAGTCCTGGTTGTCGCGGTACCAGGCCAGGGTGCGTTCGATGCCCTGCTCGAAGGAGTACTCGGGGTTGAAGCCCAGTTCGCGCTGGGCCAGGGAGTAGTCCATGGCGTAGCGGCGGTCGTGCCCGGGGCGGTCCTTCACGTAGGTGATGAGGCTTTCGGGCTTGCCAAGGGCGGCGAGGATGGTCTTGACCACCTCGATGTTGGGCTTCTCGGCGTTGCCGCCGAAGTTGTAGGCCTGCCCGGGCTTACCCTTGAGCAGGGTGAGCTCCACGCCGAGGCAGTGGTCCAGCACGTAGATCCAGTCGCGCACGTTGAGCCCGTCGCCGTAGACGGGGAGGGATTCTCCGCGCGAGGCCTTGAGGATCATGAGCGGGATGAGCTTCTCGGGGAACTGGTAGGGCCCGTAGTTGTTGGAGCAGCGGGTGATGGCCACGGGGAAGCCGTGGGTCTCGAAGAAGGCGCGGCAGAGCATGTCGGCCGAGGCTTTGGAGGCGGAGTAGGGGCTGTTGGGGGCCAGGGGCGTCTCTTCGGTGAACTTGCCGGTGGGCCCGAGCGTTCCGTACACCTCGTCGGTGGAGACGTGGACGAAGCGGGGGATCTCCATGCGGCGCGCCGTGTCCAGGAGCACCTGCGTGCCCAGGACGTTGGTGGTCACGAAGGGCGTGGCGTCGGTGATGGAGCGGTCCACGTGGGATTCGGCCGCGAAGTTGACCACGGCCTCGATCTGGTAGTGGGCCAGCACGTGGGCCACCAGCTCGGCGTTGGCGATGTCGCCGTGGACGAAGTGGTAGCGTTTGCCGCCGTGTTGTTTCTCCAGGGGGGCCAGGGAGAGCCTGTTCCCGGCGTAGGTCAGCTTGTCGAGGTTGACGATGACCACGTCGGAGTGCTTCTGGAGCATCATGTAGACGAAATTGGCGCCGATGAAACCGCAGCCGCCGGTGACGAGAAGCCGCATGGGGGTGACCTTTCCTCGCTGGATGGGATGGTGGAGGGGACGTTCCCTCACGGGGCTCTTCCTGCCCGAAAGCGACCCGGTAATCAATCCGTAAAAAAAAGTGCTTGCCATGGGGGTCGGTTTTCCCTATTTACGCCGTCGGGCGGTTAACTCAGCGGTTAGAGTGCCATCTTCACACGGTGGAAGTCCGGGGTTCAAATCCCCGACCGCCCACCACCGGAAACAGGAAAGCCCCGCGAAAGCGGGGCTTTTTCTTTCGCCATGATCCAGCTCGTCCTCTACACTCCGGAAATTCCCCAGAACACGGGTTCGGTGGCCAGGCTCTGCGCCGCCACCAACACGCCCCTGCATCTGGTGGAGCCCCTGGGCTTCAAACTCACCGACCGCTACCTCAAGCGCGCGGGCCTGGACTACTGGCCCCACGTGAAGCTCTCGGTCTGGCCCCACTGGGAGGCCTGCCTGGAGGGCGTGCGCCCCGGGCGGCTGGTGTTCACCTCCTCCGGCAACCGGGGCATCCAGGGGCAGGACTATCACCGCTTCGCCTTCGGCCCGGACGACGCCATCGTGCTTGGCCCCGAAAGCAAGGGCCTGCCCGACGCGCTGCTGGAGGGGCGGGAGCACCTGGTGCGCATCCCCATCTGGGGCTGCGTGCGCTCGCTCAACCTGGCCAACGCGGCCTCGGTGCTGCTCTACGAGGCCCTGCGCGCCACGGGCGGCCTGCCGGAGTGAACCGGACAACCCCTGATTATGGCGGTTCGGGGGCCATCGCGGGCGATTCGTCCCCAGCGCTTCACTCGCCCGAAAAAATAGCTTAGATTCAGTAACAAGAGTCCGGGAGCGGTCTCCCGGCGCATTCGCAATGGACAGGAGAGCCCTTCATGAGCTTCGGAGCTTCCATCCTCTCCCGAGGGATCGTCCTTGGAGCAGCCCTTCCGGCCCTGACCATGGGGGCCTTCGCCTTGTCCCGAGGCCTTCTGGGCCTCGACGGAACCTCTTTGTGGATCGTCTCCCTGGTGGTCTCGGTCCTGGCGGGATGCGCCCTGGCCTGGGGGCTCCTGGGCGGCGCGGCGCGCGAACTGGGCGATCTGGCCGGGGCCCTGGCCGACGTGGCCGCCGGGCGCTACAACACCGCCCTGCCGGAAGGCGGCTGCGCCGAGGCCCGGGCCGTGCGCGAACCAGCCCTTGCCCTGGTGGACCGGCTCAAGCTCACGCTGGGCAACTGGAAAGGCCTCACCGAGGCCGTGCTCATCCCCTACGCCCTGGTGGACAAAACCGGCAACCTGACCCTGTGCAACCAGCGCTGCCTGGACATGCTGGAACGGCCGGGCACTCCCGGGGGGCACGTGGGCATGTTCTTCTCGGAGTTCTTCTACAACGACAAGGCGCGCAAGGCCCTCATCGTGGAGATCATGGAGAAGAACCAGGGCGTGGTGCGCGACGTGGAATTCAAGAACCTCAAGGGCAACACGCGCTTCATACAGGCCGCGCTCTCGCCCCTGCACGACCTCGACGGCAACGTGAGCGGCGGCATGTGCATGTACCTCGACTACACCGAACTGCGCCGCAAGGAAGCCGAGATCACCACCCAGAGCCAGAGCATCCTCAAGGCCGTGGAGATGGTGGAATCCATCTCCGGCACCCTGGCCCAGACGGCCCACGAGCTCTCCACCCAGGTGGAAACGGCCAGCCGGGGCGCGCAGCTCCAGAGCAGGCGCAGCGAGGAGACCGCCAGCGCCATGGAGGAAATGGCCGCCTCCGTGCTGGAAGTGGCCCGCAGCGCCGGGCAGGCCAGCGGGCGCGCCGAGGAGGCCCAGACCACGGCCCGCGAGGGCGCGGCCGTGGTGGAGCGCGCCGTGGCGGCCATACGCCAGGTGGACGAGCTGACCGCCGCCCTGAAGACCAGCATGGACGGCCTCTCCGAGGGCGCCGGGGCCATCGGGCGCATCATGGGCGTGATTTCCGACATCGCCGACCAGACCAACCTGCTGGCGCTCAACGCCGCCATCGAGGCCGCCCGCGCGGGCGAGGCCGGGCGGGGCTTCGCGGTCGTGGCCGACGAGGTGCGCAAGCTGGCCGAGAAGACCATGCAGGCCACCAAGGAAGTGGCCGACGTGGTGGGCTCCATCCAGTCGGGCGTGCAGGAAAGCCAGGGCCGCACCGGAAAGGCCAGCCAGGCCGTGGAGCAGGCCACCGCCCTGGCCGGGGAGTCGGGCCGGACGCTCACGCGCATCGTGGAGTTGGTGGTGAGCACCTCCGACCAGGTGCGGGCCATCGCCTCGGCGGCGGAGCAGCAGTCGGCCGCCAGCAACGAGATCGCCCACGCCGTGGAGGACGTGCGCCGCGTCTCCCAGGAGACGGCTCAGGAGATGGGCGGCGCTGCCCGCAGCCTGGAGGAGCTCTCGGGCCTGGCCCGCAAGCTCGACGGGGCCGTGCACGCGCTCACGGCCTAGCCGGATCGCGCTCTCGGGGGGGGGCGCGGGACGTTCCCGAAATCGACGCCCCCCTTCCTTAACGGCGTTTCCTGCTGTATAGCATAAGAAAGCCATGCCCATGTTCGCCCCGCGCGTGGGACGTACGGTCGCCGCCAGCTGGGCGGGGCGCAGCCTTTCCAGGCGTGGCGGGAGGGGCAAGTGCACGAATCAAGGACCATTTCTCTGGGATTCACGGGGCAGCGGTTTCCGCAAGGGGCTCACGTCTGCCAGATCTACGGCGACGACCAGGAGCGTCAGGACGCCATTTTGTCCTTTCTCCTGACCGGCCTGCAGGCAGGCGAACGCTCGGCCTGCTTCTCCGAGGCGCTCAAGGAGGACTTGGCCGCCGAGTATCTGGGGAGACACGGTATCGACCTGGATGAGGCCAGGGCCGGGGGCATGCTGCTGCTCTCGGGCACCCGCGAGGTCTACTTCCATGAGGGCCGCTTCGAGCCCGAGCGCATGGTGGGGCTCCTGGAGGCCTTCCACGACGATGCCGGGGTGCGGGGCTTCTCCGGCGCCCGGGTCATAGGCGAGATGCTCCCCGAGGTGCAGGCTTTGCCGGGCGGCTCGCGGCTCATCGAGTACGAGGCCATGGTGAACCAGATGCTGCGCCGCCACCCGGTGACGGCGGTGTGCCAGTACGACGCCCGCGCTTTCGACGGGGCGACCATCCTGGAAGTGCTCAAGGTTCATCCCTACATGATCGTGCGGGGCGAAGTGGTGGGCAACCCGTTCTTCACTCCGCCGGAGGACTTCCTGCGCCAGACAGGGCACTAGAGGCATGGAGGGCGCCGCCTTCAGCCTGGACGCGCGGGTCCTGGGCCAGCTGCTGCTCATGCAGAGCGTGGTCAACAACCTCCCTGACGAGCAGAGCATTTTCAGTTTCGTGCTCAAGGGCCTGGGCGAGATTCCCGGGGTGTCCGGCGCGCGCCGCACGTCGGACATCGAGGACGCCCGGCCGCCCCGGGAACAGGGGTTCGCCCTTTCGGTTGGCGCGGTGGCGCGCGGCGCGCTGGTGCTTTCCATCCCGGACAGGGAAGCCTTTGCGCCCTACGAACAGTATGTGCGCAACTTCTGTTTCATGCTGGCGGTGATCCTCCAGGAGCGGGCCAACCGTCGCGTGGTGGAGGATCACCAGCGCCGCCTGGAGGAGGCCGTGCGCGTGCGCACCGCCCAGCTCGACAGCCAGGTGGCCGAGCGCATGGCCGCCGAACAGGATCTGCGCCGCACCAAGGCCATGCTGGAGCGCATCATCGACACCGTGCCCCACTCCATCTTCTGGAAGGATGCGCAGAGCGTCTACCTGGGCTGCAACCGGGCCTTCGCCCGTGACGCCGGAGTGGCCAGCCCCGAGGAGATCGTCGGCAGGACCGACTACGAGCTGCCCTGGCTCCCCGAAGAGGCCGGGGCCTACCGCGCGGACGACCGCCACGTCATGGAGACCCGGCGCATCAAGGGTCCCTTCCTGGAGCGCCAACTTGCCGCCGACGGCTCCCACCGCTGGCTGGAAACGGCCAAGATGCCCCTCATCGACGAGGACGGAGAGGTGCACGGGGTGCTCGGGGTCTACGCCGACATCACCCGCCGCCGCCTGGACGAGGAGAGTCTGCGCGCCAGCGAGGCCAAATACCGCAAGCTCCACGAGAGTCTCATGGACGGCTACGTCCGGATGGATTTGGAGGGCCGCATCCTGGAGAGCAACGCCTCCTTCAAGGCGCTCACCGGCTACGACGACGCGGAGTTGGCCCTGCTCACCAACGAGGAGATCACCCCGTCCCCCTGGTGCGAGCTGGAGGCCGGCATCGTCCGGGAACAGGTGCACAACAGGGGCTACTCCGACGTGTTCGAGAAACAATACCGCCGCAAGGACGGCCTGCTCGTGCCCGTGGAGCTGCGCGCCTACCTCCTGCGCAATGGCCAGGGCAAACCTTCGGGCATGTGGGCCATCGTGCGCGACGTCTCGGAGCGCAAACGCGCCGAAGAAGCCTTGCGGGATTCGCGGGAACTGCTCAACGACATCCTGGATTCCCTGCCCACCGCCGTGGCCGGCCTGGACGCCCAAGGGCAGGTGACCCACTGGAACGAGGCCGCCCGGATCTTCACGGGGCGCAGCCGCGACGAGGCCCTGGGGCATGCGGGCACGGAGACGCTCCCGGTGCTGGCCGCCCTGGGCGAAGGCCTGGTCCGGGTTATGGCCGGGCTGGGATCGGTGCAGGCGGAACGCGTCCCCGTGGAGAAGGGGAACACCACCCGGTTGCTCATGGTGCGGGCCAACCCTTTGAGGGGGGCTTCCCAGCACGGGGCCGTGGTGCTGGTGGACGACGTGACGGAACGCGAACGTCTGCGCGACATGATGGTCCAGACCGAAAAAATGATGAGCGTGGGCGGCCTGGCCGCAGGCATGGCCCACGAGATCAACAACCCCCTGGGCGGCATCCTCCAGGGCGTGCAGGTGCTGGACAAGCGCTTCCAGACGACGCTGCCCGCCAACCAGGAGGCGGCACGCGCGGCAGGCTGCGACATGGCCGCCATCCACGAGTACATGGAGCGGCGCGGGCTCTTCGCCATGCTGAGCGCCATCCAGGACGCGGCCCTCCGGGCCACGCGCATCGTCGCGGACATGCTGGAGTTCAGCCGCAAGAGCGAACGCACCTTCGTGCCCACGAACATCGGAGAGCTCATGGACCGCGCCGTGGCCCTGTGCTCCACGGACTACAGCCTGAAGAAACAGTACGACTTCAAGAACATCCGCATCGACCGGAATGTGTCGCCGGAGCTTCCCCCCGTGCGCTGCTCAGCCACACAGATCCAGCAGGTGCTCATGAACCTCCTGGGCAACGCCGCCCAGGCCATGGGCGGGCGCGGTCCGGGCCGGGAGCCGCCCCGCATAGCGCTCACCGCAGTGCGCGAGGGCGAGATGGTCCGCATCGAGGTGGAAGACAACGGTCCCGGCATGGAGGAATCCATCAGGCGGAAGATCTTCGAGCCCTTCTTCACCACCAAACCTGTGGGCGAGGGCACGGGGCTCGGTCTTTCAGTCTCCTATTTCATCGTCACCGAGAACCACCAGGGGAGCATCGAGGCGGAATCCTGGCCCGGCAAGGGCACACGCTTCATCATCCGGCTGCCCCTGGACGGCCCGGCAATCCGGGAGCCCGCGCTGTTCCCCCCCGCGTCCTGACCGGGCGGACGGACCGCCCGCTTGACCCGGGGCGCGGCCGAGGGCATCCTCCCCCACCGCCATGGATCCTACCCCTCTCATCGCCTTCGCCCTGGACCTCGCCCTGGGCGACCCTCCGTCCTGGCCGCACCCCGTGCGCTTGCTGGGCCTCGCCCTGGACCGTCTGGAGGCCCTGGCCAGAGGCCGCGCCGCCTCGCGGGCGGACGTCGCTTCGGGCTTGCACGGGCAGGACCAGGCAGGCGCGCGGCCCGGGGACGCCGCTTCGGGCGGGCTTCCGGCCGGAGCGGGGACCGTGGCGACTCCGGCCCTCCCGGGAGAGGTCTCGAATCCGGAGACGGACGCCGCGTCCCGCCGCTCCCCCGTCTTTCTGCGCCTTTTCGGGGCCGCAACGCTCCTTGGGCTGGGGGGGGCGGCGGCCGGGGCGGCGTACCTCCTGGCGCGTCTGCCCCTGCTGGGGTACGTCATCGCGCTCTACCTCTCCTTCGCGGGGCTGGCGCTGGGGCAGCTCCTGCGCGAGACGCGCCGCGTTGCCCGGCTCATGGAGACGCAACGGCTGGACGAAGCCCGCGCCGCCCTGGGGCGGCTGGTGAGCCGCGACACCTCCGCACTGGACGAGGCGGGCGTCTGGCGCACCCTGGCCGAGACGCTCTCGGAGAACTTCTGCGACGCCTTCGTCGCGCCCTTTTTCTATTTGTCTTTAGGCGGTCCGGCCCTGTTGTGGTTCTACAAGACGGCCTCCACCATGGACTCCATGTGGGGCTACAAGACGCCCCGCTTCAAGGACCTGGGCTGGGCAGGCGCGCGCGCCGACGATCTGCTGGCCTTCGTGCCCGCTCGGCTCTCCGCCGGGCTCCTGCTGGTGTGCGGCGCGGCCATGGGGCTACGCTGGGCGGACGCCCTGCGCCACACGCGGCGGGATGCGGCGCGCATGCAAAGCCCCAACGCGGGCTGGCCCATGGCCGCCTCCGCCTGGCTGTGCGGGGCCGCCATGGGAGGGCCGGCGGTTTATCATGGCAGGCTTGTTATCAAGCCGATACTGGGCCTGCATGGTAGCAATTGGGACGCTGATCGCGCCGCAACGCTCATTACACTCGTGAAACGGGCGGGATTCTGCATGCTTGTTTCATGGGTTATGATCACCCTCCTCCTTTCATGAGTTTTTTCGTGTAACCCTACTCTTGCAAAAAGAGGATATCCTGTGCAATAGGTACAGAAGGGATCAAGAGTTTTAAGGGAGGGCAGATTTATGGCACTCGAAGGTACCGTGAAGTGGTTTAGCGACAAAAAGGGCTACGGCTTCATCACCCGCGAGGGGGAGGATGACATTTTCGTCCACTACTCGTCCATCCAGGGCGACGGCTTCCGCACCCTGCGCGAAGGCGAGAAGGTGGAGTTCGAGATGGTCACCGGCGAGCGGGGCATGAAAGCGACCAATGTCGTGAAGGCCGATTCCTGATCGGAACGGCCGCGAGGAAAACGGGGAAACCCCGCCGGAGGCGACTCCGGCGGGGTTTTTTTGTTGTCCGGCGTGTCCCCCCCCCCGCGGCGGGGACGTTTGCTGGGGCAGGTGCCGCGCGTCGTGCGCGGCCCTGCGGCGGTTGCTATCTGCCCAGCTCTTCGCTGCGCTTTTTGGCCTTGTCCACGGCGTCCAGGATGGAGGCGCGCACGGCCATGCGGTCCATGTGGGCCAGGGCCGCGATGGTGGTTCCCGCGGGGGAGGTGACCATCTCGCGCAGGATGCTCGGATGGGTCATGCTTTCGCGGGCAAGGCGCAGGGAGCCTTCGAAGAGCTCCGCAACGATGGAGGCGGACTGGGGCCGCGAGAGCCCCGCGTGCACGCTGGCCTCGATGAGCGCCTCCATGAAGTAGAACACGTAGGCAGGTCCGGAGCCCGCCACGGCGGTAAAGGCGTCGAAGGCCTTCTCTTCGAGCACGTGGACGCTGCCCACGGTCCCGAAGATGCGCTGCACCATCTGCTTCTGTTGGGCGGTGAGGTGCGGGTGGTCCAGGCACACGGCCGAGACGCCGCCGCCTACCAGGGCAGGGGTGTTGGGCATCACGCGGACCACGGGGCAGGCTTCGCCGCTCCAGGCCGTGAGCTGGGCCGTGGTCACCCCCGCCGCGATGGAGATCAGGCACTTGTCCGCCGTGAGGGCGGGGTGGATGTCGGTGAGCACCGCCTTCATCTGCTGGGGCTTGACGCAGAGCACCACGTAGTCGGCCTGTGCCACCGCGTCGTGCATGGTGTCGGCCGCGCCCAGGGCGCACTGGGCGCACAGGGCGTTCAACTTCTCGCGATCCAGGTCGAACCCGGCGAGGCGGATGCCTTCCGCGCCGGAGAGGCCCTTGATCAGGGCCGCGCCCATGTTGCCCGTGCCGATGAAGGAGATGGCGGCCATGGCCTTAGCCCACCATTTCCATGGCGTTGAAGAAGAAGGAGATCTCGAAGGCGGCGGTCTCGGGCGCATCGGAGCCGTGTACGGAGTTTTCCTGCTTGGAAACGGCGAACACCTTGCGGATGGTGCCTTCGGCGGCCTGGGTGGGGTCGGTGGCCCCCATGAGCTCGCGGTAGCGCTTGATGGCGTCGTCGCCGGCCAGCACCACGGCCACGATGGGGCCGGAGGCCATGTATTCGGTAAGCTCCCCGAAGAAGGGGCGCTCGCGGTGCACGTGGTAGAATCCTTCGGCCTGGCGCTTGTCGAGCTGGAGCATCTTGAGGGCCATCACCTTGAGGCCGGCCTTTTCGACCATGAAAAGGATCGAGCCGATCAGGTTGCGGCGCACGGCGTCGGGCTTGATGAGGCAGAGAGTCAGTTCCATCGGGACCTTCCTGGGTTGGAGGTTCGCTTCGTCCAACCCCTGGTCCGGGACGCCCGTCCCACGCGGACGGAAGCCCTGCGGCCCCCCACCGGGGCCTTGCCCGACGCGCCGGGCACACCCCTGCCCGAATGCGCGCGCCCGGCCGGTCAGACCAGGAGCATCTTGTCCGAGGAGAACGCCTCGCCCTTGAGGGTGTAGAAGCGTTCCAGCAAGTCCTCAACGTTGAAGCGGCTTTTCTCCTCGCCCGCGATGTCCAGGATCACGCGTCCCTGGTGCATCATGATCAGGCGGTTGCCCAGCCGCAGGGCCTGGTTCATGTTGTGCGTGACCATGAGCGTGGTCAGTCCGTGATCGCGCACGAGGCGTTCGGTGAGCTCCAGCACCTGGGCTGCGGTCTTGGGGTCCAGGGCGGCGGTGTGCTCGTCCAGCAGGAGGATGTCCGGGCGCACCATGGTGGCCATGACCATGGTCAGCGACTGGCGCTGCCCGCCCGAGAGCAGGCCAACCTTGTCGGTGAGGCGGTTTTCCAGGCCCAGGCCGATCTCGGCCAGGAGTTCTTGGAAGCGCTGCCGGTCGCGGGATTTCACTCCGGGGACCAGCCTGCGCGCGCGTCCGCGCCGGTCGGCCAGGGCCAGGTTCTCCTCGATGGAGAGCGAGGCCGCCGAGCCCATGAGCGGGTCCTGGAAGACGCGGCCGATGTGGCTGGCGCGCCGGTGTTCGGGCCAGGAGGTGATGTCCCGGCCTTTGAGGGTGATGGCGCCGTGGTCGGGCAGGAAGGCCCCGGCCACGCAGTTGAGCGTGGTGGACTTGCCCGCGCCGTTGGAGCCGATCACGGTGATGAAGTCGCCCTCGGCGATGTCCAGGTTCACGCCGTCGAGGGCCAGCACCTCGCTGACGGTCCCCTTGTGGAAGCGTTTGGTGATGTCCTTGAGGGCGAGCATCAGGCCCCCGTCATGCGGGAGACGGCCCGCCGGAACCTGGGGAAGGTGAGCGCCGCCACCACCACCAGGGCCGTGATGAGGTTCAGGTCGCTGGGGGCGAAGGAGAAGGAGCCCACCTTGAGCGACAAAGCCAGGGCGATGGCCAGGCGGTAGGCCACGGAGCCCAGCACGGCGGCCAGGATCATGCGGCCCACGCGGCCCTTGCCCAGGAGCGTCTCGCCGATGATCACCGAGGCCAGCCCCGCCACGATGGTGCCCACGCCCATGTTCACGTCGGCGGAGCCCTGGTTCTGGGCCACCAGCGCGCCGCACAAGGCCACCATGGCGTTGGAGAGGCCCACGCCCAGCACGATCATGTTGCCGGTGTTCACGCCCAGGGCGGTGATCATGCGCGGGTTGTCGCCCGTGGCCAACATGGCCTGGCCCAGTTCCGTGCGGGTGAACCAGACCATTGCCAGGGCGGCCAGGGTGGTAGCGGCCGCGAAGAGCAGCGGGGCGGCCATCCAGGAGGGCATGCCCAGCGCGGCCAGGGGGTCTAGCACGGTGGGCTTGCCCAGCAGGGTGAAGTTGGGTTTGCCCATGATGCGGATGTTGATGGAATACAGGGCGATCATCACCAGGATGGAGGAGAGCAGGTGCAGGATGCGCAGGCGGGTGTTGAGAAGCCCCGTGACGGCTCCCGCGCAGAACCCGGCCAGCGTGGCGGGCACGAGCGAGAGGAAGGGGTCGAGCCCCGCGCCGATGCACACCGAGGAGACGGCCGCTCCCAGCGGGAGGGAGCCGTCCACGGTGAGGTCCGGGAAGTCCAGGATGCGGAAGGTGAGGTACACCCCCAGCACCATGAGCCCGAACACGAAGCCCTGTTCGAGCGCGCCGATGAATGCGTAGAAAGACATGGGGTCGGTCTCCGGGTTCGGCCGGTGTGGCCTCGAAAACCCCGGAGAAATGCACCGAAACGGCAGGAAAGTAAAGCGGGGCGGCGTGGAAAGCCCGGTTCTCCGGGCGCCCCGGCGGCAGGGTCAGGGGATGAGAGCCCTGAGAGCGTTCTGGAACTTGTCTCCGGCCAGGCCGCAGAGGGTCCCAAGGATCAGAGCGCTGCGCCAGTTCAGGCCCATGGTGATCTTGTCTTTGAAGCTGGTGTACTCGTAGACATTGAAAACGATGAACGCCAGAAGCATGGATGTGAGAAGCATGGTGGCATTGGTCGTCAATTCGACGGTGTTCGCCGAGAGCAGGGCAGCACAACTCTGGAGGACCTCCCGGAGAGCAACGAACGACTTCTCTTTGATGAACAGGCCTGCTGCGCTGAAGAGAACGGCCATCAAGGAGAGGACCAGAGGCACCGGGCTGATGATGGCCCCGGTTTCGCAATAGACCCGTTTAGCGGCGAATTTCTTGAGCTTTTTCACGCGCATTTCGTCGTCCAGCGGCTCCTCCCTGCAGGTGTCGGGAGCGGGGTCCGCCGGATCTGTCTTTGGCGACGGTGGTGAGGGCGTTTCCTGCTGCCCTGCCGCCTCGGTTGCGGGCTCTTCAGGAGCGGGGGCGTCCGGGCGTGGCGAGTCGCCGAGGGTGTCCTCCACGTACAGGCAGGTCACCCCCAGCAATTCCTGACGGGACTCGAACGGGTTGCGGCGGAAAAGGACGTGGATGGCCTGCGTGTGTTCCTTGCCCGGATCGATCCGGAAGATGGGTTTCATCTGGCGGGCGATGTACTTTTCCGTTTCTCCAAGTTCCTCGATGGCTTTTGCCAACACCGTCATCGAGGGCGTCAGGCATTTCACCTTGTCGCAGGCCGCAACCTCCTCTGCCAGGAGCTTGTAGATTGTCAACGCTGAATCATAGCCTGTGATGCAGATGTCCGGAAGGCAATCCTTGCGAAAGAGTGTTTCGATTTTGCGGAAACATATAGGAGTGTCGAATATTATGCTGTTGTTAGAGGTTTTGTTGATATAATCGATGTGTTTGAAAAGGAGTTTGGACGTAGAGGCGACGTAGGCCAGCAGGCGCTTCTGCTTGTCCTGGGCTGCGAGATAGAATGCGTCTCGCTTGTTGTCGATAACCGTGGCCTTTTTGGAGTGTCCATGTTGGATTCTGTAAACGAGGACAGGCTTTTCACAGTTATTCTTCAGAGTGAGCCTGAATATGCGTAACGATCTGCGGATGTCCGTTTCCACGTCCTGAGCGGAGATGTCCAGTGCGCCTGTCGGAAGAGGCATTTTTTCGGTAGGCATTCCGAACCGCCTTTTCATGGTTTGATCGTTTCGTCTATGACATCTCGGTAGAGTCTTGGTAACGGGAAGTCAAGGGTCGGGATGGTGTATTCCGATAAAAAAGCCCGGGAAGCTCTCGCTCCCCGGGCTTGAAGGCTCTGGGCCTGGAAAAAAAACTACTCGTACTTCTTCACGGCCTTGGCGACCACGTCGGCGGGCACTTCCACGCCCTGCGCCTTGGCGGCCTTGAGGTTCAGGTGCACGTCCAGGTTCGTCAGCGATTCCACGGGAACCTCGGCGGGCTTGGCCCCGTCCAGCACCTTGCGGGCCAGGCGCGCCGTCTGTTTGCCCATGGCGTAGTAGTCCACGGCCAGGGCCGCCACCGCACCCTTGGCCACGGACTCGTTGTCCGAGCTGAACAGGGGCAGCTTGTTCTCCTCGCAGACCTTCACCAGCGACTCGAAGGCGCTCACCACGGTGTTGTCCAGGGGCACGTAGACGGCGTCCACCTTGCCCACGAGGCTCTTGGCGGCCTGGAACACGCCGCCGGAGTTGGTCACCGTGGCTTCCACCACGGCGAGGCCCAGCTTCGCGGCGGCAGCCTTGGCCGCCTCCACCTGGCTCACGGAGTTGGCCTCGCCCGCATTGTACACGATGCCCAGGCGCGCGGCCTTGGGGACCAGCGTCTTGATGAGCTCCAGCTGCTTCTCCACGGGGGGCATGTCGGTCATGCCCGTGAGGTTGCCGCCGGGGGCCTGCATGGACTTCACCAGGCCCGCGCCCACGGGGTCGGACACGGCGGTGAACACCACGGGGATGCCCTTGATCTTCTGGGCGCTCACCAGAGCGCCCGGGGTGGCGATGGCCAGCACCAGATCGGGCTTTTCGTCCAGCATCTGCTGGGCGATCTGCACGTTGGTGGCAGGGTTGCCCTGGGCGATGTGCACGTTGAACTTCACGTCCACGCCCATGGCCTTGAACTCGTCCATGAAGCCCTTGCGGGCGTTGTCCAGCGCGGGGTGTTCCACGATCTGGGTGATGGAGATCACTTTCTGCTGGGCCAGGGCGGAGCCGGCCGCCAAGCCGAGGACGGCCAGGGCCGCCGCCAGGAAGAGTATGCGTTTCATGCGCGCTCCTTGCTTACAAAATCCTTACAGGCGCGCGGCTCATAGCACATCGGAGACCCCGGCGCAACCGTGCCGCGCGGGCTTAACACGTTCGTAACCCAGGCGAGGCATACTTTCCGGCCTGCTTTGTCCGAAAGCAACCGGAGGTAGCCATGCTGAGCGTCCACGGCGAGACCGCCCACGATGCGCCCGTCCAGGGGCCGCGCTGGATCAACCTGGTGGATCCGAGCCCCGAGGAGATGCGCCGGCTCCTGGAGCTGGAACCCCTGGACGAGGCCTTCATCGGCCATGCCCTGGACCAGCACGAGTGTCCGCGCATCGAGGTGGACCACGAGAGCACCATGGTGGTTGTGCGCGCCCCCTACCTGGAGACCCGCCACGGGGACCGCCGCCATTCCACCGTGCCCATCGGCGTGATCCTCACGCCCACGGGGCTCACCACCATCTGCAAGGTCCACGACCAGGCCATCCAGGAGCGCCTGCGCTCCGGACTGCCCCCGGGCGGGCAGATGCGCGCGGAGCGCCGCCTGTGCCACATCGTCAAGGAGGTCTCGCTCCTGTTCATGCTCTATCTCAAAGAGATCTCGGCCGAAATCCAGGAACTGGAGCACGACCTGGCCGACACCCGCACCAACGAGGACCTCAAGCAGCTCCTGACGCTCCAGAAATCCGTCACGTATTTTCATTCCGCGCTCAAAACCAACGACTTCATCATCGACCGCATCCTGCGCAAGGGGTTGGCGGTGGGCAACGCGGGCAGGCTCAACTTCACCGAGGACGAGGAGGACGTGCTGGACTATGCCCTCACCGAGACGCGCCAGGGCATCTATATGTCCAAGATTTTCACGGAGGTGCTTTCCTCCATCGCCAACGTCACGTCCTCCATCATTTCCAACAGCGTCAACCAGATCATGAAGGTGCTCACCTCCATGACCGTGATCATCATGATCCCCACCTTCGTCACCAGCCTCTACGGCATGAACGTGGAACTGCCCTTCCAGCACGACGCGCTGGCCTTCCTCATCGTGGCAGCCATGGGCGGCGCGCTCACGGCGGGGGTGATCTGGGTGATGAAGCTGCGCCGAATCCTGTAGGAAGGACGCCCGGCAGCGCGCCGCGCCTGTGGCGGCGAGCCGGGCAAGCACGGCGGGCCGGGCGAGCGGGCTGGGCAGGGCGAGCAAATGGGCCGGACGTGCGGGGCAGGCCGGGTCGAACCGGCGGGGGCGCGTCAGTGGGCCTTGAACACGCCGGGGAACCAGCGTTCGCGCAGGGCCTGGAGGGTTCCGTCCTCGCGCATGGCCGCGAAGGCCTCGCGCCAGGCGCGCACCACGGCGGGGTCGGTGCCTTTGGAGAAGGCCAGGCCCACGTCCACGGTCTTGAAGGAGAGCACCTTCAAGATGCGTCTGCCCTCCGGCCCCGCCAGTTCGCGCACGTCGGGGAGACTGATGTTGGTGGTGGCCAGGAGGTCGATGCGTCCGGCCAGGAGCTTGCGGATGTTGGCGATCTGGTCCGTGGCCGGTTCCAGGTTGGTGAAGCCCTGGGCGCTGAGGTACTGTTCCCGGGCGTCCTTGGGGTAGGTGCCGATGCTGCCCACGCGCCGGGCGTCTTCGAGCGAGGCCAGCCGCGGGGCCTTGCCTTCCACGGCGCAGAAAATCCATTCCAGCGACAGGAAGGGGTCGAGCCATTCGAAGAGCGCTTCGCGTTCCGGAAGGCGCGTGATGGGCAGGATGAGCACCCCAGGCTCGCGCTGGGCCATGGCGTAGGCCCTGGCCCAGGGATAGACGCCGATAGGGGACGCGTCGCCGGTGCGCCGTTGCAGTTCGCGCACGATGTCCACGCCCAGGCCCCAGAGCACGCCGTTCTCCTCCACCACCATGCGGGGCGCGGCCTCGCTAACGATGGTCAGCGCGGACGCCTGGACGCAGCAGAGGTGCAGGACGGCCAGCACGGCAAGAACGGAACGCATGATAACTCCAAGGGTGAGCGGATACGGCCTGTTCTCTATTTCATCAAAAAGGAGGGGGAGGCAAGCCCCGCGTGGTCGGCGGGGAGGGCGGCCGCGCGGACCCTGTTTCCCGGGCGCAAACGAAGAGGCCGCCCGGGGTCTTCCCCCGGACGGCCTCGCGAAGAGTGGCGGCGGGCCGCGCTACTTGGCCAGATCCTGCTGGATGGACTTGAGGGTCTCCTCCACCTTGGCCAGGCGTTCCTGGTAGGAGGCGTCCAGCTGGGTCTTCAGCTGGGTGGCCTTGGTGGTCATCTCGCCCACCACGCCCTGGGCGATCATCTTGCGGGCCAATTCCCTGGGCGCGTTGGAGGCCTCGGCCACCTTGGTCTCCATGGCGGCGATGCGGCCTTCGTAGGCGGTCATTTTGGCCGAGTACTTGCCTTCCAGGGCCAGGTACACGGCCGCAGCCACCAGAATGGCCACCAGCGCGAGCATGATGCCCGTGCGGGCGGAGTTGCTGGCCGGGGTGTCCGGCTCGACGTTCTCAGAGCCCTGCATCTCCCTGATGGCGTCCACGCGTTTTTCCAATCCGAGCATGTCTTCCTCCTGAGTAGCCCCCCGCTTTCCTATGGCACGCCCCCGCCCGGCGGGCAACAAGTTTCCGCCGGGGGGGGATAAGGAACCGCGATCATCCGAATTTGACCAGCTCGAACACCTTGCGCGAGGGGGTGGACACGATGTGGAAGTAGCGGTCCTGCGGGATGTAGATGTGGGGCACGTCCTCCGTGCGCCGGTAGAGGAAGTGGGAGAGGATGGTCCGGTTCACGGCCTGGTGGCCGACGATCATGATGTTCTCGGCGTTGCCCGAGAGGTAGAGGGCCTTGCGCACGCCGCGCTCCACGCGCTCCCGCAGGGTGGCGTAGCCCTCGCCCCGGGGGTAGACGTAGCCGTATTTGTCGCGGGTGCGCTCTTCGTGCACCTCGGGCATGTCCCGGGCGATCTCGGCGTAGGTCATGTTCTCGCAGACGCCCGCGTCGATCTCGTCGAGTTCGGGCAGGGGGATCACCAGACAGTCCTCGCGGCCCCGGCAGAGCAGTTCGGCCATCTGGAGGGTGCGCTTGCGCGTGCTGGTGAACACGTAGGGCAGGGGGGTCTCCCGGAAGTGCCAGGCCAGGGACTGGGCCTGCACGAGCCCCTTTGCCGTGAGGTCGGAGTCGCCGCCGATGCGGTTCTCCAGGTTGTGGAAGGTTTCGCCGTGGCGGGCCAGGTAGAGGTTTCGCACCCAGTCGGAGACCAGGAGGTCGCGCACGAGGCGGTAGTGGGGCAGCACGGCCTGGACGCGCTCGCGTTCGATGGAGTTGTCCAGGGTGTTGAGCACCACGAAGTTCTCCACGCCGCCGTCCAGGGGGGCGCGGATGCGCTCGTAGTAGCGGATGCGTTCGCGGAAGCAGTCCTGGGCCTCCTTGGTGTCCATGTGGGCGAACTCGGGCAGCTGGGCCTTGCGGGCGATGCTGGCGGCCTGGAGCTCCGGGTCGCGGTTGACGCACTCCAGGAAGAACACGGGCCAGCGCCCCAGCTTTTCCAGGATGGTCCGGCGGCGCTTCTCCGAGACGTTGGTGGCGTCCAGCACGGCCACCTCGCCGCCGGACTCCAGGAAGGCGGCGGCGCGCTCCATGTTCACGCGGGCGAAGTTCTCGCGCAGGGCCGCGCCCTCGGCGTTGTCCGGGGCGTAGAAGGACGCGCAGGAGGTGTCCTGCCCCTGGCACATGGAGCGGCGCACGTCGCCGTTGTTGAAAAGCCCCACCGTGACGCCCTCGGCCTCCAGGCACTGGCGCAGCTTGGCCGCCACGGTGGACTTCCCCGAGGCCGGCAGACCCACCATGGCCACCACGAGCTTGTTGGCGCTGCTGCCCATGGCGTCAGCCCTTCTCGTCGGGGCTGGCCTTCATCACCCTGGCTCCGGGCGGCACGTCGGAGGTGACCCACACGTTGGCCCCGATCACCGCGCCCTTGCCGACGGTGATGCGCCCGAGCACGGTGGCCCCGGAATAGATGATCACGTCGTCCTCCACGATGGGGTGGCGCGCCAGGCCCTTCACGGGGTTGCCGAAGTCGTCCTTGGGGAAGCTCTTGGCCCCCAGGGTGACGCCCTGGTAGAGGCGCACGTTGTCTCCGATCACGCAGGTCTCGCCCACCACCACGCCGGTGCCGTGGTCGATGAAGAAGCGCTTGCCGATGCTCGCGCCGGGGTGGATGTCGATGCCCGTGGCCGAGTGGGCCATCTCGGTGATGATGCGCGGGATGATGTCCACGCCCAGCCTGTGCAGTTCGTGGGCCACGCGCTGGTGGATGAGCGCCGTCACCGAGGGGTAGCAGAAGATGGTCTCGCCGGGGCTCTTGGCGGCCGGGTCGCCGTCGTAGGCGGCCTGCACGTCCAGCACGAGCTTCTCGCGCACGTCGGGCACGGCGCGCAGGAAGGCGGTGGCCTTCTCCATGGCCTGCTCCTCGCAGCCGGTGCAGGCCTTGTTCTCGCCCACGCACACGAAGCAGAAGCCGCGCTTGATCTGGTCGGCCAGCTTGCGGAACACCACGTCGAGGTTGGCCCCGGTGTGGTAGGCCAGGGTGTCGGGGGTCACTTCCGAGTCGCCGTAGTAGCCGGGGAAGAGCACGGACTTGAGGCGGTCCATGATCTCCGAGAGCGTCTCCAGCGAGGGCATGGGCGAATCGGTGAGCTTGCGGCAGGCGAAGGCCTGATAGGACGAGGGGGCGCACAGGCGCTCCACCACGCCGGAAATGACGTCCTTGGGCGGGCTCAGGCTGGCCAGCACGTGGCGTTCGTGCGTCACGAGGCTTCCTCCATGGCGGTGAACAGGGCGGTGCTCAGGTAGCGCTCGCCCGTGTCGCAGACGATGAATACGATGGTTTTTCCCTTGTTTCCAGGTCGCTTGGCCAGCTCCAGGGCGGCGTGGCAGTTGGCCCCCGAGGAGATGCCGCAGAGGATGCCCTCCTCGCGCAGGAGCCTGCGGGCCATGGCCAGGGCCTCCTCGTTGCGCACCTGCAGCACCTCGTCCACCAGGGAGAGGTCCAGCACGTCTGGCTTGAAGCCCGCGCCGATGCCCTGGATCATGTGCGGTCCGGGCTGCCCGCCCGAGAGCACGGGCGAGGCCTGGGGCTCCACGGCCACGGCCTTGAAACCGGCCTTGCGCGGCTTGAGCGCGCGGGCCACGCCCGTGAGCGTGCCCCCCGTGCCCACCCCGGCCACGAAGATGTCCAGCGCGCCGTCCGTGTCGGCCCAGAGCTCCTCGGCCGTGGTGAGCACGTGGGCCTCGGGGTTGGCCGGGTTCTCGAACTGCATGGGCATGAAGGCCTTGGGCTCGCTGGCCACGATCTCCCGGGCCTTCTCGATGGCCCCCTTCATGCCGAGTTTGGCGTCGGTGAGCACCAGTTTCGCCCCGAAGCCCTTGAGCAGCGTGCGGCGCTCCAGGCTCATGGACTCGGGCATGGTGAGCACCAGCCGGTAGCCGCGCACGGCGCACACGAAGGCCAGGCCGATGCCCGTGTTGCCGCTGGTGGGCTCCACCACCAGGGTGTCGGCGTCCAGCAGGCCCCGGCGTTCGGCGTCCAGGATCATGTTGCGCGCGATGCGGTCCTTCACCGAAAAACAGGGATTGGCCGATTCGAGCTTGGCCACCAGCGAGGCCTCAAGCCCCGCCCCGATGCGGTTCAGGCGCACCAGGGGCGTGCCCCCCACCAGCTCCAGCATGTCTCGGGCGATGTTCATGGTCAGGCTCCCGGCCCCCGCGCGGGGGCCACGGTTGCGGTGATTCTGGGAGAGCGCGGGGCCTTGGCGCGGTCCAGGCGCTTCAGGAGCAAGGCGGCGTGGTCGCCGCAGGTGACGTGCAGGGCGCTCAAGCGGTCACTCCAGGGGGTGCTTGAGGTAGCGGTAGTAGGCGTCGATCTGGTGCACGGCGGCCAGGGGGTTGTGGCCCAGGAGGCGGTCCTTGACGGCCAGCACGGTGCAGGGGGCCTTGGCCTCCTTGAGCAGGAGCGAGTCGTGCCCCACGCACAGGCCCAGGAGCACGTTGAACTGGCTGCCCGAGGCGTCCAGGGCGCGGGCCTGGAACACGGGGTTGCACATGGTCTCGCGGGCTGCATTGGGGTCCACCTGGTCGCAGGCTTCCAGGCCCAGGGCGCTTTTGGGCGCGGCCCCGGCCTTGCAGGCCACCGAGGCGACGCGGAAGCCGTTGGTCTCGAAGACGCGGTGCACCACCTCGGCCTCCTTGCGCAGGCCGATGCAGAAGGCCAGGCCCAGGGTTTGATAGCCCATGCGCCGGGCGAATTCCACGATCTCCACGATGCGCGGCTTGAGGGGCCGCACGGCCGCATAGCCCTCCTGGCGTCCGGCGTAACCTTCCGCCTCCTGGAGCGAGGCTTGGCGGGCGAACTCCAGGTGTTCGGGCGAGAGGGTGGCCTCCAGGGCCTCCCCGGCCTTCTGGCGCAGGCGAAGCGAGGGGCAGTTGGCCGGGGCCTTGCCTTTGGCGTCGCGGCAGTAGCGCGCGGACCAGTCATGGGGGCACAGGGCGCAGGCAGGCAGGGGGGAGGCGGGTTGGTCTTCTGGGGCGTGGTCGGGCACGGGGTACTCCTCGCGGTCGGGAGGCGCGGGTCGTCTCGCGGCGTGGGCGGCGGCGCGGACCGCTCCGGGGCCGCTCATTGAACGCCCCCTCCGGGAGGCGCGGGCTCGGGCGAGCCTACACCTCCCGGGCGGGATAATCCAGCGCGGACGGCCGCTAGCAGGTGCAGGCCGGGGCCTCTCCCTCCTGGCGCTTGAAGGGCGAGATCTCGCGCAGGCGCGCGATGATCTTCGGCAGTTCGGCCAACACGGTGTCCACCTCCGCGTCGGTGTTGAAGCGCGAGAGGCTGAAGCGGATGGAGCCGTGGGCGTAGGTGAAGGGCACGCCCATGGCCCGCAGCACATGGGAGGGCTCCAGGGAGCCCGAGGTGCAGGCCGAGCCGGAGCTGGCGCAGATGCCGAAGGCGTCCATCATGAGCAGGATGGCCTCTCCCTCCACGTACTGGAAGGAGATGTTGGTGGTGTTGGGCAGGCGCGAGGCCGTGGAGCCGTTGACCCGCGCCTCCGGGATGGCGGCCAGGAGCCCCGCCTCCAGTCGGTCGCGCAGGGCCTTCACGGCGGAGTTCTCGTGGGCGATGTTGGCCTGGGCGATCTCGCAGGCCTTGCCCAGCCCGATGATGCCCGTGGTGTTCTCGGTGCCCGCGCGGCGTCCGTGCTCCTGGTGTCCGCCCAGCATGAAGGGGCGGTACTGGACGCCCTTGCGCACGAAGAGCGCTCCCACGCCCTTGGGGGCGTGCACCTTGTGGCCGGAGACGGCCAGGAAGTCCACGGGCAGGGTCTTCAGGTCGATGGGTATCTTGCCCAGCACCTGCACGGCGTCGGTGTGCACGAGCGCGCCGCGCTCCTTGGCGATGCGGGCGATCTCGTGGATGGGGAAGACCGCGCCGGTCTCGTTGTTGGCCCACATCACGGAGACCAGGGCGGTGTCGGGGCGCAGGGAGTCTCGCAGTTCGTCCAGGTCGAGCATGCCTTCGTGGTCCACGCCCAGGTAGGTGGCCTCGTAGCCCTTGCGCTCCAGGTGCTTGACCACGTTGAGCACGGCGGGGTGTTCCACGCGGGTGGTGATGATGTGGCGCTTCTCGGGCTGGGAGGCCAGGGCGGAGCGGATGGCGGTGTTGTCGCCCTCGGTGCCGCAGGCGTTGAAGACCACCTCGCCGGGCGCGCAGCCCAGGGCCTGGGCCACGCGCTCGCGGGCCTGGGAGAGCTCGCGCCCCACGGAGCCGCCGAAGGCGTGCATGCTGGAGGGGTTGCCGTAGCGCTCGGAGAAGAAGGGAAGCATCTCCTCCAGCACGGCGGGGTCCACGCGGGTGGTGGCGTTGTTGTCCAGGTAGATCACGGCCATGTCAGCGCACCTCCTGCACGGTGATGTCTTGCTCCACGGCCTCTCGCAGCCGCTTTTCCACGAACTGCTTGAGGGTAACCTGGCTGGACTTGCAGGAGGAGCACGCGCCGCGCAGTTTCACGAGCACGGTCTTGCCGTCCACGTCCACCAGTTCGATGTCGCCGCCGTCCTTCTGGAGGCTGGGGGCTATCTCCTCCTCGATGGTCTTGGACACAAGCTTCATGCGCTGCATGTTGGTGAGCCCGGCGGGCTTGGCGGGGGCGATCTCCAGGGGTTTCAATTCCTTCTTCTGGCCCTTGGCCTCGGCCAGGATGTCGGCCAGCCTGTCCAGGCACTTGCCGCAGCCGCCGCCGGCCTTGGTGAAATCGGTGATCTCCTCCACGGTGGAGAGGTTGTTCTCCGCGATGGCGCGGCGGATGGTCTGGTCTGTGACGCCGAAGCATTCGCAGACCACCTCTCCCTCCTCGTGGGGGGCTACGGGCAGGCCGCGCAGGTTGGCCACGGCAGCCTCCAGGGCCTCCTTGCCCATGACGGAGCAGTGCATCTTCTCCTTGGGCAGGCCGCCCAGGAACTGGGCGATGTCCTGGTTGGAGACCTCCAGGGCCTCGTCCACGGTCTTGCCCTTGATCATCTCCGTGAGGGCCGAGGAGGAGGCGATGGCGCTGGCGCAGCCGAAGGTCTGGAACTTGGCGTCCACGATGCGCTCGTTCTCGTCGAGCTTGAGAAAGAGCTTGAGGGCGTCGCCGCAGGCCAGCGAGCCCACCTCGCCCACGCAGTCGGCGTCGGGGATTTCACCGACGTTCCGGGGATTGATGAAGTGCTCGCGCACCTTGTCCGTATATTCCCACATGGCGTTTCTCCTTGGGATTGGCCGGGGCTGCCCTCGGCGTGAAACAATACCATAATACGCGCAATTGCGTTTCGGAAGGGGGAAATTCGAAAGGGATCGCGCGACCCGCGTCCGGATCGCGCGGGAAACGTCCGGGCTTCAGGCTGCGGATTTCACGTCCCGGCGGAATGGATGGCCGCAGACTTCCTATTTAGCCTGGGCCTCACGGATGCTCACCACTACGTCCGTTCCCTTGAGGATGAAGTCGGCAAGCTTCAGGCGCCAAGCGGACAGCACCGTCTCGCCCGTGGTCGTTCCTTTGTCCAACTCAGATTTGTAGGCCCGCACGTAGCCCTCCACCACATCGTGGTGGGTATTCGAGAGGTCCAGAAAGAGGAACGTCTCGCCTGGACGGTAGGCCTCGAAGGGCTTGGCGAACGTCACCAGGAACGGTCCTTGGTTCCTCTTCAACGCCCTGGTCACCTCAGAATCGGAGCAGACTTTGGACAGTTTCTGGACCACCCTGTGCGCGGCCTGCCCATCGTAGCGTTCCTTAAGGCTTTCGCCGGTTTGGCCCTTCATGGACCGAACCGGAACGCAGAAGGCGTTCATGGTGGCGTGGTCCGGGTCGTACGCCGTTGCGCCTGGTTTGAGCAGATACCCATCTCGATCCAGTATCTGAAGCAGTTGCACCGTGTTTGCGCATTTGGCTTCCTTGTCCTTGCACGCATCCAGATTCAGCGTGGAGAAAACGTAGGTGTAGAGTCCGAAGTCCGCCTTCGGATCTACGCGGTTCACGAATTCAAGAACGCCGTGGGACTCGGCTTTCGGGAACGCTCCGGTTGCCGTGACCAGTATTTCCTTTGAGATGCGCACGGACGGAGCCTGTTCGCTCGCCAGGTCCAGGCTGCCGAGGATGGGTTGTGTGCGCGGTTGGCAGGCCGTCATCCCGAGGAGGCCCAGGCCCGTCAGGGTAAGGACCATTGTCTTCTCCACGCCCCGGAGTCTTCTCGCGAAACGGATCGCTAAGTGCAGCAAACCGCCGAGCAGCACGGAAGCGCTGATCACCGAGGATGTAGGATCCCAGTCGTCGCGCAACCACTGGACGCCCAGATAGGTCAGCAAACAGCAGGCAAGAAGGGCGGGGGACTGTCCAAGAAGTTTCGTTATGTCGAATTTGCTGCTCATAATGACTCCTGCGTTGGAACGATTATGATGCGCTCAGTCGATTGTTTGGCTCGCGGAGTTTGGCATGGATCGGCAGGGCGGTCCATTCGAATATGCGGCATGCTGAATGGCTTCCCGTGCGCGAAGCCAACGCATACGGCCGGACGAAAGCGTCCGGCCGTCATGGCGGGAGTTCTTGGTCGGAGCCCCTGAGGGAGCGTGGTGCGTCCTACCCGATGTGGCTGGCCTCCACCACGATGCCGATGCCGCCGCGCGGGCGGAAATTGCCGGTGACGGTCATGCGCCGGGGGCGCAGGGCCTCCACCAGGTCGTCGAGGATGCGGTTGGTGAGGGTCTCCATGAAGGAGGGCTCGCTGCGGTAGCTGAAGAGGTAGAGCTTGAGCGACTTGGACTCCACGCAGCGCTTGCCCGGCACGTAGGCGATGGTGACGGTGCCGAAGTCCGGCTGGCCGGTCATGGGGCAGAGGCTTGTGAACTCCTCGGTGACGAAGGTGACAAGGTAGTCGCGCTCGGGAAAGCGGTTGGGGAAGGTTTCCAGGAGCCCGGGGTTCACGCGGTCGGGGTATTCTGTGCCCGCCTTGCCCAGGTGGGTGAGGCCGGAAGTGTCGTCTTTCTCGATGATCATGGATGCTGCTCCTATGGCTGGGTGCGGCGGGTTTTGACGCCGCCGGGGTTCTGGATTAGGCTTTCGGCCCCTGATCGTCAAATGGGGTGCGCCATGTCCCTCGAAGTCTGCGAGATCTTTCATTCCATCCAGGGCGAGTCCACCCACGCCGGACGTCCCTGCGTGTTCGTGCGCCTTTCGGGCTGCAACCTGCGTTGCGCGTGGTGCGACACGCCCTATTCATGGTTGCCGGGGAGCATCATGGAGCCGGGCGAGGTGGTGGCGGCCGTGGCCGCCCACGGCTGCGGGCTGGTGGAGATCACCGGGGGCGAGCCCCTCACCCAGCCTGGCACGCCCGCCCTGGCCGCGCTCCTGCTGGAGCGCGGCTTCGAGGTGCTGGTGGAGACCAACGGAAGCCTGCCGGTGCGGTCGCTGGACGATCGGGTGGCGGCCATCATCGACGTGAAGTGCCCCTCCAGCGGCATGCACGGGCGTATGGACCGCTCCAACTGGGAGCGCCCGCGCCCGCGCGACGAACTGAAGTTCGTGCTGGCCGACCGCGTGGACTACGACTACGCCGTGGAGGTGTTGCGCGCGTTGCCGCGCGGCGCGCGCCCCGTGGTGTTCTCGCCGGTGCTCGCGCGGCTGGACCCGGCGGAACTGGCCGCCTGGATGCTTGCGGACAGGCTGGAGGCCAGGTTGGGCCTGCAGCTGCACAAGATGATCTGGCATCCCGAGGCCCGGGGGGTCTGAGGGGGACGCGTCGGGCGCATCCCGGCGGTCCCTGCCCGATGGACGCCGCCGACCGATCGGAAGACGATCGTCGGCGTCCCCCGGCCAGGGACCACGCGGACACGCCCGACGGGTCAGGCCGGAGCTGGGCGTGTTGCGAGATGCGCAATAAGTCGCTAACAATCTGAATAATAGGTAAAATTTGGTTCCTGCGCGGCGCAGCCGCGCCGAGCAGAGACGAACCGTCGAGGAGACACCGTGAAGAACGCCATCGTCCTGTTTTCCGGGGGGCTCGACTCCTCCACCTGCCTGGCCATCGCCAAGGCCCAGGGCTTCCGGGCCTACGCCCTGAGCTTCCGCTACGGCCAGCGCCACGAGGTGGAGCTGGAGGCCGCGCGGCGCGTGGCCGCTCACCTGGGCGCGGCCGGGCACCTGGTGCTGGACGTGCCCCTGGGGACCATCGGAGGCTCGGCCCTCACGGCGGACATCGACGTGCCCAAGGACCGCGACGTCTCCCACATGGACGAGGGCATCCCCGTCACCTACGTGCCCGCGCGCAACACGGTGTTCCTCTCGCTGGCCCTGGCCTGGGCCGAGGTGCTGCCCTCGGCGGACCTGTTCATCGGGGTGAACGCCCTGGACTACTCGGGCTACCCGGACTGCCGCCCGGAGTTCGTGGCGGCCTTCGAGGCCATGGCCAACCTGGCCACGCGCGAGGCCGTGGAGGGCCGCCTGAAGATCAGCGTCCACGCGCCGCTCATGCGCTGGCACAAGTCGCGCATCATCGAGGAAGGGATGAAGCTGGGCGTGGACTACGGCCTCACCCACAGCTGCTACGACCCCACCCCCCAGGGCCTGGCCTGCGGCCGCTGCGACTCCTGCCTGCTGCGCAAGAAGGGCTTCGAGGAAGCGGGGGTGAAGGACCCGACGCGGTATAGCGAATGATGATGTGTGACGGTTGAATCGAATTATTCGCGAGAAAAATAGCGTTGCAAGGATTTGTGTATGCAGAAGGCCATATCTAGCTTGATTCCGTATGGTGCGTCGCTTGGCTCTCTGTATTTATAGTATACATTCGGCGTGTTATTGTCTGTTTTTTTGTCAATGTTGCCAATCATAGAGTAACCAAATAGTAGTTCAAGTGCACGTTTTGTATCGCCAGAATAGCCACAGCGTCGAGCAGTAAGTTCAAAATCGCTAAGAGTGAAGATACCTTTTTCATGGCCTCTTGATAGTTCTTTGAGTGTGTTCATTAAGGCTTCGATTTGTTCTCTGGAATAGAATGCAACGAGTTCGTTCTTAGTTTCGGTCATTAGCTTTGTGCAGTACCAACCGATTAATTTTTTAAGGTGCTGTAGTTGCAGGGGGAAACTTGTTTTTAAATTCTTAACTCCGTCAAACAGCAAGATCATATCTCTCGGTCGGCAGAATGTTATGTCAATAATGTCTTTGAGTAGCCCGTAGTCCGTTGGGCTGTCTCCCGCAAAAGACAGCCATGCGTCATCATCCCAATGTATATTTAGTTTCGAAAATGCATTGGAGAGTCTTTTGTCGATAAATCGTTTTATTGGTAGTGCCCCAATGTTTTTGTAGAACGTTTCGCGGTCATACCAGTGCAGGTGGATTCCGTATGAATGGATTATTTTCGACATATCTGCCTCTGATGTGTTGAGTGAGTATATTATGTCATCTCTTAGTAGCACTACTATTTTCCCTTGTAGATTGTTTTTTGAGAAAAAATTATTGTTGTAGTCTTTGACTACCCTGAGTAAGTCTGCTAAGCTCGTTCTGTCGATGTCGCTGTTGATGGTAAAGTTAATGTCTAGGTCGTCAAAAAATACATAGTATGAGTTTTCATGCCTGCGGGATATATCCGATGATAAAATGTCAAGCACTGCCTTCTTGAGGCTTGGTAATATTTTGTAGAATGGAGCACGAGCCTCCTGTACGTCCATTCGGGTTTTGTATTTTGCTGTCATGAATCGTTTTAGATATTCAACTCCGATGTCAAATGTACTGCTTTTTGATGTTTTAACGATTTCTGCGCCTAATTTGTCAATGAATCCCGAGTTTTTTTCGTAGAATTTTTTGAGTTCCCCGTATTCTTTGTCGTCTGCCAGTGCTTCGTTGTTGAATATGAATTCGAGTAGTGTTATTAGTATTACCCACTCGAATAGATGGTATAGGCTGAAGGCTGGTTTGTCTTTTGTTTCTAAAACTGAACGATATAGCCCGATCAGATCGTGTCTGACAAATGAGGCAAAGCTCTCAGCGTCGTCGTCAGCCTTTGCACAAATGTATTCAGCAATGGCACTTTTCCCAGAGCCTTTGCGTCCAATTATAATAAATCTTTCCGTGTTAAGTAGGGGCAGTACCCCCAGAAAGTCTTCGAATACATCAAGTAGCCTTACGGTTGACTCTAGAGTTGCTTCCGCTTCGGCTTCGGGTGATCCGAATACAAATTTATCCGTTGGATGTTGTAGGCCTACCGACTTTGTCTGGCTTGCAAGTTTGCTCAATAGGCTCATAGTTTACTCCAGTTTTTTGTATTTATAAATATTTCTGGTTAGTCGGTCAAATGTTTCGTGTTATATGGTGGTGTGCGTGTGGATATCGATATAAAGTGATGTGATTTTTGTGTTGATAGGGCGACTCCTTCGCCCATGATAATCCGCAGCAGCTTGGTGGGATAATTGGGGTAGCTTATTACGATTTAATCGTCGCCCTCGGCCAACACGATGCCCAAAACCATGGTTTGCATGGCCACTCAGACTGAACAAACTCTACGCCCCGGGTTGGATCGGTCACTCGCCACGGTTTCTAGGCTAAGTAGTTCAACGTCTCCCGATATACAGGCGCAAGGGCGTAGACACGCTTGAATAATAAATCCTCCTCGCTTAGCCCAAGCTTTCAGGCTCTGGCGTGAACGCCGGGTGTCGGGGGGCGGCCGCTGCGCCGGATTCCCCCTGCCTCGTCCAGCCCAAGTTAGCAGCAATCCTGCGGCGTGCTGGACATCCTTTGTCGTTTCCGGTTACCCTTTCCAGTGATGGGCTTAGTATGACTGCATGGACGCGGCGTATTGTCTCGATGCCGTGCAATCGATGGCCTGGACGAGCTTCCGCTTCCGCAGTGCCCAACGCAACGCGCTTCATCGTGTTGGCTTCGTGAGGCGCGCACGGTACCGGGACCTGGGCAACAAACCGGAATCCCTGGGCGCACGAATCGTTCGAGACACAAAGGGTTGGTCGCTTCCATGGCCAAAGGCATCTTCCTAGCCGTTCTGCTTTCCCTCTGCATCCTGTCAGCCTCTGTTTCCGCTCAGGACCGGTCCAAGGCCCCCGAAGGCGGGCGCGACCTCCAGGCCCTGAACCAGCAGGCCTCCAACCCCGTGGGCGATCTGTGGATGATCGCCAACCAGTTCAACTTCAACCTCCTCCAGAGCGACAAGGTCCGCGCCTTCCGGGACCCGCAGCTCCAGTTCAACTGGAACTTCCAGCCGGTGCTCACCTTCGAGCCCAACGACGACTTCCGGCTGGTGGCCCGTCCGGTGATCCCGCTCTACGTCTCGCCCTATGCCGGCGGGCGCGACCGCGTGGACAGCGTGGGCGGCCTGGGCGACGCTGAACTGATGGTCATGCTCACCCCCGGCGGTTCCAAGTCCTCTGGATTCATCTTCGGCGCTGGCCCCACGGCCATCTTCCCCACGGCCACCGACAAACACCTGGGGAACGGCAAGTGGCAGCTCGGACCGGCGGCGGCCGCCCTCTACATGAACGACAAATGGGTGGTGGGCATCTTCCCGCAGCACTGGTGGTCCTACGCGGGCGACGCCAAACGCAAGGACGTGAGCCTGACCAAGGCCCAGTACTTCATCTGGTACTCCCCCGCGCCCACGTGGCAGGTGGGCATGTCGCCCAACATCCTGGTGGACTGGATGCAGCCCAAGGCCCAGGACCGCTGGACCGTGCCGGTGGGGCTTGGCGTCTCCAAGATGACCATGCTGGGCAGCCTGCCCGTCAAGTTCAGCGTGGAGGCCGACTACTCCGTGGTCCGGCCCAGCAACATCCCCGGCAACGAATGGACGTTCAAGTTCACCGTGACGCCCATCCTTCCCAAATTGTTCTGAACCGTCGCCTTCGGCACAAGGAGTCCATCATGAAGCGAGGCCTGTTCCTGTTCTGCTGCCTGGTCGCCGCCGTGTTCGCGTGGCAGGGCGCGTCCTACTCCTGCACCAGCATCCGCCTGAAGACGGAGGCGAACGATGTGGTCTACGCGCGCACCATGGAGTTCGCGAGCTTCAAGTCCGGCGTCTCCGTGGTGCCCAAGGGATTCAAATACCAGGGAACGCTCCCGGACGGATCGCAGAAGGGCATGCGCTGGACCGTGAAGTACGGCTTCGTCGGTATGAACTACGAGGGCGTGCCCGTCGTCTCCGACGGCATGAACGAGAAGGGTCTGGTGGTCGGCAGCCTCTACATTCCTGGCTACGTGAAATACCAGCCGTATTCCTCTGGCAGCGCCTCGTCCACCATGGCCCAGTACGAGCTCAACACCTGGCTCCTCTCGGCCTTCGCCACCGTGGAGGAGGTCCGCAAGGGCATCGGCGCTGCGCGGGTCTGCCAGGGCCCCATGGGCCAGACCGGGGCCACCCCCCTGCACTTCACCGTGCACGACGCCACGGGCGCGAGCCTCGTGATCGAATACGTGGACGGCGCGCTCCGTCTGCACGACAACCCCATCGGCGTGCTGACCAACGCGCCCAACTTCGACTGGATGATCCAGAACCTGAGCAACTACGTGAACCTCTCGCCCGACAACGCCGCGGGCGCGACCTTCAGCGGCGTGAACGTCACCCCCTTCAGCCAGGGGTCCGGCCTGCACGGGCTGCCGGGCGACTTCACCTCCCCCAGCCGGTTCGTGCGCATGGTGGCGCTCACCCAGTCCACCGTGCCGGTCAAGACCGTGGACGCGGGCATCGCCCTGGCCATGACGGTGATCAACAACGTGGACATCCCCATCGGGGCCGTTCGCCAGAAGACCGACACGGGCGTCGTGCTGGAAGTCACGGATTGGGCCGTGGTGGCGGACCTCTCCCGCAAGCGCTACTACTACCGCACCTACGAGAACAAGAACTGGCGCTACGTGGATCTGGCCAAGGCCCTCGCGGGCGCGAAGACGGTGATGAACATCTCCATCGACACCCCGGCCGACTATCCCGAAGTGTCCGCTTCGGCCAGGCCCATGCAGCCGTGAGGCCCGGCGTGTCGCGAGTCCAGAATACCAAGGGGGATGCGAAACAGATGAACAGGTCACGCAAGGGATTTTCGAGGCTTCTCCGGGCGGCGTTCGCCGTGGCGGCGGCGCTGGGGCTGCTCGCGTCCGCGCGGACGCCCGTGCTGGCCACCGAGGGCGGCACGAGCCACTACATCCAGGGCTCCTACGGCGACTTCCTCATGGGGTTCATCCCCGCCGAGGGATTCTACGTCCGCAACGACTTCATCTACCTGGCCCAGAGCATGAGCCAGACATTCCACGGCGGCAGGATCTACAGCAAGGTCAACGCCTACACCTCCATCGACCTCCTCAAGCTGAGCTACGTGGCGGAAGTGCCAGCCATGGGCGGCTATCTCGGCCTGGCCGCCGGCGTGCCCATCATCGTAAACACCAACGTGGGGGGCTCCCTCAACATCCAGGACCAGCGCAACCGGCGGCAGTATTCCAAGACCGGGGACGGCGACAGGGGCGGCCTCTCCGACGTCTTCCTGGCCCCCCTGGCGGCCTGGAACTTCGGCGAGTGCCACCTGGTGGTCATGCCCACCGTGTTCTTCCCCACCGGCTACTACGACAAGAAGGTGCTCACCAACCTGGGCATGAACTACTACACCTTCGACGCCAACATGGCGTTCACGTGGCTCAACGCCAAGGGGTACGAGTTCTCTTTCAACGCCGGGTACATGATCAATTCGCGGAACACCGCCACCCGTTACACCTCCGGCAACCAGTTCCACCTGGACTGGACGGCGGCCTACCACTACGATCAGCGCCTGGCTTTCGGGCTGGTGGGCTACGTGGTGGCCCAGACCACGCCGGATTCGGGGCCGGGGGCGAGCCTCGGGGCGTTCTATTCCTCCAGCGCGGGCCTGGGGCCGATCCTCAGCTACACGGCCTCCATCGGCGGCAAGGACGTGAGCTTCATCGCCAAATGGCTCTGCGACGTGGGCGCGGAGAACCGCATGACCGGTAACGCAGTGTACGCCTCCGTGGCCGCCAAGTTCTGAGGCGGCGCGCCCGGGGCGGGCGGCTGGGCGCAAACCTGCGCATCGTGCCTTCAGGGACAACATCGACGGGGGGCTGCCGGTTCAGGCCGGGAGCCCCCCGTAAAGCGTGCTGATGAAGTCCTTGGCCATGTCCAGGAGCAGGGGCTCGTCCGGGAAGTCGATGCGCGTCTTCACGAAGTGATCCCCGGCGCGGGCCAGCACGATGCCCGAGGCCTGGGCTTCGCGGCCCCGAAGGCTGAAGAAGCTCGCCGCCACCGGGTCGGTCTGGGTAACGCCCCAGTCGCGCGCCAGGGCGTCCGGGCCGTGCAGGTCCAGCACTTCCCGCCGCGCGCGGTCCAGCTCATCCAGAAGCGTTTCGCCCCCGGGGCCGCGAGGCTCCCGGGCCGGGTAGACCGACACCGTGGCCCGGGACGCGGGCGTGGAGTACTCCACGGCGCACCCCAGCTCCAGGGCCAGGTGCGTCCGGTCCGCGTGGCCGTCGTAGTGGTAGAAGCCGATCTCGTAGGGGAAGGGCATGCCCGCCAGGGGGTCGCGCCACATCTCCCGGTTGTCCCGCGCGCGGGCCGAGGGGGCGTTGACCCGCAGGAAGTGGTAGCTCTCTTCGGTTCGTCCCACGCGCTCGGGTTCCAGCGTGAAAGCCAGGATCGGGCGGCGCACCAGGAGCGCGTCCCCGTGGCGCTCCGTGCGCGCCTCCCGCATGCGCCAGACGACGCCGCGCCCGCGTCCCAGCAGGCGCAGGCAGGCGATCTCCGTGGCGTCGGCCGCGTCGTCCGCGGCGTCCAGCACGTGGATGGGGTCCTCCCGGGACGCGCCGCGACCGCCGCCGATGTTGAGGTCGATCCCGAAGGCTGCCTGGAAGGCGGCGCGCAAGGCCGTCACGCCGCCTTCTCCCGCCCGGGCGGTTCGTCGCCGCAGAATCCGTCCGTGTGCGCCGCGACGCTGCGGTTGCGGCCGGCGCGCTTGGCCGCGTAGAGGGCGTCGTCGGCCTGGCGGTAGAGTTCCTGCGCGTCCGCAGCGCTGTCACCGAGGCACGCCGTCCCGGCGCTCACCGTCACCTGGACCCTCTCCGCGCCGTGCTCCACCTGGCAGGCCTCCACCGCCAGGCGGATCTTTTCCGCCACGGCCAGGCCCGCTTCGCCGGGCGTTTCCGGCGCGAGCACCGCGAACTCCTCCCCGCCCACGCGGTAGACGAGATCCGTGGAGCGCAGCGCGGCGCGCGCGGCCAGAGCCACGGCATGGAGCACCTCGTCGCCCGCCACGTGGCCGAGGCGGTCATTCACGGCCTTGAAGTGGTCGATGTCGAAAAGCACCAGCGAGAGCGGGCGCTCGTGGCGCCTGGCGAGCTTCACCTGATGCTCCAGGTCGGCGTTGAACTTGCGGCGGTTGAAGAGCCCGGTGAGGGCGTCCGTGTTGGCGCTGGCCAGGAGCAGGTCGTCTTTGGCGGCGACTTCGCGCGCCATGTCCATGAAGCGGCTGCCCAGCCTGCCGATCTCGTCGTCGCCGAAGTTCTCGGGCAGCAGGCAGGCGTCGCCTGCGGCCAGGCTTTCCATCATCCCGCCCAGGGAGTGCAGCCGGTCCACGAGCACCCGCTTGTAGAGCACGTAGCCCCCGGCCAGGCCCAGCAGGATGGAGAAGCCCGTCACGGCGTAGATGAGCAGGGCGGCGCGGTCCACGGGGCCGGCGAAGGTGTCGCGCGGCAGCTCCAGCAGCACGAAAAGGTAGGGCTCGCGCTCCTCGGGCAGCGTGAAGCGCGCGTAGAAGTAGACCTTCTCCACGCCGTCGGACCCCGTGCGCTCGAAGCACCCGCGCCGGTCGCCCCGGTTGAGCAGCGCGTAGAAGTCGCCCCGCATGGACGAACCCACCTGGTAGACTTCGCTAGCCTCCGGAGAGCGCAGGAGCAGCACGCCGTTGGCGTCGTACACGCCCACGGCGGCCCCATCTGGCAGGGCCACGTCGCGGAATACCTCGCGGTATTGGTTGAGGTTCAGGGCCACGGCCGCCACACCGGCGAAGGTCCCCGCGTCGTCCTGCACGGGAAACGCGAAGTGCAGCACGGGCACGCCCGTGATGCGCCCCAGGGCGTACTCCCCGGCGCTGAAGCCGCCGCTATCACGGGCGGCCCGGAAATAGCGCCGCTCCTCCACATTGACGCCTGCGGGGTCCGGCACGCCCGAGGCGATCACCCTGCCCTCAGGGTCCGTCAGGAAGATGTTGCTCAGGTAGCCTTCACGGCGGTGCAGGCGTCGGAAGGTCTCTTCGATGCGGCCCGTGTCGGCCTGGCGCACCTCGGGCAGCACCGAAACCACCTCCAGGATTTCCCGGATCTCGGTGACGAGCATGTTCTGGTAGATCTCGAAGCCGCGCACCGTGCGGTCCAGCTTGTCCCGGGCGTCCTGGAGACCACGGTCGTGGAGGGCCATGTTGAGATAGACGATGGAACCCATGGCAGGCAGAAACACCAGCACCAGCAGGCCGACGATCTTGGTGAGCAGCTTGTTGCGGGCCTTGCAGGACAGCATGGTCGCCCCCGGAATGACCGGAGTTGCCCCTGCCGGGAAGCCGGGTCCGGCAGGCGGGCGGCCGTACGCGCCGCCCCTTTCGGTAAGAATAACGCCTCGCGCGGCCTGCGTCAAATGGCAGGTATCACTACTATTTCGAGCGGCACTTGGCCCCGCTGCCTACTTGACGATGAACCCCAGGGTCTTCAGGCGTTTTCCCCATCGGCTCCAGGCCCCGGTGGACATGGAGAGGTTTTTCGCGTGCTGGTCGTATTCGGCGAGCACGTTGGTCTCGATGGAGCAGCGGCGGTCGTGGTTGGTGTGCGAGAGCGTCAGCTCGAAGCGGCCGTGGCCCAGCTCGCGGAACTTCTCCACCACGAAGACGTGCCCCGTGGCCATGCGGTGGCGGATGTTGTCGTCGAGGATGAACACGGCCCCCGCCGAGGGGATCTGGCGCGTCTGGCCGTGCAGGTCCGCGCAGCGGTACCAGCCGATGGGCGAGAGCTCCGCGTTGCCCCGGCAGCTCATGTCTCCGGTGCGGCAGCGGGCGTAGGGCAGGCTCTGGGGCTCGCAGCGGCCGCGGATGGTCTGGGGGCGCAAACGGTAGCAATGCTGGGCGCCGCCTTTCTCCAGGGCCGGGTCCACTGCCGGAGCAGGAGTCTTGGCCTGGGGCGCGTCGATAAGCTCCTTCTCGGGCATCTCCGCCGCCGGGGCCTTCGTGCGGCCTTCGGTCTTGGAGGGCGCGGGCTTCTTCCTGGGCTTCGCGGCCTTGTCGGAGGGCTCCTGCCTGGCCGACTTGGCGGCCTTGGCGTCAGGCTGCCCGGCCGCCCAGGCGGCGCTTCCCGAGGACGGATGGGCCGCAAGCGGGACGAGGGCCGCCGTGAACAGGCACAGCGCCGCGAGCCGGAGGCCCCGGGCGAGGGGGGATCGGGTCATGTCATGTCCTCCATCCAGTTTTCGGGGACCACCACCGGGCCGGTCGGCAGGGGGCGGAAGCTGAAGCCGTCGGCCAGCTCCCGGGGGGAGGCCTTGCGCGGCCGGTCCAGGAGCCCGGCGCGCCAGGCCAGCCAGCCCGTCACCGTCTCGGGGGGGACGCCCCTGGCGCGCAACTCGCCCAGGTCCGTGTCGCCCCGGCGCTTGGAGAGCCTGCGTCCGTCGGGGTCCACCAGCAGGGGCACATGGGCGTAGGCCGGGGGCGTGCCGCCCAGGAGCCCGTGCAGGAGAATCTGGCGGCCCGTGGAGTCCAGAAGGTCCGCCCCGCGCACCACCTCGGTGACGCGGTGGTCCATGTCGTCCACGCTCACGGCCAGCTGGTAGGCGTGCACCCCGTCGGAGCGGCGCACCACGAAGTCTCCGCACTGCGCCGCAAGGTCCTGCATCTGGGGGCCCAACACCAGATCCTCGAAGGCGATGCGCGCCTCTCCGGCGCGCAGGCGCAGGGCGGCCCCCCGGCCCAGCTCGCGCTTGGCCGCCCGGCGCGCCCCCGTCAGGCGCAGGCACGTGCCCGCGTAGACAGGCTCGGCATCGCCCGCGTGTGGGGCCTGGGTGACGCCGCGCAGCTCCGCGCGGGTGCAGAAGCAGGGATAGGTGAGCCCCCGGGCCGTGAGGGCCTCCAGGCGCTGCCGGTAGACGGCGCGGCGTTCGCTCTGGCGGTAGGGGCCGAAGGGGCCGCCCTTACCGGGGCCTTCGTCCCAGTCCAGGCCCAGCCAGGCCAGGTCCTCCAGGATGAGGGCGGCGAAGTGTTCCTTGGAGCGCTCCGGGTCCAGGTCTTCCATGCGCAGGACCACGGCCCCGCCCTTGGAGCGCGCCGAGAGCCAGGCCAGCAGGGCGGTCCAGGCGTTGCCCAGGTGCATGCGCCCCGAGGGGCTGGGCGCGAAGCGTCCGCGCGGCGTGGTCGCGGGGGAGGGCGCTTCCCCGGGTACGGCTTCGGGGGCGGCCGGCGGAGGATCGTCCGGGGAGGCCGGGCTCACCGGGCTTCCCTGGCCTTGGTGATGAGTTCCGGGCGGTACTCGAAGTGCATGATGTCGTACTCGGCCCACTTGCCGCCCCAGACAAAGCCGTGGCGCTCGAAGATTTCCACGGCCTCGGCGGGGAAGGCCGTGCGCTGGGCCAGGGGGTCGCCCCTGCCGGACCAGCGCCAGTAGCCATTGACCTTGGAGTTCAGGTCGATGGCGGCCCCGAAGGAGTGCATGGAGAGCCGTTCGGTTCCGGCGATGGGCCGCCAGGCGAAGGTCCCCGAGAGGGGCAGCAGGCGTCCCCGGGCCTCGGGATGGGCGGCCAGCCAGGCCGAGAGGTCGCGGTCCACGCGTTCCAGGGCCTGGGCGGCCCCGTTGCGGCCGTTGAAGAGCACTCGGTGGCCCAGGAAGGTCACGGGCACGAGGGCGGCCTTCACCTCCTGGGCGGTATGGCCGTAGGCGGCCTTGAAGAGGGCCGTGACGCGGCGGCGTCCCGGATGGATGCCCGGGGCGGGTTCGGCCGTGACGCGCTCCAGGGGGTAGGGCTGGGCGAGCATGTCTTCCAGGTCGGGGGCGTCCAGGGCCTGCTCGGCGTCCTTGGCGCGTCCGTCGTCGTAGGGCAGGCGCACGCCGTCGGAGAGCACGAGGCCGTCTTGCTCCACGGAGCGCACGGCGTCGGGGTAGCCGCGGCGCAGCAGCTCCAGGTCTTCCCGCGGCCCGGCTAGGGCGGGCGCGGCCGCCAGCAGCAGGAGGAGGCAGAGCCGGATGGCCGGGCGCAGGCTCACGGATGGGCTTGGGCCTTGCCGGAGACCCCCCGGAGAAGCACGCGCGAGACGATGCGCCGGGCGTTCTCCTCGGCGGCCTCCAGTTCCTCGGGGGTGAGGCCCGCGCCCAGGGCGATCCTGCGGCGCATGTCCTGGGAAACGAGGTCTCCGGGG
This sequence comes from Fundidesulfovibrio magnetotacticus, assembly GCF_013019105.1. Taxonomy (NCBI): domain Bacteria; kingdom Pseudomonadati; phylum Thermodesulfobacteriota; class Desulfovibrionia; order Desulfovibrionales; family Desulfovibrionaceae; genus Fundidesulfovibrio; species Fundidesulfovibrio magnetotacticus. Next base: position 143,138 of record NZ_BLTE01000003.1, read on the forward strand.
GCGTGGGCGTCGTTGTCGATCACCAGGGGCGCGCCGAAGCGGCGGGCCAGGGCGGCCACGTGGCCGTTGGTGAGGCTGTGGCCTTTGCGGGTGGTTATCTCCAGGTGCACGCCCTTTTCGGCGGCGAGGCGGGCGTCTGTCTCGGTGAGCAGCCCCGGGTGGGCCAGCACGTCCGCGCCGCCTTCGATGGCGGCCAGGTTGGCGCCTCGGGCCACGGGCTCCACGATGGTCTCGCCGTGCACCACCACGACCATGGCCCCCAGGTCCCTCGCCTGGGCGATGAGCCCGGGGATGAGCGGGGGCGGGCAGTGGGTGAGCTCCACGCCCACGAGCACGTCGATGTCCAGGAAGGGGCCGGTCTCCTGGACGAAGCGGCGCATGTTCTCGAGGATCAGGCGCATGTTGGAGGGGTCGGCGTGGTCGGTGATGCAGATGGCGCGGTACCCGGCCTGGGCGGCGCGTCGCGCGAGTTCGGCGGGGATGAGCGCGCCGTCGGAGAAGGTGGTGTGGGTGTGCAGGTCGATCATGGGGTTGTCACATTTTGTATTTTGTTTCGTCGGGGTTGAACCCTTCGAGCACGGCGGTCCATTTGTCCTCGCCGCCGGTGTCGATGCCTGGCTGGGGCTTGGAGGACAACAGCGCCTCCACCACGCCGGGGTCCACCAGGATGGGGCAGCCGGCGCGCAGGGCCAGGGCCACGGCGTCGGAGGGCCGGGCGTCGATCTCCAGGGTCTTGCCGCCCTGGTCCACGGTGATGATGGCGTAGAAGGTTCCGTCGCGCAGCTCCGTGACGGACACGGCGCGCACCGAGCCGCCCATCAGGTGGATGGCGGCCAGGAGCAGGTCGTGGGTCATGGGCCGGGGGAGCTTCACGTCGTTGAGCGTGAGCGAGATGGCCATGGCCTCCATGGCCCCGATCCAGATGGGCACGGTGGTGGTGTCGGCCGGGTCCTTGAGGATGAGCACGGGGGCCTGGGTGTCCTCGTCCAGGGCCAGGCCGAAGACTTTCATTTCCATCATGGGATCGCCTCCCCCCAAAGGGAATGCTTCTTGGACTGGGTGATGCGCACGGGCGCGATGCTCCCCACCAGCCGTTCCCCGTCGGGGGCGAAAAAGTTCACCACGCGCCCGGAGGCGTCGCGTCCGCGCCAGGCGGGCTCGCCCGTGGCCCTGCGTTCGCCGGGCCCCTCCACGAGCACCTGGGCCACGCTGCCGGTCAACCGGGCCAGCATGGCCTCCTGCTGTTCATTTTGCAAGGCCTGAAGCACGGCAAGGCGTCGCGCCTTCTCGGTGTCGGAGAGCTTGGGCTCCATCCTGGCTGCGGCCACGCCGGGGCGGTCGCAGTACATGAAAGAGAAGGAGCACTCGAACCCGGCGCGGCGGATCAGCTCCAGGGTGGCCTGGAAGTCCTCCTCGGTCTCGCCGGGGAAGCCCACGATGAGGTCGGTGGTGAGCAGGATGTCCGGGCGCGCGGCGCGCAGGGCCTCCACCTTGGCCATGTACTCGGCCGAGGTGTAGCGCCGCCCCATGCGCCCAAGCACCGCGTCGGAGCCCGACTGGGCGGGCAGGTGCAGGCTGGGGCACAGCTGGGGCAGCTCCCCGAAGGCGGCGATGACTCCGGGATCCAGGTCCTTGGGGTGGGAGGTGGTGAAGCGCAGACGCCTGATCCCCTCGATGGACGCCACGGCGCGCAAAAGCTCCGGGAAGCCGGGCGCGCCGGGCTCCAGGTCCTTGCCGTAGCTGTTGACGTTCTGGCCCAGGAGCGTGATCTCCAGCACTCCCGAGCGCGCCAGGGCGCGGCATTCCTCCAGAATGCCCTCGAAGGCGCGCGACTTCTGGCGGCCGCGCACGTAGGGCACGATGCAGTAGGCGCAGTAGTTGTCGCAGCCCTGCATGATGGTCACGAAGGCCGAGGGCCTGGGGGCCGTCTCCGGCAGAGCCGGGTCGCGTTCGGTGTAGGAGTCGGAGAAATCCAGGAGCGAGAGCCGAAGCCTGGGATTCTCGGCCAGCCGGGCCAGGGCCTGGGGGGCCTGGGGGATGCCGTCGGTGCCGAAGACCAGGCGCACGAAGGGGAAACGGTTCCACAGGGACGTGCCCACCTGCTGGGCCACGCAGCCGCCCACGGCGCAGAACACCGAGGGGTCTCGCTCCAGGTGGGCGGCCAGCCTGCCCAGTTGGCTGTAGAGCTTGAGTTCGGGCTTCTCGCGCACCGAGCAGGTGTTCACCACGAACACCCGGGCCTCGTCCTCGGGAACCTCCTCCCAGCCCATGGCCGTGAGCGACCGGCCAAGCCAGCCGGAATCGGCCACGTTCATCTGGCAGCCGAAGGTGATGACGTGAAACTTCATCCTGGGATGGTAAACCACGCGGGCCACGCGGTAAAGACCGCCCAGGCGTCAACCCGCCGCAGGAGTCCGGGCGGCTTGTCTTCCGGCCGCGATTTCCTTACGGAACAGTTTCGTAACAATTCGACGAAACTGCGAGGCCCGCATGTTCCTCTCCCGGCTCATGGTGCGCGTCACCGGCAAAAGCTGCCTGCCCGGCCTGCTCGAACACTACGCCCCCGTGGCCAAGGCCGTGCTCGTGGTGGAGGCCGCCCTCAAGGAATACGCCGAGCAGGGGCACGGCGTGGCCTTCCAGACCCTGTGCTCCCAGATCGACGCCCTGGAGGGCCAGGCCGACAAGATCAAGCGGCGCATCCGCAACCACCTGCCCAGGGACTTCTTCATGGAAGTCGACAAGGTGCTCTTCCTCAACTACACGCGCAGCCAGGACAACATCCTGGACTCGGCCCAGGACGCCATGGGCTGGCTGGGCATGCGCCGCGTGGACCTGCCGAAGGAGCACCTGGACCGCGCCCGCGAGCTGGGCCGCGAGGCCTGCCGGAGCATCGAGCTGCTGGGCCCCGCGCTCCAGGACACCGTGGACCTGATCCAGGGCCGGACCTCCGACCGCTCCGCCGTGAAGGACCGCCACCACCAGGTGCGCCTGCAGCACCACAAGACGGCCAAGCTGGCCCGCGCCGCGCTGCGCGGGGCCTACGAGGCCGACGCCGACTTCCGCGACGTGCACGTGTTCGAGAAACTCGTGGAACACCTGGGCGATATGAGCCACAACGCCGAGGGCTCGGCGGACATCCTGCGCGCCATGATCGCCCGCTAGCAGCCGGTTGAAAAATCCTCGCTGGCCGCGTTGCAGCAAAAAGCCAAACCCTCGCGTATGAAGAATACGCGTCGGGCTTGGCTTTTTCCTGCGCCTTGCCAGCGAGTTTTTTGAACCGGCTGCAGGAGTCGACGTTTCCGGTGTGCGGCCCGGGAGCGCTCCTGCGCCCGGCCCGGCTAGCCGATCCCCAGCAGGTCCAGCAGCACGAAGCACAGGGCCGCCACCAGCCCGGAGGCCGGGATGGTGAGCACCCAGGCCACCACGAGGTTTCCGGCCACGCCCCAGCGCACGGCCGAGAAACGCTTGGAGGCCCCCACGCCGATCACCGCGGTGGAGATGGTGTGGGTGGTGGAAATGGGCGCGCCCATGGCCGAGGCCCCCAGGATCACGGCCGAGGCGGCCGTTTCGGCGGCGAAGCCGTGCACGGGCTCCAGCTTGAAGATCTTGTGCCCCATGGTCTTCACGATCTTCCAGCCGCCCATGGCCGTGCCCAGGCCCATGGCCAGGGCGCAGCTGAGCTTCACCCAGAAGGGGATGGCCACGCCCTCCTGCACCCCGAAGATCACCAGGGCCAGGGTGATGATGCCCATGGTCTTCTGGGCGTCGTTGAGCCCGTGGCTGGTGGCCATGAAGGCCGAGGAGAGGATCTGCAGCTTCTTGAAGGCCGTGTTCACCGTGTGCGGGTGGGCCTTCACGAACATCCAGGTGAGGGCCACCATGATCAGGTAGCCGCAGGCGAAGCCCGCCAGGGGCGAGAGCACCAGCGGCAGCACCACCTTCTTCAGGATGGAGGCGTAGCTGGGGGCGTCCCAGCCGCCGTAGGCCACCGCCGCGCCCATGAGCCCGCCGATGAGCGCGTGGGACGACGACGAGGGGATGCCCAGCCACCACGTGAGCAGGTTCCAGAAGATGGCCCCGAACAGGGCCGAGAGCACCAGGATGCGGCACCCCGTGACCATGGCCGGGTTCACGATGCCCGAGCCCACGGTCTGGGCCACCTCGGTGCCCAGGAAGGCCCCCAGGAGGTTGAGCGCGGCGGCCATGAGCACGGCCGTGCGCGGCGAAAGCACCTTGGTGGACACCACCGTGGCGATGGCGTTGGCCGAGTCGTGCGCGCCGTTGGTGAAGTCGAAAACCAGGGCCACCAGCACGATGAAGGCCAGGAGGAGGGAGAACTCATGCATGTTTGAGGAGCACCCCTTCGAGCACGTCGCTCAAGCGTTCGGCCCGCTCCACGGCCTGCTCGATACGCCCGTAGACGTGGTTCCACTTGATGATGTGCAGCACGGTGGCCATCTCGCCGTCCAGGTGCGGCGGCTGCTCGTAGAGCTCGCCCAGGCCCACCATCATGAGCATCTCGCACTCGTACTTGTGGTTTTTGATCACCTCGATGTGTTCGTGGGCCTGCTTGCCCTTGGAGAGCTTGTCGAGCACCTGCCCGGCCTCCTCCACCATGATCTTGAGCGAATGCACGATGCGCCTCGAGGGGTAGAGCACCTCGCCGCAGCCCAGGAAGCCGATGCGCAGCGCGGCGGCCTTGATGATGTTGATCAGGGCCTCCTGCGTGATGTTGATCTGGTGGATGTCCTCGCGGTCGATGGGCGTGATGAACGTGGAGGAGAGTTCCAGCGCGATGTTGCGCGAGATGGTGTTGGCCTCGGCCTCGATGATGTTGATGCGCGTGCAGCGGTCTTCCACGTCCTCGAAGTCGTGGAAGATGTCGTCGAGGATGCCGGCCACCTTGATGAGCTTGCGGTTCTGCTCCTTGAAGAGCGTGAAGAATTTGACTTCCTTGGGGAAGAGGGTGAAACCCATGGAGTCTCCGTGGTTTGGTTAGTGGGTTTTGGGGGCGTCGTGGAGCGCTTCGGCCTGGGGCGAGGCGCGGTCCAGCAGCTGGGTGACCACCGCGCCCATGTCCTTGCTGCGCTTGAGGATGGTGCCGAGCATGGCCCGGCCCTGTTCCGGATCTTCCGGAGGTGAGTCGATGAGCGTGGCCGCGTAGCCCTGGATGCTGGTGAGGGGCGTGCGCAGCTGGTGCGAGGCGTCGATGACGAACTCCCGCAGGATGCGCTCGGCGTTCTTCATCGAGGAAACGTCGTGCAGCACCAGGATCAGGCGGCGCTGCCCCTTGGCCGTGGAGTAGGGCGCCAGGTCGGCGTCGGCGAAGTGGCCGCCGCCCAGGTCGGCCAGGAGGCGACGCGCAGAGGGCGATGCCTTGGCCAGCTCCTCGCGCGCGGCCTCGTGCACGTCCAGGCCCAGGCCCGCCTCCAGCACGTGGCGTCCCGAGAGATCGGCCTCGGGGCGGCCCAGCAGCGCGCCCAGGCCCCGGTTGTGGGCCAGGATCATGCCGTTCTGGTCCAGCACGGCCACGCCGTCGGTCATTTTGGCCAGCACGGCCTCGTACTGGGCCTGGGTGTCGTGGAGGCTGCGGCCCTGCCTGCGGGCGCGCTTGGCCAGGGTGTTGATGGAATCCACCAGGGGCTTGAACTCCGAGCCGGGGCAGACGCGGATTTTGCCGTCGGGGGCGTCGGCCTCGCGGCCCAGTTCGTCCACCACCTGGCTGAACTCGCGCAGCTTGCCCTGGGTGCTGCGCACCACGAAGAGGGCCAGGCCCGCCGCGCACAGGGCCATGGCGGCCACAACGGCCAGGAAGCGGCCCCGCGCCTCGGAGAGCAGGCTCTCCACCGAGGAGTAGGGCGCGGCGATGCGCAACACCCCGGGGGGCAGCCCGGCCAGGCCATCGCAGCGCCGGGCCATGTAGAGCATCCGGGTCTGGAGCGTGGAGCTGTAGCGCGTGGCCTTGCCGAAGCCCTCGGCCAGGGCCTGCACGATCTCGGGACGGGTGGAGTGGTCCTCCATCTTCTCGGCCTCGGAGGCCGAGAGCCCGGATTCGGCCAGCACCTTGCCCCCGGCCACGTAGGTGACGCGCACGCCCAGGCGGCGCGACACTTCGGCGGCGTAGGCGCGGAACTGCTCCACCCCGGCGTAGGGGGCCTTCTGGCTCACGAGCCAGAGGGCCACGTCCAGGGTGTTGGCCTCGCGGGCCTCGAACTCGCGCACGAGGTCGGCGTCGGCCTTGTAGGTGGTCTGGTAGAAGATGAAAACGGCCGCCCCGGTCAGGAGCGCCAGGGCCGCCAGCAAAAGACGGGCGAAATAGGAGCGGTTTTCCACGGGGGGCCTCCGTGCGGGGGCTTCGCGTTGCCGATGCGAGCCGACGGCCTCGGGGCCGTCGCGGAATCGTCACGCCATCGTAACGCGAGACGGCGCTCCATACCAGGAAGAAGTGCGGGTGAAAAGCCTCGCGAGGCTTGCGGAGAGCGATTCTATCGGCGGTGGACGGGGTCGGGCCACCACCCCTCGAAACGCTCGAGCACCTTGTCGCGCAGGGCCGCAACGTCGGCCCGGTCGGCCTCCAGCACCAGTTCTGCGCCGGGGTCCTCCTCGAAGGGCACGTCCACCCCGATCACCTGGCCCAGGCCTGGGAAGTCCCTGCCCGTCACCTTGCGCGCCATGGCCTTGGCGTAGAGTCCGGCCATCACGCGCCCTTCCGGCCGCGCGGCCTCCCGGGCCATGGCCGTGGCCGGGCGGCAGCGCAGGTGCACCTCGGCGAAGCGCCCGATGCGCTCGCGCGCCGCGCGGCGCATGGCCAGTTTCGGGCCGCTGGCGTCCAGGAGCACCAGCGCGCCCCGGGCGGCAAGCTCCGCAGCCTCCTCCACGAAGAGGGCGTAGGCCAGCTCGCGTTCCTCGTCGGTATACGTGAGCCGGGGCGTGTAGACCTTTCGCCGGACGTCCATCTGGAGGAGTTCCGCCTCCACGCCGCGCGCGGCCAGGGCCTCGCGCACGGCCAGGGCCAGGGTGGACTTGCCCGAGCCCGGCAGCCCCGTGAACCAGAGGGCCGTCCCGGACCGGGCGGTAAGAGGCCCCTGGGGCCTTCGGTCCTCGCGCTGGGGCACATCCTCGCGAGCCGTCTCCGTTTTGTTTTTCATGACAGATACTTGTTTACGCCGCGCCAGTCGAAGCGCTCGTCTTCGAGCACGCGCTCCATGAAGTGAAGGAGCCCCGCGCGCACGGGTTCGGGGTGCCGAGGATACCACTGGGGCGAGGCGATCACCAGGCCCCGGAACACGTAGAAGGGGGCGATCACCTCCAGGATTTCCTCGTCGCCGGTGCGCTCCAGGTAGGTCTCCCAGAAGGCGGCGTGCAGGCGCTCGAAGTCGCCCTCCAGGCGCGGCGCGCCGGTCTGGTTGCTGAGACCGAAGAGCACGAAGTTGAGGCTCATGGTGGCCACGTCGTCGGCGGGTTCCCCGAATTCGCCCCGGCTGCGGTCCAGCACGGAGAAGTCCGGCGCGCCGCCCGCGCCGCGCACCAGCACGTTCCAGGGGTGGAAATCGCCGTGCACAACGCTCAGGCGATGGACGTAGCGCCTGAGCTTCCAGCGCCAGTCCACCACGCGGCGCTCCAGGGCCTGGAAGCGTTCGGGCGGGAAGAGGGGCCAGGGGTGCGGGTAGGCGTCCACCAGCCCCATGATGCACTCCGAGGCGCCGAGGAGGTTGCGCACGCGGCGCAGGTAGAGGTCCGCGTCGGAGGCCTTTTCGGCGTGGATTTCTGCCAGCCAGGCGGCGAAGCTCCGGGCCATCTCCAGGTCGGCCTCGCGCGCGCCCTCGCGGCCTACGCGCTCCAGGTCCAGGTAGTAGTCGCGGCCTTCCACGAACTCCGTGAGGAGGAAGAACTCCTTGGGCTGGGAGACGGCGTGCATGCGGTCCTGGGCGTCGAAGTAGCCCAGGCCCAGGGACCGGACGTGGCGCGGCAGGCGCGCGGCGGTCTCGTGCTGGAACATGAGGATGGCGGCGCGGTCCCAGTAGTACTGGTGGCCGTATTTGTCGCCGCGCATCACCGAGAGCACGGCGGCGCGCCGCTTCCCGGCGGCGGTGAACTCGATGCGCAGGGGCTTGCCGTAGCCGAAATCCTTCATGCCCTGCGCGCCCGGCTGGCCGATCTCGCCCAGCCAGGTGACGCGGGCGTCCTCGCCGAACACCTGGCGCAGGTAGGCCTGGATGCCCGCCGAACTCATGCGCAGGGGGGTCTTCTCCTCGGTGCCGGTCCGCATGGGTGGCCTCCGTGCCGCGCCGGTGGGGCGGGCCGCGCGACGCACGCCGCGCGGCCCGGGCTGGCTTATTCGGGCTTGCCGAAGTTCTCTTCGTAGCGCGCCCAGAACGCTTCCTGGGTGAAGGCGTGCTCCTGGGTGCCGTGCTGCTCCACGCAGTAGGCCGCGCACACCGCGCCCATGCGGGCGGCCACGGGCAGGGGCCTGCCCTGGGCGATTCCGCGCATCAGGCCCGCGCGGAAGGAGTCGCCCGCGCCGGTGGGGTCGGCCACCTTGGCCACCCGCGCGGCCGGGACGGCCGTCTCCTGGCCCTTCTCGTTGATCAGGCAGCCCTTCTCGCCCAGGGTGGTGATGAGCGTGCCCACCCGGTGCAGGAGCATCTCCTTGCCGAGTCCGGTGGCCTTGAGGATCAGCTCCAGCTCGTAGTCGTTGGTGATCAGGTAGTCCGCGCCGGTGAGCATCTCCTGGAGCTCTTCGCCGGAGAAGGCCGTGATGTTCTGGCCGGGGTCGAAGAAGAAGGGGATGCCCAGTTCCTTGAACCGTGCGCTGTAGTGCTTCATGTCCGAGAGGCAGCCGGGGGCCACGATGCCCAGGGTCCGGGCGGGGTCGAGCCCGTCGGGGGCGAAGCCCGCCGGGGTGCGCATGGCCCCTGGGTTGAAGGCGGTGATCTGGTTGTCGGCCTGGTCGGTGGTGATGTAGGCCCCGGCGGTGAAGTCGTCGGGCACGCGCCTGATGCCCTGCATGGTCAGGCCGTGCTTGGCCAGCCAGGCGGCGTAGGGCTCGAAGTCCTTGCCCACCGAGGAGACGATGGTGGGGCTGTCGCCCAGAAGGCTCAGGGAGTAGGCGATGTTGCCGGCCGTGCCGCCGAACTTCTCCTGCAGGCCCTCCAGCACGAAGCACACCGAGAGCACGTGCAGCTTGTCGGGCAGGATGTGGTCGGAGAAGCGGCCGGGGAAGGACATGATCCGGTCGTAGGCCAGCGACCCGAAGACGAGGATGCGCATCAAGGCTCCTTGGGAGGTTGCGGACCGGTCTCGGCGGCGATCCAGTCCAGGAAAGCGGGGTTGCCGGCCGCCACCGGCAGGGCCACGACGCAGGGGACCTCGTAGGAGTGCAGCTCCCGGACCCGCTCCACCGCGCGCTGGGCCAGTTCCGCCCGGGTCTTGGCCACGAAAAGGGCCTCGGGTTCGTCCTGCACCTTGCCCTCCCACCAGTAGAGGGAGCGCACGCCGTCCAGGACGTTGGCGCAGGCCGCCAGGCGCTCCTCCACCAGGGCGCGCGCGATGCGCAGGGCCTCTTCGCGGCTCCCCGCCGTGACGTAGAGGGCCACGAACTCCACGGCTACTCGCACACCGGCTTGGCCCCGGCGGACTGGGCGGCCAGCCACTCGGCCAGGGCGGGGCGCTGGTCCTGGGCCACCTGCGCGCCCTTGGAGGCCATGCGTTCCACGGTGGCCAGCCAGGCGGCCTTGTCCTTGCCGCCGAGCGCGGCGCACACCTTCTTGACGCTGTGGCACTTGCCGCAGGCCTCCAGGACGGTCTTGCCGGGGTCCTGGGCCAGGGCGGGGAGGGCCAGAGTCAGCACGAGGGCCAGTGCGGCCGGGAAGGTACGTGTCATAGCTGGGTCTCCTTGAAAAGGGGTGTCTTGGAACGTTCATACACGAGGCCTCCGAATTTGCAACGCGGGGGCCTTGCCCGCCGGGCGCGCCCTGGCTAGAAGAGGGGCATGTCCCGCCGGGAGACCCTTCACGCCTGCTACGACGCCCTGCTCGCCGCCCACGGCCACCGGGCTTGGTGGCCCGCGCGCACGCCTTTCGAGGTGTGCGTGGGGGCGGTGCTCACCCAGAACACCTCCTGGAAGGGCGTGGAAAAGGCCATCGAAAACCTGGACGCAGCCGGGGCCCTCGCCCCCCGCGTGCTGCGTTCCCTGGACCCGGCACGCGTGGAGGCGCTCATCCGTCCCGCCGGCCATTTCCGGGTGAAGACGCGCAGGCTCGCCAACCTCCTGGAATACCTCGACGCAGCCTGCGGCTTCGACTTCGACGCCCTGGCCGCCCGTCCCATGGACGCCGTGCGCGGGGAACTCCTGGAAGTCAAGGGCGTTGGGCCGGAGACGGCCGACTGCATCCTGTGCTACGCCCTGGGCATGCCGAGCTTCGTGGTGGACGCCTACACCCGGCGCATCCTCTCGCGCCACGGGCTCGTCCCCGAGGACATCGACTACCACGAGCTGCGCGACTACTTCATGGACGTGCTCGACCCCGACACGGCCCTCTTCAACGACTTCCACGCCCAGCTGGTGCGCGTGGGCAACCTTTACTGCAAGGCACGGTCCCCCCGGTGCGACGTCTGTCCCCTCTCCTTCATGCGCTGATCCTGGCCCTGGCGCTGTCGGCCCCCGCCCGGGCCCGCCCGCCCCAGCCCCCGGAACCCACTCCCGCCGAGCGCGCCCAGTCCGCCGAGGTGGAGAAAACCTGGGGCAACATCTCCTTTCTCCAGCAGCGCCTGGCCAGCCAGAAGGCCCGTCTGGCCGCCCTGGACGAGGAGGCCCGACGCCTGGACCGCGAACGCAAGTCCATGGAGGAGGTGATCGAGGCCCTGGGGCGGCGCATCACCGGGATGCTCCCAGGGCTGTGGCAGATGGACGTGCGCCTCAAGGGCATCCTGGACGCCACCGTCGCCCCCTGGGACGAGGCCGACCGGGGTCTCTCCTGGATGGGCGCGGTCTACGCGCAGGCCCGGCGCGAGATGGCCGAATTCAAGGACCGCAACGTGGAGCTGGCCGCCACCCTCACGCGCATCGCCCGTCTGGCCCCCGAGACCCAGGCCCTGGCCGCCCAGGCCGAGAAGACCAAGGACACCCTGCTGGCCGAGCGTCTGGCTTTGCTGCGCGAACTCGCCACCCCGCGCCGCGAGAAGCTCGCCCCGCGCGAGCAGCTGGAACGCGTGCTCGAACAGGCCAGCCTCGCCGAATTCGACCCCCAGGGCGCGCGGGAGAATCCCTTCACGCCGGACGGCCTGGTCAGTTCGCCCGCGCAGGGGCGCGTCAGCTCCACCTTCGCCCCCGAGGCCAATCCGCCCCGCGTGGGAGTGGGCGTCTCCACCCCGGCGGGCGAGAAGGTGCGCGCCGTGCACTCCGGGCGCGTGGCCTTCGCGGGCGAGATCAAGGGGCTGGGGCGCGTCGCCGTGGTCGAGCACGGGCGCGACACCCGCAGCGTCTACACGGGTCTCGCCTCCGTGGACGTGAAGCCCGGGCAGGACGTGGCCCAGGGTGACGTGCTGGGTCAGGCGGGCGAGGCTCCCTCCGGCGGCCCAGGCATGTCTTTTGAATTGCGTTTTGGGTTGAAACCCATTAACCCCAGCCGATGGTTTCCGGCCAGCTGATCCGCTGACCGGAATCCGCGCTTTTCCACGCTGGCGGCCACCCCCCTACCGGGCGGCCGCGGGAGGCTCGTCCATGTCCCGACTGAACAAGGTCCTTACCGCATTTCTCCTGGCCGCGATTCTCTGCTGCGCGGGCCTCGCCCTGGCGCAGCAGCAGCAACAGCAGGAGGACCGCTTCGGCCCCCTCAAGCGCTTCAGCCAGGTGCTCGATTTGGTGGAAACCAACTACGTCAAGGATGTGACCCGCAAGGACCTCATCGACGGGGCCATCGTGGGCATGCTCCAGCAGCTGGACCCGCACTCCACCTTCCTCACCAAGGAAGACTTCAAGGAGATGCAGGTCTCCACCTCCGGCGAGTTCTCGGGCATCGGCATCGAGATCAGCGTCGAGAACGGCCGCATCACCGTCATCTCCCCCATCGACGACACCCCCGCCGACAAGGCCGGGCTGCGCGCGGGCGACGTGATTGTGGAGATCGAAGGCCAGACCACCCAGGACATGACCCTCATGGACGCCGTGCAGCGCATCCGCGGCCCCAAGGGCAAGCCCGTGAGCCTCACCGTGGTGCACAAGGGCTCCAACAAGCCGGAAAAACTGCGCATCGTGCGTGAAGCCATCCCCATCGTCTCCGTGAAGACCACGGAGCTCGAACCCGGCTACCTCCTCGTGCGCATCACCCGCTTCAACGAGAACACCACCAACGAACTCAAGGAAGCCGTCAAGAACGCCACCAAGGAGCGCCCCCTCCTGGGCCTCATCCTCGACCTGCGCAACAACCCCGGCGGGCTCCTCGACCAGGCCGTGAGCGTCTCCGACTTCTTCCTCACCAAGGGCCGCATCGTCACCATCAAGGGACGCCGCGACGAACAGCGCAAGGACTTCGACTCCAAAAAGGACGGCGCCGAACCCGCCGTGCCCGTCACCGTGCTCATCAACGCGGGCTCGGCCTCGGCCTCCGAGATCGTGGCCGGCGCCCTCCAGGACAACCGCCGCGCCCTGCTCGTGGGCGACAAGACTTTCGGCAAGGGCTCCGTCCAGACCGTCATCCCCCTCTCCGACGGCTCCGGGGTCAAGCTCACCACCGCGCTCTATTACACGCCCAGCGGCCGCTCCATCCAGGCCGAAGGCATCGAACCCGACTTCAAGGTGCCCCTCCAGGAACCCGACAAGGAGAAGGACCTCTTCGCGCAGGGCCATCAGGTCCGCGAACGCGACCTCTCCAGACACCTGGACAACCTCTCGCGCAAGAAGAAGTCCGCCGAAGGCGGCGACCCCAAGCTCAAGATCAAGGAGCTCATGGAGCGCGACAACCAGCTCAAACTGGCCCTGGAACTCCTCAAGTACGCCCCGGTGGCCTCGGCCGGAAACTGACGTGCCCCCCAGACGCCCCGCCACCCAGACGAACCGGCGGCGCGCAGCGAAACCCAAGCGCGGCCGGGTCAGCACCCCGGCCGCGCTTGTTTTTATCGCGGGCGTGGCCGCCTCGCTGATCATCCTTTTCTTCGTCTACGCCTTCTACATGCTCCCGGCGAAGCAGGAGGCCTCCAAACCCGCCCCCGCCAAGCCGACGCAGACCGAAAAGGCAGCCGCCGTCGCGCAGCAGCCAGACCCAGCGCCAGCACCTCCAGCAACCCCAGGGCAGCCCCGCCTCGTCATCGTCATCGACGATCTGGGCCAAAGCCTGGAACCCGCGCGCGACCTGCTGGACCTTGCCCTGCCCGTCACCTTCTCCATCCTCCCCAACCTGCCCGCCACCACCGAGACCGACGAGCTGGCCGCCAAGGCCGGCATGGAGGTCATCCTCCACCAGCCCATGGAAGCCGCCACCCAGCCCCGCGAAGAACGCGGAACCCTCAAGCCCTCCATGAGCGTCCCCGAGGTTGCCGCCACCCTGGCCGCGCACCTCGCGCAACTCCCCCATGCCGCCGGCGTCAGCAACCACACCGGCTCCAAGGCCACCGAAGATCCCGTGCTCATGGCAGCCGTCATGACCGCCCTCAAGGACAGGAAGCTCTTCTTCCTCGATTCCCTCACCACCTCCAAGAGCGCCGCGCAGGCCCAGGCCGGCCGTCTGAACGTCCCCTTCCTGGCCCGCAACGTCTTCCTGGACGCCGAACGCGGGCAGCAGGCCGCGCTGCTCCAGCTGGCCCAGGCCGAGAAAGAGGCCAAAGCCAAAGGCCGCGCCATCGCCATCGGCCACCCCTACCCCGAGACCATTGCCGCCCTTTCCACCTGGAGCATCCGGCGCGACAAGAGCGTGAAGCTCGTCACGCTGGGAAGCCTCCTCAAGGCCAATTAGACGTACAGTACGCTACAGGGCGCGTCCGGCGAGCTGCTGAAGCGTTGGAGGGGACACCCGCACCTGCCTGCAGGTGTTTCGCGTGGTCGCCCGGTGCGTCCATGGATGATGGGGTATTCGACGGGGATGCCTCCGGCGGGCAAAGATGGCACTGCCCTCTCTGCACACTCCCGGCAGGGCGCTGCCCTGCACCCGCTGGGGGGATTATCCCCCCCCAGACCCCGCAATTGCTTCGCGGGTTTCACCGTGTACGCCGGAGACGGACGCTCGCCAGGAGCAGCCCCCCGCCGGGAACACCATCTCCGCACGCGGAGAGGATCAAGGCAATTGTTGTGGATATCTTGAGGGCTCTTGATTCCGCTCGCCGAGAAACGCCACGTGACCCAAGGCCGGAACCCTGCCGCTTTGGCTGATATGACGGCCGAAGTGCGGAGCAGACGACCCGTCGATGTCGGATTCCATGAAAACCGAGAAGCAGTGAGGGAGGGCAGAGGGTAAGCCCCGTCGCCCTCCAGTGGCCCTGTCATCGTCTGAGCGGTCGCTGCACGGAGCCGTGCCCCTCGCATTCGCGAGGCGCAGTCGGAGACGGGAGGATGTACCCTTAGACCGCCGGAGGCCCTTCTTCGTCACCAACTGCGCACAGGGCTCAGCGTGCAGACCGTGTTCGCGTAGCTGCGGCGTAGGGGTGAGTGCAAAAGAAAACGGCCGGGACTTTCGTCCCGGCCGTATGGCGTGTCCGGCTGGCCCTTTTTAGAAGCGGTACTGCAGGCCGAAGGCAACCTTGAAGGCGTCGCCGTTCTTGGCCATGTTGGCAACGCGGCGGGTCCAAACGGAGTTCTCGAAGTCACCGTGGGACCAACCGGCTTCCACGATGGCGGCCAGGTTTTCGTAGATGTTGTACTGGTGGTCGAAGTTGATGGCGACCACGTATTCGTTCTGGGTCAGGTCGCGGCCCATCTGCACGTAGTTGCCGTTACCCCAGAGGGCGCGGGCGTTGCGCAGAGCAACGGAGGAGTTGGTGCCGCGAGCGTAGGTGAAGGTCAGGCGATGGGTCAGGTCCTGGATGAAGGAGATCTTGTTCAGGGAGAACACGAGGCCCCAGGAGCCGACGGGGTTCACGCCCATGTAGCCGCGGGTGTAAGCCTGCGAGGAGTCGAAGAGGAAGGAGGTCGAGGGACCCCAGTACCCCATGACGGTGGGCATACGCTCGGAGCCGTTGCGGGTGGAGCTGTCTTCACCAGTGGACCACCAGAAGGTCAGCTGGGGGGTGAGGATGTCCAGGCCGGTGTACTCGGCGGCCACGTCGAACCAGAAACCGCCGCGCTTGCTCTTGCCGCGATCGCTGTTGTTGCCGGTGCCGTAGATCACGTCGGCGTAGAACTTGAAGGGATCCAGCGCGGTGACGGCGAAGGAGCCGCCAACCCACCAGAACACGTTCTGGGCATTGGACAGGCCGGCGGGGGCAAGGGCGGTGCCGGCGGAGAACAGGTTGGAGGCCAGGGTGGCGCCCGCGTTGCCAGCGCCGGTGGCGTAGTTGGCGTTGCGGCCAGCGACGGCCATCATGCCCCAGGGAGTGGCCTTGAAGCCGTCCAGGGTGATGGGCAGGGCCAGCACGAAGGCGTCGAACTCGTCAGGCACCTGGGTGGTGGTGGGGTCCATGTCGCGGTTGGTGTCCAGCAGACGGGTGTAGCCGGCGATGATCTTGAACTGCTCGGCCACGGGGATGGTGACGATGGCGGCGGCGGAGCGCGAACCACCGAACACGGGGTTGCCGTTCATCAGGGCTTCGGAGGAGATGGGCAGACCCCAGTCCTGCATGCCGATGCTGAACTCAACGTCGGTGCCGGGCCACTTGAACTGCAGGTAAGCCTGGTACACGTCGATGGCGACGGCCGGGTTGTCCACAGTGTAGGTGCCGTTACCCCAGGGGGTGTTGTTGGCGCGGATGCCGAAGCGGAACTTCAGGCCTTCGTTGGCGATGAAGTCGGTGCGCAGGCGGAAACGCTGCCAAATGGCGAATTCGTCCATGGTGCGGTTGGCGTTGGTGTTCCAACCGGTGTAGTTCTGCTTGGCGAAGAAGGTGCCGTGGATACGGGCGTCGCCGGTCATCTTCACCTCGGTGGCGGCGGAGGCGATAGCCACGCAGCCGAACACCATGGCGAGGACCAGAGCCAGGGTAAAGCGCTTCATCATCTTTCTCCTTTGGCTTTGAAAGGGTTGCCGGACTTGACCGGGGCGGGGCCGCTTACCAGGGAGGCCCTTTCCCGATTTGCCATGGCCCTTTTACTAAACCCAAGGCGAGAGGTGCGCAAGTGGAAAATGAGGTTTTTTTGACTCTCGTATAAAATTTTTTACGGTCGAAAAAATTGTACCCGGTCGAGCTGGCCGGCACGCGGCGCGATGTTGCGCGAGCCCGTCACGGCCGGGAGAAGGCGGTCGCGCTGGCCGGGCATCGCAGGATGGCGCGCCTTGTCGGCTGTGGCGGCGTCGGAAGGGTGCGGGCAGAGATAGGCAGGCCGGACCGCTAGTCATTGCGCCCCAAGGAGCGCTGGCCGGGTGTGGTGGGAAGTAGAGGGCTCAGGGCCGGGAACGGGCGGAGGCAGAAGCAAAATTCCTGTCGCGGCGCTCCGGGCGGACGGCGGTCCTGCCGCCGGTTGCGGCTCCTGCCTGGGCCGCCTGTCAAAACGCGTCGGGAGGCGTGGAAACGGGGAGGCCTGGGCCTCCCCCAGTTTGATGACAACCCCCGAAGCGGGATTTGTGAGATACGTTTACGGGCGGCAAAGCCGCCCTGCTCCAGGCTGCGCTTCGCGCATGGCTGCTGAAAAGCCGCAAAGCCGACTTTATCAGCAGCCTCGGGGAGGCCTGGGCCTCCCCGCCGCTGGAGAACGATGCTATTTGGCCCCGCCGGTCAGGGCCACGAGTTCCGCCTGCTTGGGGTGTTCGCCCAGCCAGTTCACCTTGCCGGACTCGATGTCGTAGATGGCGCCCACGACCTTCACGTTGCCCGCCTTGACCATGTCGCGCATCATGGGGCTCTGCTTGAAGAGATCTTCGATGGACTGCCAGGTGTTGGCCTCGATGGCCTTGTTGGCCAGGGCTTCGCCGGTCAGGCCGGGGTTCTCGGCCTTCACGCGGGTGACGGGGGGCACGATGTTGGCCACCAGGGCGGGGATGTTGCCGTGGGCCTCGCCGCCGCCGAGCACGGCGTTCACCGCGCCGCACTTGGTGTGGCCGAGCACCACCAGCAGGTTGGAGCCCAGGTGGTCCGCGCCGTATTCGATGGTGCCCGCGCCGTCGAAGTAGGTGACGTTGCCGGCCACGCGCACCACGAAGAGGTCGCCCACGCCCGTGTCGAACACCAGTTCGAGGGGCACGCGGCTGTCGGCGCAGCCCAGGATGGTGGCGAAGGGCTTCTGGCCTTCCTTGGCGGTCATGGTGCGGCGGAAGGGGTCCTGATTGGGGTGGATGAGCTTGGCGGCCGAGAAGCGCTCGTTGCCGCGCTGCAGGCGTTCGAGGGCCTGGTCCGGGGTGAGGGTGGGCTTGGGCGCAGAGGCCAGGGCCATGGCCGCGCACAGGGCCAGGATCAAGGCGGCGATGAACGAAACGCGTTTCATGGGCAGTCTCCTCCGAAAGTGTTGTGTAGTAGCTCACTATCCTTCACAAATGGATTTTCGTCAAACGTAGCGGGCTGCGCAATGCGCTGACAGCGAATAAACCCGTGGCATGAGCGTCCCGGACAGCGGGAGGGAGTTCGTATGGCGTTGAAATTGCTGGATACGCTGAAGCAGGTGCTGGGCGCGGGGACTCCCGCCGCATCGGCTCCTGCGGTCGGGAACCTGGGGGAAGTTGCCCTGTCCGCGTGCGATCTGGAGGATGTGGACGCGTCGCTTGCGCGCCGCATGCGCCAGGGGGAGATCCTGGAACTGCGCCCCCGGGACGGCCGCGCGACGGCGTGGCGGGGGGAGCGCGCGGTAGGAGCGTTGCCCCAGGTGGAATCCGAGCGGGTGCTGGGCCTGCTGTCGGGCGGGGCGCGCCTGGGCTGTCGGGTGGTGCTGGCCGATCCTGCCGGAGGCGTGGTGCGGGTGCGGCTGTCGGTGCTCATGTAGGGCTGGTGGCCATGGACCGGCCGGGCAACCCGGAGGCGTGCACGGATCACGATGCATAACGCCCCGGCCGCCGAAGCCGCCGGGGCGCTGGTGCGCGCAAAGGGGGCTAGTGTTGTGGCTGGCCGCCGTCGTCGTGGGCCGCCGGGGGCGGCGTCAGGCGTTCGCTGAAGGTCTGGATGAGCACGTAGAACACGGGCACCACGAGCACGGCCAGCAGGGTGGAGGCGATCATGCCGCCGAACACGGCCGTGCCCACGGCCTGCTGGCTGGCCCCGCCCGCGCCCGAGGCGAAGAGCAGGGGCACCACGCCCAGGATGAAGGCGAAGCTGGTCATGAGGATGGGGCGGAAACGCAGCCTGGCGGCCTCCACGGCGGCCTCGGCGATGGGGCGGCCCTTCATGCGCAGCTCGCGCGCGAACTCCACGATGAGGATGGCGTTCTTGGAGGCCAGGGCGATGAGCAGCACCACGCCGATCTGGGTGTAGACGTTGTTGTCCATGCCGCGGATGTAGACGGCCACGGCCGTGCCCAGAAGGGCCAGGGGCACCACCAGGATCACCGAGGTGGGCAGTATCCAGCTCTCGTACTGGGCGCAGAGCACCAGATAGACCAGCAGGATGGCCAGGGCGAAGATGAAGTAGGCCTGGGAGCCCACGCGCTTCTCCTGGAAGCTCATGCCGGTCCACTCGAAGCCCATGGAGGAGGGAAGCTTGTCGGCGGCCATCTGCTCCATGACGGTGAGGGCCTGGCCGGAGCTGAAGCCCGGCGCGGACGAGCCGTAGATGGAGGCGGCGGTGTAGAGGTTGTAGCGGGTGAGGATGGGCGGGCCGATGATGTCGCGCGCCGAGACCATGGCCCCCAGGGGGACCATGTTGCCCTGGACGTTGGGCACCTGGAGGAGACCGATGTCCTTGGCGCGCAGGCGGAACATGGTGTCGGCCTGGACGCGCACCTGGTAGACCCGGCCGAACTTGTTGAAGTCGTTGACGTAGGCCGATCCCAGATAGGTCTGCAGGGTATTGAAGAGGTTGGGGATGGGCACGCCGTAGGTGAGCGCCTGGGTGCGGTTCACGTCGAGCCAAATCTGGGGTGTGGAGGCGTTGAAGAGCACGCTCACGCCCTCCAGGGAGGACTGGGTGCGCCCGGCGATCATCATGGAGCGCGTGGCCCCTTCCAGGGCCTTGGGTCCCAGGTTGCCCTTGTCCTGCACCACCATTTCGAAGCCGCCCGCCTGGCCGAGGCCCTGGATGGCGGGGGGAACCATCACGAAGCCCATGGCCTCCTGCATTCCGGAGAGGCCTGCCTGGATGTGCCCGACGATGGCCTGCTGGTCCTCGTTCTTGGCGCGCTTGCTCCAGTCCTTGTAGACGGGGAACACGGCGATGCAGTTGGGCTGCGAGACGTTGTCCATGATGGAGAGACCGCCGAAGGTGACCCAGTTGTCCAGGCCCGGGGTGGATTGCAGGATGGCGTTGACCTTCTGGTTCACCAGGGCGGTGCGCGCCAGGGAGGAGCCCGGCGGCAGCTGCACGGAGACCACGCAGTAGCCCTGGTCCTCCTCGGGGAGGAAGCCCGTGGGCAGCTGCATGAAGAACCAGAGCGTGGCGGCCACGAGCCCGGCGTAGCCGATCATCACCAGTCGGGAGTGGCCCACCATGAAGCGCACGGCGTGCTCGTAGAGTGCCTCGAACTTGCCGTAGACGAGGTTGAAGCCCCGGAAGAACGCGTTGGGCTCGGTGGTGCGCGGTTTGAGCCACAAGGCGCACTGGGTGGGCTTGAGCGTGGCCGCGTTGATGGCCGAGATCACGGCCGTGGAGGCGATGACCAGGGCGAACTGCCGGTAGAGCTGGCCCGTGATGCCCGGCAGAAAGGCCGCGGGCAAAAACACCGCCGTGAGCACCAGGGTGATGCCGATGATCGGCCCGAAAAGCTCGGACATGGCCAGGATGGCGGCGTCGTGGGAGTTCTTGCCGTGCTCCATGTGGTGCATGGCCCCTTCCACCACGATGATGGCGTCGTCCACCACGATGCCGATGGCCAGGATGATGCCGAAGAGGGTGATGAGGTTCACCGAAAAGCCAAGGCCCGCCATGGCCACGAACGCGCCCAGGATGGTGACGGGAACGGTGGTGGCGGGCACGAGCATGGCCCGCCAGTTCTGCAGGAAGACCATGATCACCACGAGCACCAGCACGGCGGCCTCGAAGAGGGTGTGGTAGACCTGCTCGATGGCCTTGTTCACGAAGCGGGTGGTGTCGAAGGGGATGGAGTATTCCAGGCCCGGGGGGAAGTCGCGGGCGAGTTCCTTCATCTTGGCCTTGATCTTGTCGGCCACGTCGATGGCGTTGGCTCCGGGCAGCAGGTAGGTGGCCATGCAGGTGGCGGGCTGGCCGTCCTTCTGGCCGAAGACGGAGTAGGTCTTTGCGCCCAGCTCCACACGGCCCACGTCGCGCACGCGCACGATGCGCCCGGTCTGGTCGAAGCTCGATTTGACGATGATGTCCTCGAACTGCGTCACGTCCTCCAGGCGTCCCAGGGTCTGGATGGTGAGCTGGAACACCTGGTCGGGCGGGGTGGGGGCCTGGCCGATCATGCCCGAGGCCACCTGGACGTTCTGGTTGGAGATGGCGTTGACCACGTCCTGGGCGGCCAGCCCCAGGGACTTGAGCTTGTCGGGGTCCAGCCAGATGCGCATGCCGTATTCGTCGGCGCCGTAGATGTTCACCGCGCCCACGCCGTTGATGCGCGAGATTTCGTCCTTGATGCGCAGGTAGGCGTAGTTGGAGAGGAAGAGGTCGTCGAAGCGCTTGTCGGGCGATTCCAGGGTGACCACCAGGAGGATGGCCGTGGACTGCTTGTTCACGGTGAGGCCCTGGCGCTGCACGTCCTGGGGCAGACGCGGGATGGCCACGTTGGCGCGGTTCTGGACGAGCACGGTGGCGATGTCCAGGTCGGTGCCCACCTCGAAGGTGATGTTCAACTGGTAGGAGCCGTCGGAGGAGGACTTGGAGGACATGTAGAGCATGTTCTCCACGCCGTTGATCTGCTGCTCCAGGGGGGCCGCCACGGTTTCCGCCACCACCTCGGGGCTCGCGCCCGGGTAGGACGTGGAGACCTGCACCGTGGGCGGCGTGATCTCCGGATACTGGGCCACGGGCAGGCGCATGAGCGACACCGCGCCCAGGAGCATCATGACCACGGCGATCACGTTGGCCAGGACGGGGCGCTCGATGAAGAACTTGGAGAACATGGCGGCCTGCTATTTCTTGGCTTCGGAGGGGTTCACCGGAGCGCCCGGGCGGGCCATCTGCAACCCCGTGACGATGACCGACTCGCCGCCCTCCAGGCCCTTGTCGATCACGCGCAGGCCGTTGACGGCCTGGCCCACGGTGACCGGCTGCTGGCGTACCACGTTCTTTTCGCCCACCACCAGCACGTAGTGGCCCACCTGGTCCACGCCCACCGCGCCCTCGGGCACGGTGAGGGCGTCGCGGCTCTCCAGGGGCGCGCGCAGGCGCACGAAGAGGCCGGCGAAGAGCTTGCGCTCCGGGTTGGGGTAGATGGCGCGCAGGAGCAGGGTTCCGGTCTGGGGGTCCACGCCCAGGTCGTAGTAGTCCAGGTGGCCGCGGATGGGGTAGCCGGTCTGGTCGGAGAGGCCCATTTCGATGGTCACGCGCTCGTCGGGCACGTCCTTGGGGGTGTGGTATTTCTGGATGCGCAGGAGGTCGCGCTCGGACATGGAGAAGTAGGCGTAGATGGGGTCTTCCTTGATGACGGTGGCCAGCACGGTGGCCTGCCCGCCGGAGCCCACCAGGTTGCCCGCGTCCACCATGCGGCGGCTGACGCGGCCGTCGAAGGGGGCGGTCACCTGGGTGTAGCCCAGGTTGATGCGCGCGATGTCCAGGCTGGCCTTGGCCGATTCCAGGTCCGCCTTGGCGGAGTCGTGCTCGCGCTGCCACTTCACCACTTCGGTGTCGGGTCCGGCGCGTTCGGCGAAGAGCTTCTTGGCGCGGGCCAATTCGGTGACGGCCTGGGTGAGCCGGGCCTTGGCGGAGTCCACGTCGGCCTGAGCGCGTTCCACCTTGGCCTGGTAGGGCGCTGGTTCGATGACGAAGAGCAGCTGGCCCTTCTTCACGTCCTGGCCGTCGGCGAACTTGATCTGCTGGAGGAATCCCTCCACGCGGGCGGTGAGGTTCACGGTCTGCACGGCCTGGGTGTTGCCGGTGAATTCCAGGTAGTCCACCACGCGCTGGCGCACGGGCTTGGCCACGGTCACCTCCGGCGGCGGCGGCGGGACGTAGGCGTTTCGGCCGTCGCAGGCCGCGAGGGCGGCCAGGGTCAGGGCGGCTAAGAGGGCCGCGAGGGGCGTGGCGATCTGGCGCATGCGTGGGGTCCTTGCGCCGGCGGGGGGCTTTTCGGCCCGTCCCTCCGGCCGGATGCATCGGTTTCGGGTTGGCGCGCCCGGGTACGTCTGGCGCGCACGCCTCGTCAGAAATCTGGGACGTAGCGTCCGGGTCCGGCCTTGGCCGGGTCATCCTGCTTCGCGGGGCTTTCGCCCAGCAGGGAGCCCCACCATGTGCGCCGTTTCATCTCGTCCTGGATGTCCTTGGGCACGGCGGGTTCGGGGCGCTCCTGCCAGCCGCCGCCCAGGGCGCGGTAGAGGCCCGTGAGGCCCAGCACGATCTCTCCCCGGGCCTGGGCCCAGGCGTTCTGCTGGGTCAGCTGGTCCTGCTGGGCCACGATGACGGTGGTGAAGTCGGTCTTGCCTTCGCGGTACTGCAGGAAGGCCAGCTCCGCGCCGCGCTTGGCGGCCTCGGCGGCCAGGGCCAGGCGCCCGGCCTTGACCCGGGACTGCTGGAACTCCGAGAGGCCGTCCTCGGCCTCCTTGAGGGCGGTGATCACGGCGTTGGAGTAAAGAAGCAGGGCCTCCTGGAACTTGGCGTCCTGGAGGCGCACGTTGTTCACGATGCGCCCGTAGTTGAAGAGGTTCCAGGTGAAGCTGGGGCCGAACCCGGCGGTGAAGCTCTGGGGCGCGAGCAGCTCCGCCAGGGAGAACACGCCCATGTTGGAGGAGAGCCAGCCCACGTTGCCGGTGAGGCTGAACGACGGGAAGAGATCGGCCTTGGCCACGCCGATGGAGGCGCACTGGGCCGCCGCGCGGAACTCGGCGGCGCGGATGTCCGGGCGACGCCGCAAGAGTTCGGCCGGGATGCCCACGCCCACCTGGTCCGGGGCGCGGGGGATGGAGGAGGTCTTGTTCAGGACGGCGGCCAGGTCCGAGGGGGGCATGCCCAGGAGCGCCGAGAGGGCGTGGCGTCCCTTCTGGATGTTTTTCTCCAGCACGGGGATGGTGGCCAGGGTGGATTCGAGCAGGGTCTTGGCCTGCATCACGTCGCGTTCGCTGGTGGCCCCCAGGCGGAAGCGCACGTCGGCGATGTCCAGGGCCTCGGTCTGCAGAACCACGTTCTCGCGGGCGATGCGCAGCTGCTCCTCGCTGACGCGCAGCAGGACGTAGGTGCTGGCCACGTCGGCGGTGAGGCTCGCCAGGGCGTTGTCGTAGTCGGCCACGCTGGCGGCCAGGGTCGCCTCGGCGGACTCCACGGCGCGGCGGTACTTGCCCCAGAAGTCCAGCTCCCAGGCGGCTGAGAACCCGGCGTTGTTCTGCCAGAAGCCCAGCTGGACGCCCGAGTCGTTGGGAGGCTGGGGCGAGGTGGGGGCGCGCTGGCTGGCCTCGGTGAAGGAATAGCCGCCCTGGGCCTGCTGGGTCTGGGGGAAGAGGCGTCCCACGGAGACGCCCAACTGGGCCCTGGCCTGGAGGATGCGCACTCCGGCGATGTGCAGGGGGATGTTCCGGGCGCGGGCCATGGTCGTGAGCTCGTCCAGGGCCGGGTCGGAGAGGAGCTTCCACCAGTCGTCGGCCACGGGAAGGTCGGCGGTGGCGGTCTTGCGTTCGGCTTCCATCCATGCCGGGGGCGCGGACGCTTCGGGCTTGCGGAAGTCCGGGCCGACCTTCATGCAGCCGCCGAGGACCAGCGGGGCCAGGAGCAGGAGAAGAATGCGCGCGCGTGGGGGCATGGTCCGTCCAATTGAGATTTCTGATGCTGCTTTCTTTTTCTAGCACAGGTGGCATGGGGTGAGGCAAGGGCAAATAACGGCTTCGCACGGTTTGACGCCACGCGCGGCCCCGGGTATGGAGTGGAAAGGGAGAGAACCGGTCCCTTCAAGACAAAGGAGGCCCCATGCGAGGTTTCGGCTCCGTACGCCGCGCGCTGCTGCTCCTGGCGCTGGTCTTCGCCCTGGCGTCGCCCTCCCGGGGCGCATCGCTCCAGGACGCGACCCTCGCCGTCTACAACGGCCTCTACGCCCAGGCCGTGTTGTCCGCCCAGGCTGATCTCGCGCACCTCAAGGAGCCGCCATCGGCCGCGTCCCTCTGGGACATCGACGCCGACGATCCCCGCATTCTGTGGAGCGGAACGCCGGGGCAAAGCCTCGTGCAGGTGACCACCTTCACCAAGGGCGTCTACTACCAGTCCTTCCGGTCCGGCCAGACCATCACGGCCGGGGCCGACCTCTGGGTGCTACCCGCCCCCCAGATGAAGACCGAGGTGCCCGAGGAGGACCCCCTCACCGCCGCGCTCAATCCCCGGCTGGCCACCGCCATGTACCTGGGCCTGCCCCCGACCAGCGCCAACGACTCCGTGGCCACCTTCTGGGCCAGCCCCGACGTGCTCTTGCGCCCCGCCGTGGACAACGCCATCGACCGCCACGACCTGCCCGCCTCCTACTCCCTGACCCTCCAGACCGTCCCCGCGGCCTCCCGGGCGCTCACGCCCGCCGAGGCCCCGGCCCCGGGTTTTTCGCCGACCTCCAACTACGTGGAGTGGTTCCAGGAGCGCCAGAGCGCCATCTTCGACTTCTCCGTCAAGGGCGGCCCCTACCCCTGGACGGGCCTGGGCTACACCTACGACTGGAACCCCGTCGCGCCGGACGTGGTGGGCGGCAGCGAGTTCGTCGCGCCCAAGGGCAGCCCGCTGGTTTTCGTCTCGCTCACGCCCGTGGCCGATTACTACAAGAAATAGGGCGCGCCCGGCGCTTTACAGCGCCGGCGAAGGCGGGTAGCCGGGGACCTGGAGCGCCCATGAACGTTCAAGTCCTCATCGTCGATGACGAGGCCCCGGCCCGCGACGAGCTGGCCTACCTCCTCGAAGCCCACCCGGACCTGCGCGTGAGCCAGGCCGCCACGGCCCAGGCCGCCCTGGAACACCTGCGCCAGCGCGGCGCGGACCTCGTGTTCCAGGACATCCAGATGCCCGGCCAGGACGGCTTCCACGTGCTCGCCGAAGCCCAGGCGCTGCCCCATCCGCCGCTCTTCGTCTTCGTGACGGCCTTCGACCAGCACGCCATCCGCGCCTTCGAGGAGAACGCGGCGGACTATCTGCTCAAGCCCGTGTCGCCCAGGCGGCTGGAGAAGAGCCTGGAACGCGTGCGCAGGCTCCTGGAGGAGCCCTGCCGCAACCCCTGGCAGGACACGTTGGAACGCCTGCTGGCCTCCCGGGGGCGCGCGTCCCTTCCCCGGCTGGCCGTTGAGCAGGGCGGGCGCGTGGCCATGATCCCGCTGGCGCGGGTGGTTCTCGTGGAGGCCGAGGAGAAGAAGGTGTTCGCGCTCACGGACCAGGGCCGCTTCGTCTGCCACTGCCTGAACACCCTGGGCCGCGCGGCCGAGCGCCTGGAGGGGCTGCCCTTCTTCCAGGCCAACAGGGCGCAGCTCGTCAACGTGGAGCGCATCGCGGAGTTCTCGCCCTGGTTCGGGGGCAAGTACCTGGTGGTAATGAACGACCAGGCGCGCACCGAGGTGACCGTGAGCCGCAACCGCGCCCGCGAATTCAAGCAGAGGGTGGGCATTTGAACACGCTGATCAATCCCGAGGTTCCCGAACTCTTCCTGAACCTCTCGCAACGCTTCGGCCTCCTGCTGGCGGGCGGCTTCGCCATCATGACGGTCACCTCCATCGACAAGCTGGGGCCTCGGCGCGACAGGCCCCTGTGGGCCACGCTGCTGCTGGTGGCGATGTTCGGCGTGTTCGGAGTGCTGGGCACCTACACGGGCAACGCGGTGTTCAAGTCCTTCGCCAACCTGCGGGCCATGGTGGTGGTGACGGCCGGGCTGTTCGGCGGCCCGGGCGTGGGCTTCGGCGTGGGGTTCATCGCCGGGGCGCACCGCTATCTCATCGACATCGGAGGCTTCTCGGCCCTGCCCTGCGGGCTGGCCACGCTCATCGAGGGCACGGCGGCCGGGCTCGTGGCCGCGCGCCTCACGGGCAACCGCCTGGACTGGCGGCTGGCCATGGGCCTGTGTCTGGCGGGCGAGACCCTGCACATGGGCCTGGTGCTCGCCTTCTCCCAGCCCCTCTCCGAGGCCGTGGCCCTGGTGCGCGTGATCGCCCTGCCCATGATCGTCTTCAACTCCCTGGGCGCGGCCCTCTTCGTGAAGGCCCTGGACCTCCAGATGCGTTTCCGCCAGGCCCAGAACCGCGACCTGGCCCGGCAGATCCTCTCCATCGCCAACCAGACCGTGGCCCACCTGCGCGCCGGGCTCACCGCCGGGACGGCCCGGGCCACCGCGGACATCATCCTGCGCGAGGCCCAGGTGGCCGCCGTGGCCGTCACCTCGGGCCAGACCATCCTGGCCCACGTGGGCGAGGGCCAGGACCACCACCTCTCCGGGGGCATGGTGCGCACGGCTGCCACGCGCCGGGTGATCGAATCCGGCGAGCCCCTCTTCGTGCGCGACCGCCAGGGCATCGACTGCTCCCAGCGCGGCTGCCCCCTCTCCGAGGCCATCATCGTGCCCCTGCGCAAGGGATCGGCGATCCTGGGCTGCCTGAAGATCTACGGCACCGGCAGACGCCCCCTGGACGAGACGCTCTTCGGGTTGGCCAAGGGACTGGCCGATCTCTTCTCCACCCAGCTGGAGCTGGAGGACATCGGCATCAAGAACCAGCTCCTGGCCCAGGCCGAGATCGGCCGCCTCCAGGCCCAGATCAACCCGCACTTTCTTTTCAATTCGCTCAACACCATCGCCAGCTTCTGCCGCACGGCCCCGGCCCAGGCCCGGGAGCTGCTCCTGGACCTCTCGCGCTACATGCGCCGCAACCTGGATTCCAGCCGGGGGCTCATCCGCCTCTGCGACGAGGTGGACCAGACCCGGGCCTATCTGGCCATCGAGCAGGCCCGCTTCGGCGAGCGCATCCGCGCCGAAATCGACCTGGCGCCCGGCGCGCAGGATTGCCTCGTGCCGCCCCTGATCATCCAGCCCCTGGTGGAGAACGCCGTGCGCCACGGCATCCTTTGCAAGGAGGAGGGGGGGGTGGTGCGCCTGCGCGCCCGGCGCGAAAACGGAGAGCTGCTGGTGGAGGTGGCCGACGACGGCGCGGGCATGGACGCCGCCCAGGTGTTCGCCAT
Source organism: Fundidesulfovibrio magnetotacticus (assembly GCF_013019105.1). Classification (NCBI taxonomy): domain Bacteria; kingdom Pseudomonadati; phylum Thermodesulfobacteriota; class Desulfovibrionia; order Desulfovibrionales; family Desulfovibrionaceae; genus Fundidesulfovibrio; species Fundidesulfovibrio magnetotacticus. Next base: position 170,654 of record NZ_BLTE01000003.1, read on the forward strand.
CCAGACCCGAGGCGGCGCGGAGTCGCTCTCCGAGGGCGTGGGCGCGCGCAACTCCAACCAGCGCCTCGTGCAGCTCTACGGCCCGGCCCACGCCCTGCGCGTGGAAAGCGCCCCGGGCGCGGGAACCAGCATCAGCCTGAGGATTCCGCAGTAGCATCTCGCGCCGCCGGGCGCTTCATCCCTCCCATCCGCTCTTTCATTCCCCTGATCGTCCCTTTCGCGCGCAAACCGGGGCGCGTCGCGCCCGGAGCGTGCATGCAGGGACCATCTCAAGCGGAGGAGGTCCGGCATGAACGCTCTGACCCTGGTGTTTGCGTCCCTCTGCCTCTTCGCCATCGGCTACCGCTTCTACGGCTTGTTCATAGCCAGGAAGGTGCTGGGGGCGAACGAGGCCAGGCTCACCCCGGCCATCAAGATGGCCGACGGCGTGGATTATGTGGAAACCAACAAATACGTGCTCTTCGGGCACCATTTCGCGGCCATCGCCGCCGCCGGGCCGCTGCTCGGGCCCGTGCTGGCCGCCCAGTTCGGCTATCTGCCGGGCGCTTTGTGGATCCTGGTGGGCTGCGTGTTCGCCGGGGCCGTGCACGACATGGTGGTGCTCTTCGCCTCGGTGCGCCACAAGGGCCAGAGCCTGGCCTACATCGCCACCCAGGAGGTGGACAAGTTCACCGGGTCGGTGGCCTCCTTCGCGGTGCTGTTCATCCTCATCCTCACGCTGGCGGGCCTCTCCATCGCCTGCGTGAACGCCATGCACGACAGCGCCTGGGCCACCTTCACCGTGTTCGCCACCATCCCCATCGCCATCTTCATGGGCCTCTACCTGCAGTACATCCGCCCCGGAGACGTGCGCGGCATGTCGCTCATCGGCGTGGCGCTGCTGGTGGCGGCCGTTGTGGGCGGCAACTGGGTGGCCCATCAGCCCGCCCTGGCGGCCGTGTTCACGCTCTCCAAGCCCGCGCTTTCCCTGGCCGTGCCCATCTACGGCGTGGCCGCGTCCATTCTGCCGGTGTGGCTGTTGCTGTGCCCGCGCGACTACCTCTCCACGTATCTCAAGATCGGCACCATCGCCATGCTGGCCATCGGCATCTTCTGGGTGCGCCCGGACCTCCAGATGGACGCCGTGACCAAGTTCTTCTCCGGCGGCGGCCCCATCATCCCCGGTCCGGTGTTCCCCTTCCTGTTCATCACCATCGCCTGCGGCGCGGTGTCCGGCTTCCACGCCATCATCGCCACGGGCACCACGCCCAAGATGCTCGATTCCGAGCGCAACCTGCTCTTCGTGGGTTACGGGGCCATGCTCACCGAGGGCTTCGTGGCCATCATGGCGCTCATCGCGGCTTGCACCATGGTCCCGGCGGACTATTTCGCCATCAACTCGGCCCCGGCCGTGTTCGAGAAGCTGGGCATGACCACCGTGCACCTCAACGACATCGCCGTGGCCGTGGGCGAAAAGCTCCAGGGCCGTCCCGGCGGCGCCGTGTCCCTGGCCGTGGGCATGGCCCAGATCTTCGCGGCCATTCCCCTGATGGAGAAGCTTGTGGCCTACTGGTACCACTTCGCCATCATGTTCGAGGCCGTGTTCATCCTCACGGCCATCGACGCGGGCACCCGCGTGGGCCGCTTCTTCCTGCAGGAGATGATCGGCCAGGTGGCTCCGCGCTTCAACGACAAGCGCTGGTGGCCGGGCGTCATCCTCACCTCCTTCCTGTTCACCTTCTCGTGGGGTTATCTGGTCTACACCGGCGACATCTCCACCATCTGGCCCCTGTTCGGCATGTCCAACCAGCTGCTGGCCTCGGTGGGCCTGATCATCGGCACGGTGATGATCATCCGCATCGGCAAGGCCAAGTACGCCTGGATCACGGGCGTGCCCGGCGTGGCCCTGACCTGCATGACCATGTGGGCGGGCTACCTCTCGGTGATGAACAACTTCCTGCCCAAGGGTCTGTATCTGCTCTCCACGCTGGCCGTGGTGGTGATGGTGCTCATGAGCATCGTGATCGTGGGCGCGGTGCGGCGCGTGTCGAGCCTGCTCAAGATCCAGAAGACCGTGCCCGACCAGTACGGCGAGGCCGTGCTGGAAGTGGTGCCCGAGTAACAAGGCGCTCATCCCCGCAAGGGGGTTCCTCCAGGGCCGCCGGACGCAAGTCCGGCGGCCTTTCGTTGTTTGGCGAGGCCTGGCATGTTGCTAAAGTGGTGCGTTTCCCTCACCGAGCCGGTGTCCGTTGTTGCTGTGAAGCGGATATACTCCCGGGTGAGAGCCTTTGCGCGTCCCTCGCCGGGCGGCATCCCGTCAATCCGCCGATCATGCGCGCCACTTGTAGAACGTCCCGCCGGATATCGCGTTCTTCCTGCCCAGATCAGCCACGGCTGCGCCAGCCTCGTCCTGCTTGAGGACCACAAAGGTATGCTCTTCGGTGCAACGGCTCATTGTTATGATCGCTACCTCCTTGGCTGAAGTCACGAACATCGGCGCGGTATCAGTTGGAGGAATGGTTGGTGGATGCTGAAACTGGTATTCCGTCTCGGGACTCGCGAGGCGTATGCTCTCTAGTTGGTGATGGGTGTCGATTGACGGAAAGAAATAATATGTGGTATGCTATGAAAAATAATTAGGAGGGTGACCATGAATCTTGGAAGTGTACTTTTTAGCCCATCCGGAAGAATTTCAAGGGAGCCATTTTGGGTTGGTTTTTGTTGTGTCTTCATTGTTGGTTGGATTGCTAGCGAACTAAAAAATGAAACGATGGCTTTGTTTATGTTTATTTTGACTCTTTATATGAGTATATCGGTCTACGGGAAGAGGTTGCATGACCTTGGCAAATCGTCATGGAACCAGCTTAATCCCCTTGTGTTTAGTGTGGCCTCTGTAGTGTTTGGCGGAATATTCTCAGATTTTTTTATAGATAAAAACCCTGCTGTTGCGATAGTTTTGTTTGGTTCTGCCTTGTTGCTTCCGTCATTGATATACATAGCTTACGCCCTTATGGTTGGGCTGCCTGCTGGTATGCCAGGGGATAACAAGTATGGTCCTAATCCTCTTGAGAAAACTGCCGTATCGGCAGGTGCAGGGAATGGTTGATAGATTCAATAATACTCTGCGTATACTTGGAATGCCATGCTGTGTGTCTCGAGTGGGCACGGACTGTCGAGACGTTGTAGACGTGAGAGCATAAAAAAGCATCATTGCCACAGCGAGAGTAGTCGCTGGACACAGCATCCCTGGTTCTGCAGATTATTGGACGCTTTGTCTGCCTAGTCGGTTTGCGCCTCGCTCGTCTTGTGAAGTCCTCCAACGAAGGCGGCGTAGGGGGGCTGTAAGTTGAGAACGGCCTCACTTCATGGATACAAAAAAGAAGGCCGCCGGACCCACGCCCGGCGGCCTCCTTCATTCCATCTTTCCTTCGTCAGTCCCGACTAAATCTGTCCGAACTTCCTCTTCGCCTCGATGCGCTTGGCGTGCAGGATGGGCTCGGTGTAGCCGCTGGGCTGGGCGCGGCCCTGGAGCACCAGCGCGCACGCGGCCTGGAAGGCCACGGAGTTCTCGAAGTCCGGGGCCATGTTCCGGTAGGCCGGGTCGCCCGCGTTCTGGCGGTCCACCACGGCGGCCATGCGCTTGAGCGTCTCGATCACCTGTTCCTCCGAGCACACGCCGTGGCGCAGCCAGTTGGCCAGGTACTGGCTGGAGATGCGCAGGGTGGCGCGGTCCTCCATCAGGCCCACGTCGCTCAAGTCGGGCACCTTGGAGCAGCCGATGCCCTGTTCCACCCAGCGCACCACGTAGCCGAGGATGCCCTGGGCGTTGTTGTCGAGTTCGCGCTGCACCTGTTCGGCCTTGAGCGAGCCCTTTTCCATGAGGGGGATGGTCAGAAGGTCCGCGAGCTTTGCCCGGCGCTTGCCGATCATGCCCTGCTGAACCTCGAGCACGTTCACGAAGTGGTAGTGCATGGCGTGCAGCGTGGCGGCCGTGGGCGAGGGCACCCACGCCGTGTTGGCCCCGCTCAGGGGGTGGCCGATCTTCACCTCCACCATCTCGGCCATCATGTCGGGCTTGGCCCACATGCCCTTGCCCACCTGGGCCTTGCCCGAGAGCCCGCAGGCCAGGCCCACGTCCACGTTCCAGTCCTCGTAGGCCTTGATCCAGGCGGCCTGGCGCATGGCGTCCTTGCCCACCATGGGGCCTGCCTCCATGCTGGTGTGGATTTCGTCGCCGGTGCGGTCCAGGAAGCCGGTGTTGATGAAGATCAGGCGCTCGCGCGCGGCGCGGATGCACTCCTTGAGGTTCACGGTGGTGCGCCGCTCCTCGTCCATGATGCCGATCTTCATGGTGTTGGGCGCAAGGCCCAGGGCCTTTTCCACCGCGCCGAAGAGCTCCGCCGTGAAGGCGACCTCCTCGGGGCCGTGCATCTTGGGCTTCACGATGTACACCGACCCGGCGCGGCTGTTGCGGAGCTGGCCCAGGCCCTTGATGTCGTGGATGGCCAGCAGGCCCGTGACCATGGCGTCCAGGATGCCTTCCGGGATTTCCGCGCCGTCCTTGAGCACCGCGCTGGTGGTCATCAGGTGTCCCACGTTGCGCACCAGGAGCAGGCTGCGCCCGGGCAGGCTGAAGGCCTTGGCGTCGGGGCCGAAATAGGCGCGGTCCGGGTTCAGGCGGCGCTCCACGGTCTTGCCTGCCTTGGCGAAGCTGGCGCTGAGGCTGCCGTCGAAGAGCCCCAGGATGTTGGCGTAGGCCTGGGCCTTGTCGGGGCCGTCCACGCAGGCCACCGAGTCCTCGCAGTCGAGGATGGTGGTCACGGCGGACTCGAGGACCACGTCCTTCACTCCGGCAGGGTGGGCCTTGCCCACGGGGTGCGCGCGGTCGATGCGGATCTCGCAGTGCAGGCCGTGGTTGGCCAGGAGGATCACCGAAGGCTCGGGCGCGCCCACGTAACCCTTTAACAGCGACGCATCGGCCAGGCCGGTGGACCCGCCGCCCGTCAGGCCCACCACGAGCTTCCCGCCCTCGACCTTGTAGGACGCGGCCTGGGCGTGGGAGCCCTCGGCCAGGGGGAAGGCCTTGTCCAGGAACTGGGCGGCCCGGGCCACCACGGCCTCGCCGCGCTTGGGGTTGTAGGCGAGGCCCTTCTCCAGGCCGGGGCCTTCGGGGATCACGTCCGTGCCGTAGAGGGCGTCGTAGAGGCTGCCCCAACGGGCGTTGGCCGCGTTGAGGGCGTAGCGCGCGTTGGTGACGGGCACCACCAGCTGCGGACCGGCCACGCGGGAGATTTCGGGGTCGACGCCCGTGGTCTCGATGGCGAAGTCCGGCCCCTCGGGGACCAGGTAGCCGATCTCGCGCAGGAAGGCCTCGTAGGCGGCGGGGTCGTGGGGCTGCCCGGCGCGGTCCTGGTGCCAGGAGTCGAGGGCCTGCTGCAGGGCGTCGCGCCGGGCCAGCAGTTCGCGGTTGCGCGGGGCCAGGCGGTCCAGGATGTCCGACAGGGACTTCCAGAAGCCCGGGGCGTCCACGCCGGTCCCCTGGCAGGCCTTGGCGACGAGCTCGGCCAGGGGTTTGGACACGTCGAGACCGGAGATGTGAACACGCTCGCTCATGGATTGCTCCTCTTGGAAGGGTGGGGTTGGTGGCGGGGCTCCGGCGTCCCGGAGTCCCGCGGCTGGTGTTGCGGCCCGGGGGCGTGGCCCATCTGGGCGGAAATGTCGGCGGCGACGCGGATCACCAGCGCGCCCAGTTCGGGAAGGCGTTCGGGGGTGAGCCGGGCGCTGGGGCCGGAGACGCTCAGGGCGCCGGCCGGGAGCCCTCCGGCCTGGCGAATGAGGGCGGCGGCGCAGCGCACGCCGGTCTCCATCTCCTCGTCGTCCACGGCGTATCCCTGGCGGCGCACGGCTTCCAGCTCCCGGAGGAAGGCGCCGGGGTTCAGGATGGTGCGCGGCGTGCGCGCCGCGCGCGGGGAGGACTCGAAACATGCCATGGCCTTGTCCGAGTCCAGGGAGGCCAGGTAGGCCTTGCCCACCCCGGAGCAGGAGAGGGGCACGCGCGCGCCCACGCGGGTGAACAGGCGCAGCATGGAGCGTGTGGCGCACTCCTGCTCCACGTAGACGGCCTCGTCGGCGTCGAAGACCACCAGGTTGACGGCCTCGCCAGTCTCGCGGGCCAGGGCCTCCATGAAGGGGCGGGCGGCGGCGGCCAGGTCCAGTTCGGCGCGTACGCGCGCGCCCAGCTCCAGCAGGCGGATGGAGAGGCGGTAGTCCCGCGAGCCGGGTTCCTGGCGCACATAGCGCCAGGAGGCCAGCACGGCGAGCAGGCGGTGCACGGTGGAGGGCGGCATGCCCGTGGCCCGGGCCAGTTCGCCCACTCCTGCGCGGCCTCGCGCGGCCAGGGCATCCAGCAGGACGAGGGCCTTGTCCAGGGAGGTCATGCGTTTGTTCCATTATATGGAATCGATGTCGCCATACTTGGAATCGTAAGGCAAGGGGCTGGCGGGGTCAAGCAATCACCCCGGGCGGGTAGACTTGCAGCGCGAGGCGGGCCTGTGAAGAGGTGGCCCCGACGGGGCGGAGCGGTCCGTCCGGTCGCGCCGGATCAGGCCAGGGGCAGCCGGACGATGAAGCGCGCGCCCTTGCCCGGGCGCGAGACGGCCTCCACGGTCCCGCCGTGGTTGTTCACCACGATGAAGTAGGAGACCGAGAGACCCAAGCCCGTGCCCTCTCCCACGGGCTTGGTGGTGAAGAAAGGCTCGAAGATGCGCTTGCGCACGTCTTCGGTCATGCCCGGGCCGTTGTCCTCGATGTCCACGCGGGCGAAGTTCCCCTCCCGTGCGGTGGTCAGGGTGATGGCCGGTTCGGGGGTGTCGCGCATGGCCTGCGCGGCGTTGGCCAGGAGGTTCATGAGCACCTGCTGGATCTGGTTTTCCTTGCAGGGCACGGGGGGCAGTTGTGGGTCGTAGCGGCGTTCGATGCGGATGTTGCGGAAGTCGTACTTCTTTTTCAGGTCGTAGTCCGTGGCGCAGAGTTCGAGGGCCTTGTCCAGGAGCTGGCCGAGGTCGGCCAGAGGCCTGCTCTGGTCGCCGGTGCGGCTGAATTCGAGCATGGTGGCCACGATGGAGGCGGCGCGGCTTCCGGCGTCCCGCACGGAGTCGAGGAAGTGGAGCACGTCGCGCGCTTCCATGTAGCGTCGGATGCCTTCCAGGGTGCACCCCGCGTTTGATGCGGCCTCGGCATTGGCGGAGATGTCCTCGGTGAGGCGGCGGCGGATGATCTGCACGTTCTGGAGGATGCCCGAGAGGGGGTTGTTGATCTCGTGGGCCATGCCTGCGGCAAGCCCGCCCACGCTCATCATCTTCTCGGTCTGCACCATGAGCTCGCGCACCTTGTTGCGCTCGGTGATGTCGCGGGAGATGCCGAACATGCCGTTGACGCGGCCCTGCTCGTCGCGCACCGGGCCCTTGGTGGAGAGGAAGATGCGCTCCCCATCCGCCGTGGAGAGCGTTTCCTCGTATTGTCTCGAATCGGCCATGGCCATGATGGACTGGTCGTGTTCCATGATCCGGCGGGCCTCCTCGGGCGGGAAGAGGTCCGCGTCGTCGTGGCCCAGCACCTCGTGTAGGGTGCGCCCCAGGACGCGGGCGGTCTCGGAGTTGGCCAGCACGTAGACGCCCTGGAAGTTCTTGACGAAAACGGCGTCGCTGGTGCCCTCCACCACGGAATGCAGGAGGTTTTTCTGGCGGGCGAGCTCCTCCTCGGCCATCCGGCGCTCGGTGATGTCGATGCCGATGCCGCCCAGCAGCTCGCCCCCGGAGCGCGTGGGGATGGCGAACTTGTGCGTTTCGAAGCAGCGCTCGCGGCCGTGGGAGTCCTGGAAGGTTTCCACCACGCGGCGGTATTTGCTCGCCATGGCCATGCGGTCGTCCTCGTCGATGCGCCGGGCCACCTCGGGCGGGAAGAGTTCGTCGCTGGTCTTGCCCAGGGGAGCCTCCCAGCCGAAGAGGTCCTTGAGGTAGGAGTTGACGAAGAGGGTGCGGCCGTCGGCGTCCTTGATGAACACGGCGGCCAGGAGCCATTCCATGAAGAGATGGAAGCGCTCTTCGCTCTCGCGCAGGGCTTCCTCGGCCTGGCGGCGCTCGGTGATGTCGATGTTGATGCCCAGGATGCCAAGGATGTCTCCGCCCTCGCGGATGGGGGCCACGAGGGAGTGGTAGATGCCCTCCCGACCGTCCGCGGTGACGTAGCGTCGTTCGCCCTCCACCAGTTCGCCCGTAAGCACGCGGCGGTTCACGTCCTGCCAGACGAACTGCACGGCCTTGTCCACGCCGTTCTCGTCGGCCGTGGCGGCGCCGAGGTTCCCCCAGAGGCGCACGGATTCGTCGCTTTGCATGATCACGCGGTCTTGCGGGTCGCGCGCCCAGAAGTCGAAGGGGAGGTTGCGCAGCATGGCGCGCAGCAGGGCGTCCTTGCGGGCCAGGGCCTCTTCCACGAGTTTGCGGCCGGTCACGTCGCGGTAGACCGAGAGCACGTGGGGCGGGCCGTCGTCCAGGAGCACGGAGCGGCCCGACACGTCGAGCCAGCGGGTCTGGCCGTCCTTGCGCAGGATGCGGAAGGCGTAACGGGCTTCCAGGATGAGCCCGGCGGCGCGGTCGGCCAGCTTGGAGCGCACCAGGGCGCGGTCGTCGGGGTGGATGATGCCGAAGATGCGCTGGGAGTCCATGGCGTAGACCTCTTCGGCTGTGTAGCCGGTGAGGTCCGCGAAGGCCTGGTTGACCAGCGTGAGCCGGGGCGGGTCGCCCTCCATGATGGAGATGGCGTCCAGGGACTGCTCGAAGAGGTTGCGGTAGCGGGTTTCGCTTTCGAACAGGGCGTGGGCGGCGCGGTCGCGTTCGTCCTGGCGCTGCTGGATGAGCCCCGCCATGGCGTCCAGGGCGGCGGCGAGGCGTCCCAGGTCGGAGGGGCCGTGGCGCTGGCCGGTCCTGGCTTGCAGGTCGCCCTGGCCGATGCGCCCGGCGGTGTCGGCCAGGCGGTTGAGACGGCGTCCGATCACGATGTCGCCCAGTGTCCAGGCCAGGACCAGGGCCAGGGCGGCGGCGGCCGCCAGCAGCGCGAGGTTCTTGCGGGTGGCCTGGCGGGCCTGGGCCAGGGCCTGTTCCAGGGGGATGCCGATCATCACGGTCATGTAGGGCGCGCCGCCCGGGATCAGGCGCAGGCGTTTGAAGGCGTAGAAGCGCTCCGTGGCGTCGGAGCCTTTGAGGCGCACCACGCCTTCATCCGGTCCGGCCGAGACGGCCTGCCAGACCTCCTGGCGGATGGGCCTTCCCAGGGGGTTGGTGGCGGCCTGGGGAGAGAAGAAGATTCGCAGCCCCTTGTGGTCGGTGATGCCCAGGATGGAGCCGGGCGGTAATTTCAGCTGCTGGGTGAGTTCCTCGTAGGTTGAAAGGCGCAGGGCGGCCACCAGCAGGCCCACGGGGCGTCCCAGGGGGTCCAGCACGGGGTAGGCGAAAGGGAAGACGGGTTCGTAGGCCGTGCGGCTGACGACGTACTCCCCGGCCGAGAAGCCGCGCTGGGCCAAGGCCTCCTGGAAATGCTTGCGGTCGGAGAGGTTCACGCGCTCGAAGGGCAGGGCCGAGGCCCGGATGTTTCCTTCGGGGTCGGTGAGCAGGATGTTCACGTAACTGGGGTTTGCAGCCAAAAGCCTCGAAAAAATAGAGGAACTTGCATCGGCTTCGCCGTGTTGCACCTCGGGCATGACGGCCAGCGACCCCAGAAGCTGGCGTGTTGCCGCGGTAAGTCGCTCCTGGATTTCACCGATGGACACGGCCGCGCGCAGGGCGTTGCGCGAGGCGTCTTCGGTGAGATGGTCGTGCAGGACCGCCCCGTCGTGCAGGATGATGCCCAGGGCGGGGGCGATGGCGGCCAGCACCACCAGCAGCAGGCTCGTACGCACGGAGAGGTCGTGGGGGCGTCTCACGGGGAGTGCTCTCTTGAGATCGAAAAGGGCAGGCGGATCACGAAGCGCGCGCCGCCTCCGGGGGGGGACTCCACCTCGATGGAACCGGAATGGTTGGCCGTGACGATGAAGTAGCACACGGCCAGCCCGAGCCCCGTACCCTTGCCGGGGGCCTTGGTGCTGAAGAAGGGGTCGAAGGCCTTGCGGCGTTGCAACTCATCCATGCCGGGGCCGTTGTCCTGGATCTCGATGCGGGCCATGCCCCCTTCGGAGCACACGCTGACGACGATGCGCGCGGGCTCTTGCGTCCGGTTCGGGTCGTTCAGGGCCTGGGCCGCGTTGCGCAGCACGTTCACGGCCACCTGTTCGATCTGCCCGGCCACGCAGGGGACGGGGGGCATGCCCGGCTCGTACTGGCGGAGGATTTCGATGCGGGCGAAATCGCAGCGTCCGGTCTGCCCGCATTCGGCGGCGCAGTGGGCCAGGGCTCTGTCCAGGATGTCCGCGAGGCTCACGGGCTCCTTGCCCGCGCCGGAGCGCCGCGCGAAATCGAGCATGTCCGCCACGATGGCCGAGGCCCTGGCCCCGGCCTCCCGCGCCCCGCGCAGAAGCAGGGGGATTTCACGGGCCTCCAGGTAGCCCCTCACCGAGCCCAGGGTGCATCCGGCCTGGCGGGCGGCCTGTTCGTCGGCCTGGCCCCGTCCTTCCATGCGCCGCAGCACCACCTGGATGCTCTGGAGCATGCTGGCCAGGGGATTGTTGATCTCGTGGGCCATGCCCGCCGCCAGGCCGCCCACGGAGAGCATCTTCTCGGACTGGATCATCATTTCCTGCATGCGCGCGCGCTCGGTGACGTCGGCTGTAATCACCAGAAGGAAGGCCCCGTCCGCCAGCCCCACGCGGGCGAAGGTGCAGGAGGCCACGGCCGGGCGTCCGCCGGGGCGGGGGGGGCGCACGTCCAGGCTCAGGGGACCCTCCCCGGCCATGACGCGTTCGGCCAGGGCGCGCGCGTCCTCCTTGTCCCATGCGCCCACCTGGCCGAAGCCCGGCGGCGGCGTGCACCCGGGCGGCAGCCCCAGGATCTGCGCCGCGCGCCGGTTGGAGAGCACGCAGGCCCCGGTGTCGGGCTCGAACACCTGGATGCCCACGGGCGAATGTTCCAGGATGGCCTCGTTGAAGGCCAGGGCCTTGCGCAGGGCCTCCTCGGCCTGCTTGCGCGCGGTGATGTCCGCGTGGGTTCCGAGAACGCGCAGGGGCTTGCCCTCGGGCGTGCGGGCCATCACCTTGCCGCGCGAGAGAATCCAGCGGTAGGAGCCGTCGCGGCAGGCCATGCGCAGTTCCATGGAGATCACGGGGCGCTTGCCTTCCATGTGTTCGCGCACGTGCTCCAGGGCGAGGTCCAGATCGTCGCGGTGCACGCGGGTGCGCCAGTCGTCGAAGCTGTCGCCCACTTCGTGGTCGGCGTAGCCCAACTGCGATTTCCAGCGCGAGGAGAAATAAACCTTGTCGTTGATGACGTTCCAGTCCCACACGCCGTCGTCGGAGCCTTCCAGGGCGAACTGCCAGCGCTCCTCGCTGCGGGCGAGCTCCTCAACGAGGCGGGCCAGTTCGGCGGTCTTGGCGCGCACCCTGCGCCGCAGGGCCAGGTTGAAGCAGGCCAGCGCCAGCACCAGGGCGGCGGCCACTCCCAGGGCGATGGCGGCCATGCGCCACATGCGGGGATCGGTAAGGGGCGTGCCGAGCCATTTGCGGTCCAGGGCTTCGCGCTCCTGGGGGGTGAAGGCCGCGAAGCCCCCCTCCACCAGGGCCAGCAGGTCGTCGCGGCCCTTGTGCACGGCCCGGTGGAACTCGCCGGTGTAGAGGGTGAAGGCGTAGCGGAACTGGCCGCTCAGGTTGTATTTGGCCAGGTAGTAGAGGGCGGGGGGCTTGTCCACGGTGAAGACCTTCACCTCGCCGCGCCCGGCGGCCAGGATGAGTGCCTCGTAGCTGGGGTATTCGCGCACGGCGGCGATGCCCGCGCGGGCCAGGATGGCCAGGGAGGCGTCCCCGGCCTTGGCCCCAACCTCGAACCCCTTGAGCGACTCCACGCCCGTGATGCCGCTCACGCTCTCGTGGTGGAAGACGGGGACCTCCAGCGTGGCGTAGGGCTTGGTGAAATCGTAGAGTTTGGCGCGCTGGTCGTTGTAAAAGATGGTGTCGATGACGTCGGCGCCGCCCTGGCGCATGATCTGCTGGGCCTTGTCCCAGTCGGTGGCGATCACCTCGGCCTTGACTCCGGTCTTTTGCGACCACAGCTCCCAGGCGTCCGGCAGCAGCCCCTGGATGCGCCCGTCCTCGGCGCGAAAGATGTAGGGGGGGTAGTTGTCGTCGATCACCACGGTGATGGACGCGGGCCGATGGGAGGCCCGGGCCGGGGCCGCGGCGTCCGGGGTGAGGGACGCCAGCAGCGCCAGCAGGACGGCCAGAAAGACCGTCCAGGCCGCGAGGGCTCGGCGCTTGGGCGTCACGAGGGCGTGCCTGTTTGTGAGCATGGAGTACATTATTGGCGAAAACCCGGCGATGTTCAACCCGAAACCCGGAAAGCGGCGCATGCCGCGGACGATCAGTGCCGGGGAGCGGCGGCCCCCCGGGCGATCAGGCGTTCGATGGTCCTGGCGATGATTTCGGGGTCCTCGCAGGGCTTGTTGAAGATTTCCTCCGGCGTGACCCCGGCGTTGGCCAGGTCCCCGGGGATTTCGTAGTTCCATGAGCCGGTATAGATCACGAACTTGAGCTGGGGGCGCATGCGGCTGGCCTTGGCGATGAATTCGTTGCCGGTCATGCCGGGCAGGCGGATGTCCACGGTGCAGGCGTCCACCTTTTCGCGCAGGAGCATCTCCAGGGCGTCTTCGGCGCAGATGGCCGTGAGCACGGTGAAGCCGTAATCCTCGAAGCAGTCTCGCAGGTTGCTGCGCAGCTGGGGTTCGTCGTCGATGACGAGCACGACGGGTTCGGCCATGGCGCTAGGCCCTCCCTCGCGGCAGGCGGACGGTGAAGGTGGTGCCCTCTCCGGGTTCCGAGCACACGTCCAGCGCGCCGCCGTAGGAGTTGGTGACGATGAAATAGGAGACCGATAGGCCAAGCCCCGTGCCTTCGCCCACCTTCTTGGTGGTGAAGAAGGGCTCCATGACGCGCCGGCAGGTCTTTTCGTCCATGCCGGGGCCGTTGTCGCGGATTTCGGCCACGATGTCCTCTCCGTCCACGCGCACGTCGAAGCGCACCTCGGGCTCCTGGCCTTCCGGGTAGCGTTTGGAGGCCATGGCCTGGCAGGCGTTCTTGACGATGTTCAGAAACACCTGGACCAGTTCGGTTTCCACGAAGTGTCCCGAGGGGTCCTGGGCGGAGTCGTCGTAGGTGAAGCGCACCTTCTTGATGTCGTAGTCTTTCTTGAGGTCCCAGTCGGACTGGGCCAGTTCCACGGCCTTGTCCAGCAGGGCGCGCACGCGCAGGGGGGCGCGCTGGGTTCCCCGGGGGCGGCTGAAGTTGAGCATGGAGCGCACGATGCGCGCGGCGCGGTGTCCGGCGTCCACGATGTCGGCCAGGTAGGAGGGGATGTGGCGCGCCTCCAGGTAGGCGTGCACGGCGGTGAGGGCCACCCCGGCCTGGGCGGCGGCGGCCTCGTTGGCGGGCAGACCCGGGGAGATGCGGCGCAGGGCGTTCTGGGCCGAGTGCACGATGATGCCCAGGGGGTTGTTGATCTCATGGGCCATGCCCGCGGCCAGTCCGCCCAGGGAGACCATCTTCTCCGACTGGATGACCATGTCTTCCATGCGCTTGCGCGCCGAGATGTCGGAGAAGACCACCATGCCCGCGATGATTTCGCCGTGGCGGTTGCGGATGGGGCGTCCCGAGAGCAGGATCCAGGATTCCAGGCCGTCGTGGCGCGTGACGCGCATCTCCACGTTGTCGATTTCCGCGCCGTCCACGATGGTCCGGGGCAGGGCCAGTTCGGAGGTCTTGTAGGGTTCGCCGTCGGGGCGGCGGCAGATCCAGTCGATATCGCCCTCGCGCAGGTAGCTGGCGTTCTGTCCGGCTTCGGAGCGGATGCCCATGATGCGTACGGCCTCGGGGTTGGCCATGGCCAGGGTCACGTCGGGGGCCTCGGCCACCATGATGCCCGCCGGGCTCTGGTCGATGATGGCCGAGAGCATGGCCTGGGCGCGTTCCAGGTTGCGTTCCGCGCGCCTGCGGGCCAGCACGCTGAACGAGAGGGCCACGATGGCCCCGGCCATGATCGCCATGGAGGCCACCACCACGGGGATGGCCTGGCGGTGGCGATCCAGCAGGCTCACGGGCTCGTTGACCAGCAGGCTGTCCCGGGGCAGGACGCTCGTGGGCACGCCGAAGCGGCGCAGCTGGTCGTGGTCGAACATGGTCAGGGTGGGCGGGGTGCGCGTCACGGGGATGTCGCGTTCGCCCGAGAGCACGCGCAGGGCCAGGCGTCCGGCCTCGCGGCCCTGGAGCTTGCCCGAGAGCACGCTGCCGCCGAAGGCCCCCTTGCCCATGAGGAAGTCCCACATGACGAACACCGGCACGGAGCAGGCCGCCGAGAGGATGTCCACGGCGAAGTCCGGGTAGATGCGCCCCGCGCGGTCGCGTCCGAAGCTGCCCAGCAGCAGGATGGCCTCGCCGGACTGTTCGGGGCCGCAGAAGCGGAAGGTCTCCTCCAGGGAGGCGTTGTCCAGGAACACCACCTCGAAGCGGCCCTGGAAGGCGCGCGCGGCGGTGACGATCTCGCGGCGTTCGGCCAGGCCGCTCTCGGTGTCCTCCAAGAGGCAGTAGACGCGTTTGAGGTCCGGGAAAACGGTGAGCGCGGCCTTGAGCGAGCCTTCGGCGTCCATCTCCTCGGTGACGCCCGTCACCTGGCCATGGCCGGCGATCAGGGCGTCGGTGAAGCCGTTGAGGCCGCAGAACACGATGGGGGCGTCCCCGAAGAGGTCGGCCCGGTGGTTCAGGGCGAAGAGCAGGGCGGCGTTGTCGGAGGTGATGATCACGTCGAAGCGGCGCCCCGCGTGCTTGAGGGCCAGGGCCTGGGCCAGGGTGTCCAGGTTCTCCTTGCTGGGGAAGCGCTTCCAGTCCAGGAACTCCACGTAGGGCTCGAAGTTGGGGTCCTGGCGGCGGAACTCGGCGAGCACGCCGGCCTGGATCTCGTCGGTCCAGGGGAAGCCCGCGTGGTAGGAGTGCAGCAGGAGCACCTTGCCGGAGAACGCGGCGGCGTGCTCCGACCGGGCGACTTGCGCGGGGAGGCAGCACAGGACTACAAGGAGCCAGGCGAGGGCTTGTGCGACGGCTTTCAACGCGTGCTCCCGGCTGGAGGGTTCTCTGGTTTCCGCAAGCATATCCAAGTTTTTTCGCGATGTCATCCGACGGGGCGTGTTGCGCGGCGTTTCGGTGGGGCAGGGCGCGGAGCAGGCCCCCGGCTCGGGCATGCTCCCACTGCGCGAACTTCTGAAGCCGGAGGAGCGCTTCGTGGCGCTCCTGGGCTCGGGCGGCAAGACGGCCCTGATGCGCGCCCTGGCGCGGCAGATGGCCGGATGGGGCGAGCGCGTGCTCCTGGCGGCCTCCGAGGGTTCGCCCCTGCCGGGTCGCAACGTCTTCCTCACGGCCCGGGGCGGGCGGCCCCCGGCCTACACCATGCTCACCCTGGCCCGGGACGCGCACCCCGAAACCGGCCTGGCCCAGGCCCTGGACCCGGACGAGATCCCCGACGTGGCCGGGCGCTTCGGGGCGCACAGGGTGTTCGTGGAGCTGGGCGCCTCGGGGGGCAGGCCACTGCCCTCGGGGCCGTTCGCGCCCGCGCCCGAATGGGCCGGGGTGGTGGTGGCGGTGCTGGGCCTGGACGCCCTGGGCATGCCCCTGGACGAGGCCTCGGCCGATCCCCTGGCCCTGGGACTCTCGGCCGGTCTCTCCCCCGGGAACGCCGTGGACGCCCGGACCCTGGAGGCCGTGGCCGCCGCGCTGTTGGCGGGCGCGCCGCCCGGGGCCAGACGGGTGGTCTTCCTCAACAAGGCCTGCGTGCACGCCCTGCCCGGCAGCGCCCTGGCGGCGGCTCCCGCCGGGGACGTGGAATTCCTGGCGGGCTCCGCGCTGCGGGGTTGGTTCTTGAACCGCGGAGGCGTTTGACGTAACGGTCGGCGCGGGGGACTGGAGAACGCATGCACAACGAATTCGATGATGAACTGCTCAGGCTGCGGGTGCTCATGGGCGAAATGACGGCCAGGGCCGGGGAGTCGCTGGAAAAGGCCCTGCGCTCGGTGCGGGAGCGCCAAGCCGCTCCGGCCCAGGAATGCATGGACAACGACGACGTCGTGGACTCCCTCGAATGCCGCGCCGAGAGGCTTTGCCTGCGCCTGCTGGCCCTGCGCCAGCCCGTGGCCCGGGACCTGCGGCTGCTGGTGGGGTCCATGCGCGTGGCATCCAACCTGGAGCGCATCGCGGACGAGGCCGTGAACATCGCGGAGCGCAGCCTCGTGCTGCTGGAGAGCCCGGCGCACGCGGACACCCCCGCTCTGTGGACCATGACCGGGGCCTGCCTGGAGCTCTACGCCGCCACGCGCCGCGCCTGGACCGAGGGCTCGGCGGAGCTGGCCAGCGCGGTGCGCAAGGAGAACCTGGCCGTGCACGGGCTCCACGTGAAGGCCTTCCGGGAGCTTTCCGCACTGATGGTCGCCGGACCCGAGGCCATGGAGCGCTCCATGCAGCTCTCCTTCGTGGCCTATTCGGTCAAACGCGTCTGCGACCGCTGCGCCAACGTGGCCGAGAGCGTGGGCTTCATCGTGGACGGGCGCGACCTCAAGCACGCCGGGTGCGCCGGGGCCTAGGCCTCAGCGCCCCGCGCACCCCGGGCACTGGGCGGCCTTGAGGGCGATGGCCTTCTCCGGGCACATTTCCTGGCAGCAGTAGCAGGCGATGCAGGCCTGCGCGTCCACCACGGGCAGGCCGTCCTCCATTGCGAGGGCCTGGGCCGGGCACTGGGCCGCGCAGGTGCCGCAGCCGGTGCAGGCGGCGGCGTCCACCACGGGGCGGGCCAGGGCGCGTTCCTCCAGGATGCGGCGCAGGCCGTCGGCGTGGCCCTGGGCCGCGTCGTCCAGGGGCGGGTGGCGGAAGCCTTCCAGCAGCAGGAGTTCGCCGTCGAGCTCCACGTCGGCGTGGTCGAAGGAACCCAGGCCCAGATCCCGGGCGCGGACCAGGAAGGGCAGGCGGGCCGGGTCGATGCCCATCATGCGCGCCATCACCGCATCCAGGGCCACGGACGAGTCCGAGGCCAGCACGCGGCCCACCCAGCGCAGGTCCTTGGAGGCGGGGCCGTTGCCCTGCATGCCCAGCACGGCGTCCATGATCACCAGGTCGGGCGCGCGCAGGCGGAAGACGTCCGTGACCACGTGGTGGAAGCGCTCATGACCCCCGGCCAGGCGGTGCAGCTGGGCCTTCTGCGCCCCGGGCAGGATGCCGTAGCTGTTCTTGATGGCCCCCGTGATGCCCGTGAGCCCGTGGGTCTTGAACTTGGGCACGCTGATGAACACGTCGGATTCCATCACCGCGCGCGAAACCTGAAGCCTGCCGCCGTATCCCTCGGCAAAGGGGACTTCCACGGCGTCCTGGCCGATGTTGCGGTAGTGGCCGCGTGCGGCCTCCATGAGCCCGCAGCGCTCGAAACTGGCCTCGTTGGCCCCGTAGCCGTGCAGGCCGGGGTTGTCGCCAACGGTGACGCAGGCCGGGCCATGCTCCTCCACGCAGCGCACCACGGCCTCCAACACGGCCGGATGGGTGGTGACGGCCTCTTCTGGGCGGGCAGGGCGCAGCACGTTGGGCTTGATCATCACCTTCGCCCCGGCCAGGGGCAGGGGGAACAGCTCGAAGGCGCGGCGCACGGCGTCCTGGCAGTCCTGGTAGTCGGCGGCGCGGGTCATCACGATAGGCATGGCGTGGGCCTCCTTGGGGTGCGGCGGCGCAGCATACCCCCGGGAGGCGGACCTGCCAAGGGGCGCGGGGATCGCCGCAGCCAGGCCCCGTCCCGTCTTCGGCGTAGCCCGAGGCCTGGCCGGGGGGGGCTCGGCCCGGGCGTTGACCGCGCGGCCCGTTTGCACCACACTGCGTCCATGGCTCCCGCGCGCATCCTGGCCGTGAACCCCGGCTCCACCTCCACCAAGGCAGCCCTCTTCGAGGACGGGGCGCTCGTGCGCTCCGTGGAGGCAGGGCATCCCGCCGGGGAACTGGCCCGCTTCGCGCGCGTAGTCGATCAATTGCCCGCGCGCATGGCCGCCCTGGACGCCCTCCTGGGCGAGACAGGCCCCCTGGAGATGGTCATCGGGCGCGGCGGCTTCCTGGCCCCGCTGCCCGGCGGGGTCTGGGCCGTGGACGAGGCCATGCTCGCGGAGCTGCGCCTGGCCCCGCGCGGCGAGCACGCCAGCAACCTGGGGGCCTTCATGGCCCGGGAATACGCGCTCCGCGCCGGGTGCCCGGCCGTGATCGCGGACCCGCCCGTCACCGACGAGATGGAGGACGCGGCACGGGTCACGGGGCTGCCCGGGGTGGAGCGCCGGGTGATCTTCCACGCCCTGAGCCAGCGCGGCGCGGCCCGCGAGGCTGCGCGCCGCCTGGGCCTGGACTACGCGTCCGCCCGGCTGGCCGTGGCCCACCTGGGCGGGGGCGTCTCGGTGGGCGCGCACCGCCTGGGCCGCGTCGTGGACGTGACCAACGCCATCGACGGCGAGGGGCCGCTCTCGCCCCAACGCTCCGGGGCCGTGCCCCTGCTGCCGGTCCTGGACCTGATCGAGCGCGGTGAGCGCTCTCCGGCCGACCTGCGCCGCCAGATCGTGAGCGGCGGCGGGCTCCTGGGGCTTTTGGGCACGGACGACCCGCGGGCCGCCCAGGCGGCCATGGAGGCGGGCGACGCCCGCTCGGGCCTGGTGCTGCGCGCCCTGGCCTACGGCGTGGCCAGGGCGTTGTGGTCCACGGGCGCGGCCCTGGAGGGCAGGCCCGACGCGGTGGTGCTCACGGGCGGCATGGCCCGGTCCGCCTGGCTGACGGGAGAGATCGGCCGACTCACGCAGGCCCTGGCCCCGCTGGTGACCGTCACGGGCCTTGAGGAGCTGGAGGCCATGGCCCGCTGGGCGGAGCTGGCCCTCTCGGGGCAGGCCACCGTGCGCTCCTACCCGCCGGGAACGGGCGGCGGTTGACGCAGGCCCCGCTCCTTCGCTATCCGAAGCATCGGCCCTCCCGGGCACACTCCAGCGAGAAGGACCCCCGATGCCCCGGCCTCGCGCCTCCAGCCACCCGCTCCTCCTTCTCGCCCTGGCCTTTCTCCTTTGCCCGTTGTCGGCGCTGGCCGCCAAGCTCTCCGAAGCCTTCGAGACCCCCTACAACCTGAGCGCCTCGCGCATCCTGCCCCCGGAGCTGCTCTCCGGGCCGCACCATCGCGTGGAAGAGCAGGTGGAGAACGACGGCTACATGAACACCTACCGGGTGCGTTCGCGCTACGGGCCCTACCGCGTGGTCTCCACGGCGCTGCTGGCCGTGCGCGTGCGCGAGTTCGAGGCCATGGCCGCCATGGACAAGGTGGCCGGGGGCGAGCAGTTCGGCAAGAGCGTGCTGGAGGGGGGCGAGAGCGTGCTCAAGGGCGTGGCCAACCTGGTCACCTCGCCGGTGGAGACCCTGGAGAGCGCCGCCTCGGGCGTGGGCAAGCTCTTCGCGCGCGCCGAGGAAGGCATCTCCGGCAGCCCGCCAAGCAACCACGAGGACTCCACGGGGGCCAAACTCACGGGCTTCGCCTCGACGCGGCGCGCCCTGGCCGTGGCCTTCGGGGTGGACCCCTACACCACCAACGAGCCCCTGCGGAAGCGCCTCTCGGACCTGGCCGCCGCCGGGTACACCGGGCAGCTGACCTCCATGGGCCTGAAAGCGCTGATACCCGGAGGCGTGGGGCTGGCGGTGTCGGGCGTCTCCAGCGTGAACTGGCTGGGCGAGGTGGACCTGGCCCAGCCCCCGAGCGACCTGCGCATGAAGAACCGCGCGGACCTGGAGCGCCTGAAGACGCCTTCGGGACCGGCCACCGCCTTCATGGACAACCGTGAGTACACGCCCACCCAGCAGACCCTCACGGTGCGCGCCCTTTCGGCCATGGGCGGCCCGGGCGGGCTGGACGTGTTCCTGCGCCTGGCCGCCTCCACCGAAAACCAGGACCAGGCCCTGTTCCGCACGCGCATGGCCCGCATGTACGCGGGCTACGCCCGCAAGGTGGACGCCCTCAAGGGCTTCGTGGCCCTGGGGCGGCTGGCCGGGGCCAAGGCGGCCTCTGGCAGGCTGGTGCTCTGCTTCCCCCTGGACCACCTCTGCTGGACCCCCGACGTGGCCCGCCTGGCCACGGACATCGAGGCCGGGCGCGAGCGCGTGGGCGCGGGGCCGGTGGAGCTGTGGGTGACGGGCACGGTGAGCCAGAAGGTGCGCTCTCTCTTCGCGGCCAGGGGCTGGACCGTGCACGAAAAGGCCGGAAAGGAGCTCCTGGACGAGGATTTCTGAGGCGCGCCCACTTCAGACGGGCTGGCCCAGTTTCGCCGAGGCGCGCTCCCTCATGGCCGCCACGGCCTTACGTGCCGACGCCTTGTCGCCAAGGTCCTCCAGGTTCAGGGCGTCGGCGTAAATCTTATAGCCCGGCAGGGATTTGTGTGCGGCCAACTCGCCGCGTCGGGGATAGTCGGAGCTTCGCCAGACGCTGTAAAACCAGTTCCTGTCCTCACCGTCCGGATCGCTGCACGCGTAGAAATAGAAGCGCAGTTCGCTCGCGCTTTTGTCCACGGGGGCCTCGGGCTCTTTGTCCAGGCCGTTGCCCGTGTCGCTGCGCACCCAGACGTCGATGAGCAGGTCGCCGGCCTCGTGCTGGTGGATCGGGTCCTGCTGCTGCCCGGCTGGCTTGATCCAGAGAACGGAGATGTCGTTGAAGGGCAGGAAGCGACGCCCGGCGTCGTCGCTCAGTTCCAGCCTGTCGAAGCCGCGCGGCACGGCGTTGCGGTAGTTCTGGTGGTAGGTGGTCGCGCCCAGCTCCTTGCGGACGAACGCCAGGAGTTCGACGAGGTGCTGCTGGTAGTCGGCCAGCAGGCGGTAGGCGGTGCGCACGTTCAGCAGGGCGTCGGTCAGGGAAGTGCTCATGAGGTGGTGCTCCAGGTGATTTTCGGAAAGGCCGAGATGGTCAGCGCAGGCGGGTCGAACCGGGACAAGGGGCGGAGCGTCGCGGAGGGTTGCTCCGGCATCGGGGGCGGGACAGGCCCGGAGTCCGGCGCGAAGAGACCCCGGGGAAAGGAAGCGGCGCGGACCTCAAGCGGTTCGAGCCCATCCAGCCAGCGCATCGCCTGGAGGCGTACGCCGTGCCAGTCGTAGACCTTGGCGATGTCGCCCAGCAGCCTCCGGAGGGGCCCCCCTTCGTCCTGCGCGGCTTCCACGGACAGCCTCAGGGCCTGGAACACCTGCCTCCAGCTGCGACAGGCCAGTTCAAACCCGCCGTCCATCCGGGGCAGGCAGGCGTCCACGGCGTCGCGCAGCTCCAATTCCCAGACAGCGTCGTCCTCGTCGGCGTGCCCTCCCACGGCCAGGAGCACCGTGTCCGGGCGCAGCCTGCCTTCGTTCCATCCGGCGGTCAGCTCCCGGGCCAGTTGCTCGGCCATCTGCTGCGGCACGCCGTCGCGGCGCTTGGCCTCCACGAGGATGTCCCTTTCGGTGCAATCCAGCACCACATCAGGCTCCACGCCGCGTTGCCCCGTGGACCACATGGGCCAGAACTCGGCCTCGTTGAGCGTGCCCGCCGGATGGTCCAGGCCCAGCAGGCGGTCCAGGAAGTCCGCGAACACGTCGTCGGGGAGATAGCCCAGCCGCTCGAAGACCGTGGCGGTGAGAATGTCTTCCGCGCCCACGGCCTCGGAGGAGTCCCAGCCGCCGCCGGAGAGGCCCGTGCCGCGCCGCTTGCCCTGGATGACGGCGGTCAGCACGGGAGGGATATCCTGGAGGATGCGATGTGGGAGGTCGAGGCGGCCGACCGGGAAGACGCGGCGCAAGGGGGGGCGGAGCGTTGGCGCATGGGGACGGACTCCTTTCCCCTGCGTGCGGACGGCGGGGGGGCTATGAACCAAGGGCCGTCTGGCCCATGAGGCCGCAGACGGGGTCTGCAGTCCCGCGCGTGGCGCAGCCTGGAGCAGGGCGGCTTTGCCGCCTGCGAACGGCTCCGGCGAATCCCCTCTTAGGGGTGGCGCAACGAAAAAAGGGCCGTGAGGCCCTTTTTTCGTTACATCAAAACCCTGCGGGAGTCACCCCGCCGGGCGTCGAGCGCTAGGCGCTCTGGCCGCCGCCGCGGCGCGTGCCCCGGCGGTTGCCCTGGCCCGCGCGGGGGCCGTTGCCGGAGGCTTCCTTGCGGCGCTTGTCCTGGTAGCGGTTGGCGTTGCCCGCCACCTCGGTGGCGCGGCCGTAGAACCCGCCGCCCCCGTGGGCGTTGCCCTGGTCCCCGGACTGGCTTCCGGCGCGCCTGACGCCCCGTCCGGCGTTGCGGTTCCCGGCGTGGTTGCCGTCGTAGTCGCCGTGGATGCGCGGCTGGGGCGGCTGCACCATCACGAAGTTGTCCTGGCCCAGCCAGCCGCTCACGAGACTGTGGGAAGCGGCCTCGGTGTTGTAGTTCTTTTCCTGGGCGTCGTCCGCGGACGCTGCGGCCATCACGCCGCCCTGGCGGGTGATGTTGCCCTCCACGCCGCCCTGGCGGGGCTTGCCGCCCTGGCCCTGGCGGACGGGCATGCGGTTGCCGATGGAATCCTCGTCGATGCCCTGGGCCTGGACGGGAGCCTGCGGGCGGGGCCGGGCCTTGGGAGCCGCGGCCTGGGCGCGGGGCTCGGCGGCCTGGCGCGTTCCGGGCTGGGCGGCCATGCCTCCCTGGCGGGGCGCCCTGGCGGGTTCTCCGCCCTGGCGCACGCCGGACTGGCCCTGACGGGCGGGTTCACCGCCCTGGCGCACGCCCGGTTTGGCGGCCATGCCGCCCTGGCGGGCGGGCTGGGAGGCCTGGGGCCTGGGGGCGCGGGCCTGTCCGCGTCCGGGCAGGGGAGGGCGCTGGAATTCGGTGTCGCGGTCGGGGGCTACCGCGCCGTAGTCGAAGCCTTCCACCTTGCGGCGCTCGATGGCCTTGCCCAGCAGGCGCTCGATGGCCCGCACCATGGAGGTGTCCTCGTGGGTGATCAGGGAGTGGGCCTGACCCTCGCGCTCGGCGCGGCCGGTGCGGCCCACGCGGTGGGTGTAGGTCTCGGGGGTGTCGGGCAGGTCGTAGTTGATCACGTGGGCCACGCGGGAAACGTCGATGCCCCGGGCGGCGATGTCGGTGGCCACCAGCACGGAATAGCGGCCGTCGCGGAAACCGTCCATGGCCTTCTGGCGCTGGTTCTGGGAGAGGTTGCCCTGGATGCAGGCGGCCTGGTGTCCCTGGCGGCAGAGCTGTTCGGCCAGGCGCTTGGCGCGGTGCTTGGTGCGCGCGAAGACGAGCACGGAGCCGTCGTCCGCTTTGCCCAGCAGGTTGAGCAGCAGCTTGGTCTTGAGGTGCTGGGGCACGGGGTAGAGGCGCTGCTCGATGGTCTGGGCGGGCTTGGCGTGGCCGATCTTCACCAGGGCCGGGTCCTTGAGGGTCTCGCCCGCCAGGCCGCGGATGGATTCGGGCATGGTGGCCGAGAAGAGCAGGGTCTGGCGCTCGGCGGGGAGCTTGGCCAGGATCTTGCGGATGTCGGGGAGGAAGCCCATGTCGAACATGTGGTCGGCTTCGTCGAGCACCAGGACCTCCACGCTGGAGAGGTTGGCGTTGCCCTGGTTGAGGTGGTCCAGGAGCCTGCCGGGGCAGGCCACCAGGATGTCCGCGCCCCGGCGCAGGTTGGCGGCCTGGGGGGAAAGGCTCACGCCGCCGTAGACGGTGGCGGTGCGCATGCGCATTCCGGCGGTGTAGTCCTTGGCGCTCTGGGCGATCTGTTCGGCCAGTTCGCGGGTGGGGGCCACCACCAGGCAGCGGGCGGAGCCGCGCAAGGGCTTGGGCTCGCGCAGGAAGCGGTCGATGATGGGGAGCAGGAAGGCGGCGGTCTTGCCGGTGCCGGTCTGGGCCAGGCCCATCACGTCGCGGCGCTGCTTGACGTGGGGGATGGCTTCACGCTGGATGGGGGTGGGGGTTTCGTAGCCCAGCTTGGCGACGTTGGCGAGAATGGAGGCATGGAGATCGAAATCGTCGAATTGCAATGGATATCCTTGGGTTCGCGTTGACGGCGAAGAGCTGGCGTGACGCGCTTTGCTGCTTTCGCGGTCAGGAAGGCTCTCACGGGGAAACTGGTGGTGCGGCAGGTGCAGTCTGGTTGGGATGGGCGGGGCTTGCAGCTGGCCTCCGCCTCGCAGGCAGTCATGCCGGAGCGCTTGGATGCGCTGACACCCCATGTAAGCCTTTCGGGGGGCATGTCAAGCGTCGTGAACGGGGCGGGCGTTTTTTCGGAAGCGCGCGGGATGACTTTTCCGGGCACGGTGTTAATCGAGGGTTCTATCGCTTGCAGGGATATGTCCATGAAAAATGAATACACCGCCGTTATCCGGCAGGACGGCGACTGGTGGATCGGCTGTGTGGAGGAAATCCCTGGCGTGAACTGCCAGGAACCCACCCGCGAGCAACTGCTCGAGACGCTGCGCGAGACGCTGCGCGAGGCCATCGAGTTCAACCGCATTGATGCGCGCCATGCAGCCGGGTCAGGCTTCACCAGCGCATTGATCCGCGCGTGAAGCGCGTTCAACTCCTCAAGCATCTCCCCCGCCAGGGGTGCGAACTGCTCCGCGAGGGAGGCAGGCACTCCTGGCGGCTGAACTCCGCCACGGGCAGGCGCTCCGCCGTGCCCCGGCACACCGAGATCTCCGACCTGCTGGCACGAAAGATCTGCCGCGACCTGGGAGTGGACGAGCCCTGACGCGCTTACGACGATCCCCGCGCGCGCACCCCCTTGACCTCTACCCTTTCAGTCGGCAAAATTCCAAAGTTTTGCGCGTTTGACAAATCACCAACCAAGGAGGGGGGCATGCCGGTAACCGTGGTCGATCATCCCCTGGTGCGGCACAAGCTGGGCATTCTGCGTCAGGACGGCGTGAGCACCAAGAGCTTCCGCGACCTGGCCGGGGAAGTGGCCAGGCTTCTGACCTACGAGGCCACCAAGGACCTCAAGACCGAGAAGAAGACCGTGCAGGGCTGGGCCGGCTCCGTGGAAGTGGAGCAGATCAAGGGCAAGAAGATCACCGTGGTGCCCATCCTGCGCGCGGGTCTGGGCATGATGGACGGCGTGCTGGACATGATCCCCGGGGCCAAGGTCTCGGTGGTGGGCATGTACCGCAACGAGGAGACCCTGGCCCCCGTGCAGTATTACGTGAAGCTGGCCAAGGAGATCCAGAAACGCACGGCGCTCATCCTGGACCCCATGCTGGCCACGGGCGGCACGCTCATCGCCACCATCGACCTGCTCAAGGAAGCGGGCTGCAAGAAGATCAAGGGCCTCTTCCTGGTGGCCGCCCCCGAGGGCCTGGCCAAGCTGGAGGCCGCGCACCCCGACGTGCACGTCTACGTGGCAGCCATCGACGAGCGCCTCAACGAGGTGGGCTACATCCTGCCCGGGCTCGGCGACGCGGGCGACAAGATTTTCGGAACCAAATAAAGGAGCGCTCCCCCCATGGCCCTGGCTTCCAACAATCCCGACTACGTGCTGCGCCTGCGGGACTTCCCCGTGGGAGCGCAGATGCTCTTCGTGGCCTTCGGCGCGCTGGTGCTCGTGCCGCTGCTCACCGGGCTCGACCCCAACGTGGCCCTCTTCACCGCGGGCGTGGGCACCCTGATCTATCAGGTGCTCACCAAGTTCCAGATTCCCATCTTCCTGGGATCGTCCTTCGCCTTCATCGCCCCCATCATGCTCTGCACGCAGCGCTACGGCGCGTCGGCCTCCCTGGGCGCGCTGGCCATGGTGGGGCTGGTGTACGTGGCGGTGGCGCTGATCATCAAGGCCAAGGGCACGGCGTTTCTTCTGCGTCTGCTGCCCCACGTGGTGACGGGTCCGGTGATCATGGTCATCGGCCTGATCCTGGCCCCGGTGGGCGTGTTCATGGCCATGGGCAAGACCGGCGACGGGGCCAAGGTGCTCTATCCCGAGAACCAGGCCCTGGTGATCTCCATGATCTCCCTGGCCGTGACGGTGCTGGTGGCCATCCGGGGCCGGGGCATCCTGAAACTGATCCCCATCCTCTGCGGCATCGCGGCGGGCTACTGCGCGAGCCTGGTGGCGGGCATCGTGGACTTCGCCCCCGTGGCGGCCGCGCCGTGGTTCAAGATGCCCAGCTTCACCGCGCCCACGTTCAGCGTGGAGGCCATGCTGATCATCGTGCCCGTGGCCATCGCGCCCATCATCGAGCACATCGGCTCGGTGCTGGCCATCGGCTCCGTGACGGGCAAGAACTACATCGACCAGCCCGGCGTGCACCGCTCGCTCCTGGGCGACGGCGTGGCCACCAGCCTGGCGGGCTTCCTGGGCGGGCCGCCGCTGACCACCTACGCCGAGGTGACGGGCGCGGTGTCGCTCATCAAGATCTACAACCCGGCGCTCATGACCTGGGGCGCGGTGACGGCCGTGGGCCTGGCGTTCATCGGCAAGCTGGGGGCGCTTCTGCAGACCATCCCGGCCCCCGTCATGGGCGGGATCATGCTGCTCTTGTTCGGGGCCATCATGGTGGTGGGCTTGAACTCGCTGGTGCAGGACGGCCAGGACCTGATGAAGCCGCGCAACATGGTGATCGTGGCGCTCATCGTGGTGCTGGGCATGGGCAAGATGAGCTTCTCGTTCTGGGGCGTGCACCTGGAAGGCATCGGCCTGGCGGGCGTCGCGGGCGTGCTGCTCAACGTGATCCTGCCGAGAGACCGGGCCGAAGACTGACGAACCGGACCGGATAAGACAAGAACAAGGCAATGAAGAAGGCCCGCCGCGAGGAGTCGCGGCGGGCCTTTTTTTTTGAAGTGACTGGGATGATGCAAAATGTACAGTCTGAGTTATCCCAGGGGCTTCTATGGTCCTCCAACTCCGAACTAACAAATTTCCATCTGTTCTGGAGTGAGAGATTGCCTTGAAACTGGTTGGCATGGTATAAAAGAGGAGTCTGTATTTTGGGCAGGAGCCATCAGCAAACGGATGACATAGATGCCTTGAACAAACCGCCGCAAAGGATTTCAATATGATGGTTTGGCATGTATTTCGATTTATCGTGTATATTGTAGTTGTGCAATCTGTGTTTACGATCCACAGTCATTCTGTGGCTTATGGCTCTTCGGTCAGGCAGGTAAAAAGGTTTGAATTGAATGCGGACGAAAGTGAGTTTATTAAAAATT
Source organism: Fundidesulfovibrio magnetotacticus (assembly GCF_013019105.1). NCBI lineage: Bacteria > Pseudomonadati > Thermodesulfobacteriota > Desulfovibrionia > Desulfovibrionales > Desulfovibrionaceae > Fundidesulfovibrio > Fundidesulfovibrio magnetotacticus. The sequence continues at coordinate 198,028 of NZ_BLTE01000003.1, forward strand.
TGCAACCGCTTAGAGTCATGGTAGATGACAATTTCATCCCAATATCGTATTATGATGTTCCAAATAAATTGTATAAAGGTATCAGCGTTGACCTGTTTGTGAGCATGGCTCAAGGCATTGGCCTTAAATATCAATTTATACATGTTGAAGGGATGCTTTGGTCTGAAAAAGTTGAGTTGTTTAATAAGGGGGATGTCGATGTACTTTTGCCTGTTAGCATCAATGACCAGCGTTCGGCGAGGGGAATTTTTACTAGTACGTATTATAATTCACATTATGGATGTATTTCAAAAAAGACACGGCATGTCAAGATTAACAGTCTAGATGATTTGTCGTGCTACTCAGTCGGAGTGGTTAAGGAGTCGGCGATAGTGCCACTTGTTCAGTCGATTGTTGACCAAGCGCGAATAGTTGTTTTCCCTGGGCAGGAGGAGCTTTATAGTGGAATTAGGAACGGTGTTGTTGATGTTGGGCTGCAAAACATCAATGTTTTCCTGGAGGACCGTTCAAATCTTGAATACTTTGATATTGAACTAATGTATACTGTCAAAGAATTTCCAAGAAAGTATTCTTATTATTTGACAAAAACGGATCAACACAAAATTCTTGCAGAAATTTTCAGCCGCTACATTGACAGCGTAGACTGCAGCGAGTTGGTGGCTTCATATGAGCGGGGCGAGGATGAGTTGATTTTGCGCTATATGGAACAGAAAAGCCAGGGAAGGGTGCTGATTGCGCTCATGGCGGGGGCGTTGATTCTTCTTGCGCTTATTAGTGTTGCATATGCAAATCATCGGAAGATGACGTCAATACTTTCTGCGACGTTGAAACAAGTGCAGTCGCAACAGGAAGTAATTTTGGACAGTGAGCACAGGCATCGCGTAATATTCGAAAATTCGCCCCTTGGAATGATTCGATTCTCAAATGATGGAACAATACTCGATTGCAACGACAAGTTCGTTGAGTTGATGGGGTCGACTCGGGCCGATTTGATAGGTTTTAATACGGCAAGGCAGAGCACTCTAAAAATGCGTGAAGCGATTGGAAGAGCTTTGTCTGGCGAGTGCGCTACATATGAGGATATTTATGTTTCAGTGACCGGCAACAAGGAAACCGCTTTACGCGTAATTTTCAATCCTGTTCGGCATGAGGCTCCGACAGAGGTTATCGCAACTCTTGAAGATGTCTCCAAGCGTCGAGAAGCAGAGGAGGCGCTTAAGATTAGCGAGGAGCGGTATCGTTCGTTGTTTACAGCTCAACTTGATGCATTCGCTTTACATGAAATCATTCTGGGTGCTGATGGGCATCCCGTGGACTACCGTTTTCTGGCTATGAACCCAGCATTTGAATCAATTACTGGACTTAAGATTGAAAATGTGCTGGGTCGAACAGTTATGGAGGTGCTCCCAAATACTGAAAGCTATTGGGTTGATCTTTACGGAAAAGTGGCGATGGAAGGTGCCCCTCTGAGAATAGAAAATTACAGCAAGGCACTAAACCGTCATTTCGAAGTTAGTGCTTACTCTCCGCAGAGAGGACAGTTCGCGGTGGTTTTTCGAGATGTAACGGACCAACATAACGCTAGTCTTGAGCTTGTAAAGGCAAAGGAAGCGGCAGAGAACGCAAATACATCAAAGTCTGAATTCTTGGCAAATATGAGCCATGAAATCCGTACGCCCCTAAATGGTGTGCTAGGCATGCTTCAGCTTCTAGAAAACACTAACCTTGATGAAGAGCAAAGTGAATATCTGCTTGCTGCTGTACAGTCTTCCAGGCGTTTGACCCTGCTTCTCTCGGACATCCTCGATCTTTCGCGGATCGAAGCAGGTAAACTCGTCATTCAGAACTTGGTTTTCACCGTGGGAAATCTTAGAGATTCTGTTTTGGATCTGTTCGCCATTCCTGCCAAAGAAAAGAATCTGTCGCTACAGTTCTCCATTGATGACCAGACGCCATCGAGTCTTATTGGCGATGAGGTCCGCCTGCGTCAGGTTCTCTTTAATCTTGTAGGCAATGCCATAAAATTTACTGACAAAGGGTTTGTTGCAGTAGACATAAGGCTTATTCAAGTGCAGAAGCCGGCCAAGGTGCGATTGCTATTTTCCGTGAGTGATAGTGGCATTGGTATCCCAGATAGTATGTTAAGAAATATTTTTGAACCCTTTACCCAGGGTGAGGATACATACACGCGGCGCTTCCAGGGCGCTGGTTTAGGCCTCTCTATAGTATTTAAACTTGTAAATATGATGGGTGGCGTTCTCTCGATTGACAACAATGTTGACGGTGGTACAACAATATATTTAAGTCTTCCTTTCGCTATGCCTCATGGCGCAGATCAAGCCACTAGACAGTCATTATCTGTTGCCGTGCAACCAGTTAGAATCCCCATGCGGATTCTTTTGGCTGAAGATGACAGGGTGAGCCAGCTCGCCGCAAAGCGAATGCTGGAAAAAACGGGATACACTGTCTTCACTGCGCAAGATGGTCTTGAAGCCTTAAAATTGCTTGCTGAGAATGATTTTGACATGGTTTTCATGGATATCCAGATGCCCAATATGGATGGAGTGGAGGCGACGAAGACAATTCGAAACGCTTCACGTTTCGGAACAAGGTCTAAGATTCCAATAATCGCAATGACAGCGTATGCCATGGCCGGAGACAAAGATAAGTTCCTGGCTGCGGGAATGGATGACTACATTGCTAAGCCCGTCGAGAAGGCTACTCTAATCGAAGTGATTGAACGTGTGATGGCTAACCGTCGTGAGAACGTTGTGTGATAAGGAGGACTGCACAAGCACCGCTCGCTCCTGACTGGATGATTAGCTGCTCCCGTCCGTGCCGACCACCTCAATCACCCTCTTTCCTCGTCACCTGTTCCCCAGAATAACACCCCCACCATCACCCACTCCACCCCTTCATACCCCGCCTCACCCCTCCAGCGCTCCGCCCCTGACGGCGCAGGCCTCTCCCCAGCTCCCTTCCAAAGCCAGTTCCACTGTTTCCTGGACGTTCTCCAGGGCCTCTTCCAGCAAATCCCCGCCGTGTTGCAGCCCGGGATGTTCAACAGCGTCACGCCGCAGGCCTTGCCGGGTTCGATGAAGAGCACGGCGGGGGAGAGCGTGCGGGCTCCTTGCCGGGGTGCGTGCCCTGGCAAAGCAGAGTGCTCGTAGCCGCCCCGCTCAGGCCTTCCCAGCCAGCACCTCGCGCAGGTGCTCGATGTGCGAGCCCACGTGGTAGCTGCCCAGGCCGGAGATGAAGGCCCCCAGGGTGGGGTATTCTCCCAGGGGGGAAGCCTTGAGCAGGGGGATGCGCGCCGTGCGGGCCAGCTGCTCCGGGGTGAGCGTGGCCACGAAGGCGGCCGCGCGTTCGTATTCCGCCCGCGTCTCGTCCACCAGACGCGCCAGGGGCATGGCCGCCCGCTCCGGCGTGAACCAGGTGGTTTCGGGCACGAGCTCGATGGTGGGGGTGTCCTCGTCCAGGAAGCGCCGCAGCATCCGCACATGGACGTCGGGCTCCGGCCCCAGCAGGTGGGAGACGATCTCCTTGGGCGTCCAACGGCCCTCGGGCGCGCGGGACGCGGCGGCCTCGTCCAGGCCGACGCAGGCCGTGACCAGTTCTTCCAGGGTGTCGCGGATTTCCTGGGCCAGCTCTTCTCCGGTCTTGCTCGTCATGGCGGTCGCCTCCAAGGACATGCCCTCGGGCATGGGATGTGACGCCACTCTACCGGGTTCTCCGGGACGCGTAAACAGACGGGGGGGCTTCGACCGTTCGTCGGGCGCGATCCGGCGGGGCCGTCTCGTGCCGGGGCGGCCTCAGCCGTCGTTCTTCGCCGTCTTCACGATGGGCTGGATGAACTGGGGCTCGGAGTCCCAGGGGAAGAGGATCCAGGTGTCCTGGCTCACCTCGGTGATGTAGGCGTCCACCAGGGGGCGTCCCTCGGGCTTGGCGTACACCGTGGCGAAGTGCGCCTTGGGCAGCATCTCGCGCACGCGCTTGGCCGTGCGCCCGGTGTCCACCAGGTCGTCGATCAGCAGCCACCCCTCGCCGTCGCCCTCCACGCCCTTGAGCACCTGCACAGTCTCGCCCTGGCTCTGCCAGTCGTAGCTGGCCACGCACACCGTGTCGATGAGCCGGATGTCCAGTTCGCGCGCCACGATGGCCGCCGGGATCAGCCCGCCCTTGGTGATGGCGTAGATGCCCTTCCAGGGGCCGAGCCCCATGAGCCGCCAGGACAGCGCCTTGCTGTCGCGGTGCAACTGGTCCCAACTGACGGGATACATGCGGTGGTAACGGTCGTTGTCGGACATGGCGCGCCTCCTCGCCCCGTGCGGGCAAGGGCTAGTTAGGGCAAGCCCGGCCCGCGCGCAAGGGGGCGCGTTCGCCCGGCGGTTTTCGGCCTGCTCCGTGCGCAGTGCACTCAGGTGGAGGGCGGCTTCCCCCCACGCAAGCGGCCCACGCAAGCACCATCCGGGAGGGGTGTCTTCATGCAGAGTGCGGTGAGTGCGCCCGCGGCCGATTCTCGCTTGATTCCAAAGCAAGGAAAGACTAGTATCAGGATTGATACACAACTGTCTGATTTGACACACGATGTTTGTCCGGACAACCGGGCGTGGGGCTTGCCATCATGATTGAAGAGAACCAGGAAGAAGCAGGGGCCTGCTTCCTTTCCAGACATCCCGTTTTCGACAAGACGAAAAAGGTCCACGCCTACGAGGTGGTGGCACGCTCCGTGCTTGTCTCCGACGATCCCTCCCACGTGGACGTGGACGCCTTCTCCTGGATGGTCAGCGACGGCGCGGGGGAACTCCAGCTGCTCCTGGAAGACTCCGAGCGCCTGATGATCTTCGTGCCCGACCCCATGCTCGACGCCCCCGAGGTGCACCTGCTGCCCATGGACTACTGCGAGCTGGTGGTCAGCCCCCAGGAGACCGAACGCGGGAACCTCGAGGAACTCCTCGCCTTCTACCAGGACTACGGCTACTCCCTGGCCCTGCGCTTCGCGGGCTCCTGCCAAGAGCACGGTCATCTTTTGAAATACGCCTCAACGGTGATCCTGGACCTGGCCACCCTCACGCCCATGGAGCTGGCCAAGGAACGCAAGTTCCTCAAAGGCTTCAAGGTGCGGGCCATGCTGGACCACGTGGACTCCTGGGAGGCCTTCGCGGGCTCCAAGGCCCTGGGGTTCGACCTCTTCCAGGGGGCCTTCTTCGGCAGGCCCGAGGTGGTGAAGGGCAAGAAGCTCTCCGCCAACTCGCTCACGCGCATGGAGTTGATGGGCAAACTGCTGGACGAGAACTCCTCCTACAAGGACATGGCGGCCATCATCGCCAAGGATCCGCTGCTCTCCTACCGCCTACTCAAGTACGTGAACTCCCCGGGCGTGGGCCTGGGCCGCACCGTAAGCTCCATCGAGCACGCCGTGGCCATCCTGGGCGACACCGCCTTCAAGCACTGGGCCATGATGGCCCTGGTGGCCAGCCTGGACGCCACCGCCAAGGGCGAGGAACTGGCCTACCTCTCCCTGCACCGCGCCAGCTTCCTGGAAAAGATGGCCGGGCGCGCCAAGGCCTCGCCCGTGCCCCCCAAGACCATGTTCCTGCTGGGCCTGTTCTCCCTGCTGGACGCCATGCTGGGCCAGCCCATGGCCGAACTGGTGGCCTCCATGCCCATGGACCCGCGCATCAAGGCCGCCCTCTCCGGCGAGAGGAACTCCCTCGGCCCCTGGCTGGACCTGGTGAACTGCGTGGACCAGAACCGCTGGTGCGACGTGGGCGTGATCCTCTCCGAGCAGAAGGTGAGCCACATCGGCGCGGCCAGGGACTATCTGGAGGCCTCGCGCTGGGCCAGGGAGTGCTTCCGCTCCGGGCTCAAGGACAAACTGGTCGAAGCCCCCGGGCACAAGCAGGCCGATCAGGCGGGCTGATCCTTCCAGGCGCCCGGCGCAGCGCGCCGGGAGCGCGGCTTCGCCGGATGGGGAGCCGGTGGGCGCAGCCCCGGCGCAGGCGCAGGGCGGGCGGGATGCCGTAGCCCCCGCGCCCTCCGCGACGCCCGCGGGCTGCCTAGGCGGAGGGCTTACTCGTCGGCGTATTCCCCGGCCGGACGGAAGCGCGCGGCGTCCACGCCCAGGCGCTTGAGAATCTTCTGCAGAGACACCCGCTCCAGCCCCGAAAGCCTCGCGGCCTGGGTCACGTTGCCGCGCGTGCGTTCCATGAGCCCCAGCACGTAGGAGCGGGTGAAGTCGTCCAGCACGCGCTCCTTGGCCTCCAGGTAGTTGCCGTAGCCCGTGGCCGCGCCGGGGTTTTTCGCCTGGGCGTCCAGCAGGCGCACCTGGGCCTCGGTGATGTAGGGGCCGCTGGAAAACACCGCCGCGCGCCGCACGAAGTTCAAGAGTTCCCGCACGTTGCCCGGCCAGTTCCTGGCCTTGATGAAGTCCAGGGCGTCGGGGGTCAGCTCCTTTTCTCCGGTCTCCAGTTCCTCGCAGGTGCGCGCCAGGAAGTGTCTGGCCAGCAGGGGGATGTCCTGGGAGCGCTCGCGCAGGGGCGGCACGTGGAGGGTGAGCACGTTGAGGCGGTAGTAGAGGTCCTCCCGGAACTCCCCGGCGGCCATGCGCGCCTCCAGGCGGCGGTTGGTGGAGGCCAGGATGCGGGCGTCCACGCGGATGGCCTCGCTGCCGCCCACGGGGCGCACCTCCTTCTCCTGGAGCGCGCGCAGGAGCTTGGGCTGCACGTGGGTGGGCATGTCGCCGATCTCGTCCAGGTGCAGGGTGGAGCCGTCGGCGGCCAGGAAGAGCCCTTGCCGGGCCTGGGCCGCGCCGGTGAAGGCCCCCTTCACGTGGCCGAAGAGCTCGCTCTCCAGCAGGTGTTCGGGCACGGCCGTGCAGTTGAGGCTGACCATGGTGTTGGCCCCGCGCCGCGAGAGCGCGTGGATGGTGCGCGCCACCAGCTCCTTGCCCGAGCCCGATTCGCCCTGGATGAGCACGGTGTAGTCGTTCTGGGCCACGGCCTGGATTTCGCCCAGCAGCCTGCGCATGGCCGGGCTCTCGCCGATGATGGACTGGCCGCGCGGGCACGCTCCGGCGGCCTGGCGCAGCCGTCTGTTTTCGCGCATGAGCGCGGCGCGGTCCAGGGCGCGGGCCACGCAGCGGAAGAGCACGTCCTGGTCCACGGGCTTGGCCAGGAAGTCGTAGGCCCCGCTTTTCAGGGCCTTCACGGCGGCCTCCACGCTGCCGTAGCCGGTGAGCATCACCACGGTGAGGGCGGGCGCCACGGTGAGGGCCTGCTCCAGCAGGGCGAAGCCGTCCTGGCCGGGCATGCGCACGTCGGTGATCATCAGGGCGCAGGGCCGCTCCTGCAGGGCCTCCAGGGCCTTGGCGGCGCTGTCGCGCACGAGCACGGTGTGGGCGGGGAAGCCCTTCTGGAGGAGCCGGGCGATGCCCTTGGCGAAGGTGGCCTCGTCGTCCACCACCAGGATGGCGTCGCTGGAGAAGTCTTCAGTCATCGGGTGTCTCCGGGGCCAGGGGCAGGCGGATGGCGAACACGGCACCGCCGTCGTTGCTCACGTCCACGGCGCCGTCGAGGTCTCGCACGAGGCCGTAGACCACGGCCAGCCCCAGGCCGGTGCCCTTGCCCACGCTCTTGGTGGTGAAGAAGGGGTCGAAGATGCGCCGCAGGTGTTCCTCCGGGATGCCCGGGCCGTTGTCGGCCACGGTGAGCACCACCTCGGAGGCCCCGGCGTCGAGCCGCGCGCCGATGCGCACCAGCCCCTGCCCGGCGTCGCCCGCCTCCTCGATGGCGTCCAGGGCGTTGAGCAGCAGGTTGGTGAGGATCTGCTCCAGGGCCGAGGAACTGGCCAGCACGGGGGGCAGGTCCGGCGGCAGCGAGACCTCGATGGCCGTGGCGCTGCGCAGGGCCTTGCCCCGGAACACCCGTGCGATGAACTCCACCGACTCGGCCAGGCTGGCCGCGCCCTGGGCCTCGTGCCGGGGGCGGGCGAAACGCATGAGGTCCTCCAGCACCTTGCGGGCCTGGAGGGTGTGGCGGATGATGATGTCCAGGTCCTGGGCGTGGGGGCTCTGGCCGTCGTCCCAGAGCAGGCGGGCGTAGCAGAGGATCACGCCCAGGGGGTTGTTGATCTCGTGGGCCATGCCCGCGGCCAGGAGGCTCATGGCCATGGATTTCTCGCTCTGTTGGAGCTTGGCGAGCATGGTCTTTTCGGCGGTGTTGTCGCGGGCGTAGACGATGGCCCGGCCGGAGCCGGCCAGGCGGTCCATGGGGTAGGCGCGCAGGGTGAGGGAACGCCCGTCGGGCAGCACGGCCTCCCGGGCGATGGCCTCGCCCCGGCCGCTGGCGCACTCGGCGGCCAGCGCGGCGAAGCCCATCGCGCCGGAGCCTCCGCCCAGGCCGGAGAGGAGCGTCTGGGCGCCCTCGTTGGCGTGGAGCACCTCGCCGGTGCTGGAGATGAGGAAGAGGGGGTCCGCGATGCCCTCGAAGATGGACTCCAGCACGGCCTTCTGGCGCAGCACGTTCTCCATGGCCTCCAGGTTCTCCAGGGCGATGGAGAGCTGGCGGCCCACGGCCTTGAACACCTCGCGCCCGGGGCCTTCCAGGGTGGTCTGGCCGTCCCAGCCCATCCAGAGGCCGCCGCGCACCGACCCGGCCGAGAGCACGGGTGCCCAGGCCTGGCCGGGGGAGAAGACGCTTTCGCCCTCCAGGAGCCTGCCCTGCTGATCGGGGTTGGGGCAGCGGGCCGCGCCCTGGGGCCAGGCGTGGACGTTCATGGAGTAGAAGCAGCAGAACCCGGCGGCGCGCGCCTCGAAGCGCCCGGCCACGGCGCGCAGGGCCTCGTCGAGCAGCCGCGCGCGGTCGGCCCCTTTCACGAAAAGTTCCAGCACGTGGAGAAACAGGGCCACGTCCGCGCCCCGGGCCTCGGCCTCGGCGGTGGCCTGGGCGGTGCGGGCGGCCACCTTGGCCTCCAGGTTGGCGGCGTAGTCGCGCAGTTGTTCCTTTGCGTCGCGCAGGTGGTCGGCGAAGCGCTCCATGTCTTCGATCATGCCCTCTATCTCGTCGCGTTCGCGGCGCGGGGCGTTGTCCAGGGTGCGCCCGGCCTCGGCGGGAAAGCGCGAACGCATGAGCGCGGCCAGGCGGCCGATGTTCACCACGGTCATGCGGTCGAAGAAGAGGTGGTTGACGCCGATGATGAGCAGCGTCCCCATGGCGAAGACCAGGATGTAGTTGAACACGGCGCGGTTGATGGCCGCGGCCTCGCTCTCCACGGGCATGATGATGCTGTCGAGCCCTGCCACCTCGCCTTCGACGCGTCCGAAGCCGCGCTGGTCGCCGTAGCGGGCAAGGAGCACCTTGGGCGCGTCGGCGGGTCTGCCGTGGCAGGAGAGGCAGGCTTCCTCGAAGACCACGGGGCGCGCGGTCATGAAGTATTCTTCGCCGTTCTCGGTGTAGTAGCGGCTGATCTGCGTCTCGTCGGGGTTTTCGCGGAAGTGGGCGATGAGCTGGGCCTCGCGGGGGTCCGCGCCGTATTCGGGGTTGCGCGGGTCCAGCGCAACGCGGCGGTAGGTGTACTTGTCCTTGGCGGTGTTCAGGTCCGAGAGCACCTTGCGGGTGACGTAGGAGGTGGACATGGCCTCGATCACGAACGAGTCCGGCGGCAGGGTCTCGTACATGGTGGGGCGCAGGGTCTCGCGGACGTAGGTCTGGATGGCCAGCACGTGGGAGAGCACCATCTGGGCCTTGTCGGCCACTTCGGTCTCCAGGAGCACGCGCAGATAGTGGTTGAGCGAGACGCCGAAAACCAGGCCGATGCCCAGGGTCACGGCCAGGAGCCGGATGACGAGCATGGTCTTGAGCTTGGCTTTCTTCATGGGGCCTCTGGCCGGGCCGGGCAGGCCCGGCCCAGCAATAGGTGCCGGTCCGGGGGGGTGTCAACCGCGCGGTCCGGCGGTCTCGGGCGGTCCGGGGGCGCGCCGGTCCGGTTGGTTCCGGTCCGGCGCGCCGCCGCTCAGATGTCGTGGGGGGGCGTCTTCACCAGAAGGAGCGAGCAGGGCAGCTTGCCCAGGAGGTCGCGGGCGGTGTCGCGCACGGTGGCGGTGCCGCGCCAGAAGGGGTGGGCCATCACGAGCAGGTCGTAGCCGCCCGTCTCGGCTTCCTTGAGGATCTCCTCGCGCACCACGCCGTTGGCCAGTTTGACCTCCAGGGGCAGGTCGCCCGCGCGGGCGCGCAGTTCGGCCGCCAGGCGCTCGGAGTCCTTGATGTCCTCCTGGCCTGCGTATTCGATGTAGGCCCCGCGCACGGTGGAGCCCGAGAGCCAGTCGTGCCCGGTGTAGTCGCTCCAGTTGCCGTCGAGCACGAACAGGGCCGTGAGGGCCGCGCCGCGTTCGCGGCACAGCCTCACGGCCTCGTCCATGGCCTGGGTGGATTCGTCCAGGGCCAGGAGCACGCGCATTACGGCAGGGTCCCCTTCACGTGCTCCACCACCAGCAGCGCGTTGCCGCGCTTCATGGAGTCGCCGGGCTTCTTCTTGAGCTCCAGCACCTTGCCGGGGGTCTTGGACTTGAAGGTCTCCTTGGCCACGGTCTCCTGGACCTCGCCCTGCACGTACTTCTTCTTCTTCACTTCGTAGACGTAGAGGGGCTGGCCTTCTGAGATGGTGTCGCCCACGGCGACCTTCATCTCCAGGAGCTTGCCCTCGGCCGGGGCGTTGATGGACACCTTGCTCAGGAAGAAGGCCATGTAGACCAGGACGAACACCACCACCAGGGCGGCGAAGGCGCACGCGCCCAGGTCCTCGTGCCGGTCGGTCTTGAAGACGGTGAGTTTCTGTTTCTTCTCTGCGGCGGACATGTGCGGTCCCTCCCTAGAAAGGCGCGTCTTTGGAGATGAAGTAGAGGGTCATGAAGAGGGCAAGGACGTACTTTGTGGTGCCGGCGACCAGGCCCACGATGAGCGGCTTGCCGCCCGCGGCCTTGATCTCGCCGAAGTCGATGTACGCGCCCAGGCCCACCATGCCGATGCCGAAGATCCACTGCATCAGGGTGCGCAGGAGGTGCGAGGTCTCGGAGCCTTCCTGGCCCAGGAGGCCGAGGGAGGACAGGACCGTCATGCCGACGAAGCCCAGCACGAAGATGGGGAACTTGGACTTGAGGATCTCCAGAAGGCTGATGTTCTGCCCGCCGGCCTCTTCCTTGTTGCCGCTCCAGTACCAGACGGTGATCACGAACACCACGAAGGGGATGATGATCACGCGCATCACGTTCCACAGCTCGCCGTAGGCCACGGCGGTGCCGGGGGCCACGATGGGGTTGAAGGCCAGGCAGGAAGCCAGCACCTGGCCGGAGTTCAGGATGCCCGTGCCCACCCAGACGCCGTACTGGTAGTCGGAGAATTTCAGGAGGTTGCCCAGGAAGGGGGAGATGAACATGGTCATCACGCCGAAGCCCAGGATGGTGGCGATGGCCAGGGCCACCTCGGCGGGCTTGGCCTTCACGCCGGGGCTGGTGGCCACGGCGGCGGAGACGCCGCACACGCCGCAGGCCGCGCCCATGACGCCCACCAGGGAGCGGTCCATCTTGAGGATCTTGCCCAGCCACATCACGAAGATCACCGTGCCGAACACGAAGGCCGAGATGAGCAGCGCCGCCTGGAGGCCCAGCTTGGCCAGGCCGCCCAGGGTGTAGATGGAGCCCAGCATGATGACGCCGGTCTTGATGAACAGGCGCGTGGTGCGGAATCCGTCGGCCGCCCAGCTGGGGATGGTGCCCTTGAACAGCACGTTGCGGTAGAGCACGCCCATGATGATGGAGATGATGATGTAGTTGAGGTTCAGCACCCGCCCGAAAAACTCCGGGAAGCCGAACACGGTGAAGGGTTTGAGCCAACCCTCGAGCCACTGGGCGAAGAGGAACGTGGCGATCATCAGCGCCAGTCCGGGTACGATGGCCAGGAGCGCGCCGGCCCCGCGTTTGTCTTCCATTTCCTACGACTCCTTATTTGACGATGAGAACGTTGACGTCGGCAAGCTCGGCCACCCTCGAGGACACCGAGCCCAGGAGGAGCCTGGCTGCCCCGTGCCTGCCCACGCTGCCAATCACGATGAGATCCGCGCCGGTCTCCCGGGCGGCTTCGACGATCTGCTCCGGGGGGCGCCCGGCGCGCACCAGCACCTGGGCCTCGATCCCCTTGGCCTTGAGCGATTGCGCGGCCTTGCGCGCCCGGGCCTCCGCCTCGGCGGAGAGGGAGCGCGCCACCAGGGAGCACTCCTCGGGGGAAAGCTCCTCCGAGCCCATGCACACGTCCGGGGCCACTGTGACGATGGTGATGCCGCCCGAAAATTTCGAGGCGATCCTGGCCGCCTCTTCCAGCGCCTTGCCCGCCTGGGGCGAACCGTCGTGGGCCACGAGCACCTGCATCGTTATCCCTCCTTGCACCGTGTTGCGGAACGTCGCGCCGATTTTGCCGCGCCGGTCTTTTTGGCGTGGGGCGGCGCGCTGCATCAGCCGGGAGCCGGTGAGGCCAACCCCGCATTAGCACGAGACGTGCCAGCAGAGTGGCGAATAGGAAAGTCAGTTATTCCGGTGGTTATTCTTGGTACAGAGCACGGGAACCGCCAACGGCCGGGCTGTGGACGCCAACGCGCGTTAGCACCTGCCGCGCGCTGGCGTTTGATTTGACAGAAACGTTAAGATTGATCTTCGTCCGAGTTGTTCCTACAATCTGGTGGCGGATGGAGGCAGTGTGGGGCCCCATCCCGGGGAGAAGCGATGACGGGCGGGCAGACTTTCGATGCAGAGAACTTCCTGAGCCTCTTCGAGGAGGTTCCCGTGGCCGTGTGCCTTATCGACGCGGCCGACAGAGCCCTGAAGGTGAACAAGGCCTTCGAGCGCCTTTTCGGCTACCGCCGTGAGGAGATCGAGGGCCGTCCGCTGCTGGGGCTGGTGATCCCCCTCGGCCGCGAGAACGAGGTGGCCACCCTGGCCGAGGGCGTCCGCCGGGGGGGCAAGGGCCGCCTGGAGACCACCCGCAGGCGCAGCGACGGCAGCCACGTGCAGGTGGCCGTAACGCTCTTTCCGGCCTCCGGGCGCTCCGGCGAGGAGAGGTTCTTCGCCGTCTACAACGACCTCCAGGAACTGCGCGACGCCGAAAAGGACCTGCGCCGCGCCCAGGACAAATACCAGGCCTTTTTCGAGAACGCCGCCGAGGGCATCTTCCAGTCCACGCCCGGGGGCGGCTACATCGTCGTGAACCCTGCCCTGGCGCGCATCTACGGCTACAACTCGCCCGAGGACCTGATGAACTCGCTGCGAGACATCGAGCGCGAACTCTACGCGGACCCCGGGCGTCGCGACGACTTCATCCGCGCCATCACCGCCGCGGGGGAGGTGCGCGACTTCGAGTCGCGCGTGCGCCGCAAGGACGGCTCCGTCATCTGGATCAGCGAGAACGCGCGCGTGGTCCGCCGCCCGGACGGCAGCCTGGACTTCTTCGAAGGCACCGTCACCGACGTCACAGCCCGGCGCGAGGCCGAGGAGGCCCTCAAGGCCAGCAGCGAGCGCTACCGCTCCCTGGTGAAGTCGGCCTCCGACGGCATCCTCACCCTCAAGGACACGGCCGTGGTGAGCACCAACCTGCGCGCCCGCGAACTCTTCGGGTTCGACGAGGACGAAATCCCCGGGCTGTGCCTGGAGAACCTGCTGCCGCCCGTGCAGCCCGACGGACGTCCCTCGGGGCAGGTGGCCCGCGAACTCTTGGACAAGGCCCTGGCCGGAGCGCCCCAGAAGATCGAATGGGTGCACCAGCGCAAGGACGCCGCGTGGTTCCACGCCGAGGTCTCGCTCAACCGCTTCGACGCCCACGGCGAGACCTTCCTCACCGCCGTGGTGCGCGACATCTCGGAGCGCAAGCGCACCGAAGCCGCCCTGGAGCGCGAACGCGCCCACCTGAAGCTGCTCTTCGAGAGCTCCCCGCAGGCCATGGTGCTGCTCAGCCCTGAGGGCCGAGTGCTCAACGTGAACCCCGCCTTCACGCGCCTCTTCGGCTACCCCAGCGCGGACGTGGCGGGCGAGTTCAACCGCAACCTCATCGTGCCCGAACACCTGGCCGCCGAGGCCGCCAGCTTCAACGCCCAGGTGAACGCCGGGCGCTTCGTTTCCAAGGAGACCGTGCGCCGCGCCAAGAACGGCACGCTCATCCCCGTCTCGGTGCTGGGCTACCCCATCGAGCTGGGCGGGCGCATCGAGGGCATCTACTACATCTACGAGGACATCACCGAGCGCAAGAGCTTCGAGGACCAGCTCACCCACCAGGCCTTCCACGACGGGCTCACCGGCCTGCCCAACCGCAACCTCTTCACCGAGCGCCTCAACCGCGCCATGGAACGCTCCAAGCGGCGCATGGGCTACAACTTCGCCGTGCTGCTCCTGGACCTGGACCGCTTCAAGCGCATCAACGACTCCCTGGGACACCTGGCGGGGGACATCCTGCTCAAGGGCATCGCCCGGCGGCTGGAGTCCTGCGTTCGCTCCGTGGACACCGTGGCCCGCCTGGGCGGCGACGAGTTCGCCGTGCTCCTGGAGGAGTTCGCCACCTCCCGCGAGGTGATCGACGTGGCCGACCGCATCCGCCACGTGTTGGACAAGCCCTTCACCATCTCCGGCAACGAGGTCTACTGCGGGGCCAGCATCGGCATCGTGCTCAAGACCCAGGGCTACACCACCGCCGAGGACATCCTGCGCGACTCCGACATCGCCATGTACCGCTCCAAGGAGTCCGGCAAGGACCGCCTGGCCTTCACACGGCGCATGCACGCCCTGGCCGTGGAAAACCTGCGCATGGAGAACGAACTGCGTCAGGGCCTGAAAAACGGCGACCTGACCCTGCACTACCAGCCCATCTACTCCCTGCCCGGACGCGTGCTCCAGGGCTTCGAGGCCCTGGCGCGCTGGAAGCACCCCACCCTGGGCATGATCCCCCCGGCGCGCTTCATCCCCCTGGCCGAGGAGACGGGGCTCATCGAGCCCCTGGGCGAGTGGGCGCTGGCCGAGGCCATGCTGCGCCTGGGCCGCTGGCGGGAGCTGCTGCCCCAGGCCCGCTCGCTCTACATGACGGCCAACATCTCCAGCAAACAGTTCCGCCAGACGGACCTGGTGGAGTCCATCCGCCTCGGCCTTTCGGCCCACCATATCCCACCGCATCTGTTCAAGCTCGAGATCACCGAAAGCGTGATCATGCGCGACGCCAAGACCTCGGGCGACAAGCTGGGCAAGCTCAAGAACCTGGGCGTGCACCTGCTGGTGGACGACTTCGGCACCGGCTACTCCTCCCTCTCCTACCTGCAGCGCTTCCCCATCGACGGGCTCAAGATCGACCGCTCCTTCGTCTCCGGCCAGGGCGACGCCCGCGAGAACCGCGAGATCGTGCGCACCATCGTGTCGCTGGCGCGCAACCTGGAGCTGGACGTGGTGGCCGAGGGCGTGGAGACACGCGAACAGCTGGAGAGCGTGGCGGCCCTGGGCTGCCTCTCCGCCCAGGGCTACCTCTTCTCGCCGCCCGTGGACGCCGCCTCGGCCGAGCGCCTCATCCGCCTGGCCGGGCAGGGGTGAGGTGCGGCGGCTCCCGGAGAGCCGCCCCGGCAGGCTGGCCGACCGGTTCGCGCGCGGCGACGGCGCGGGGCCTTCGCGGGGGCCGCACGCGCGCAGGCAGCCCCGGGCCTCGACGCGGGAGCCGGAAGCGTCTATGACGTGCACACCGGCATCCCGCCGCAGGAGGTTTTCATGTCCGCACGCATCCTGACCATTCTGGCCCTCGCGATCCTCTTCGCCGCACCCGCCCAGGCCGAGGAGCTGGACTGCCTGACCACCGAGTGGAAGCTCCTGGGGGCCAACCACAAGGTGTGCGTCTACGCCTTCGACGACCCCGACGTGCCCTGCGTCACCTGCTACCTGAGCCAGGCCCGCAAGGGCGGGGTGTCCGGGGCCGTGGGCCTGGCGGAAGACCCCTCGGAATTCTCCCTGGAGTGCGTGCAGACCCGCCCCTGCGACATGCCCGACAAGCTGCCCAAGTCTCGCAAGGTGTTCTCCGAGGGCACGTCGCTGCTCTTCAAGGACACCGCCATCACCCGCATCGTGGACCCCAAGCGCAAGACGCTGGTCTACCTGGCCATCAGCCGCAAGGTCATCGACGGTTCGCCCAAGAACGCCATCTCCACGGTGGTGCTGCGCCCGTGAGCCTTCCCGGACCGACCGCCCACCCTGACGGGCGCGGGACGGGACGAGGGACGGCCCCGAGGGCGTCCTATCATACCGCGACGGGAGTGTTTCGTGCGGTTGTCTACGCAATTGCCGACACGGCCTCAGTAAACCGCTCGGACAGGGCGCGCGCCTGCCGCAGGCCTCTGAGCGGACCATTCGTGCCGGGGAGGGGGCGATTCAGTCGCCTGGGGGATCGGTCGTTTCTTTGGAGGAATCAATCCCTACCGAAAGGTGTGGTGTGCGAAGATCTCAACAAAAGAGTCAAACCTTCAAGGGGTTGGCCTGCGTCCCTTTCCAAGTGACGGCAAAAAGACTATCAGGAAACGTTTTTGGTCGCTCAGAGACGGATCAAACGGCCCCAGGCCGTCAACCACCTCAAACGACAGGAGATGATCGCATGAAGAAGTCCCTCGCCCTCCTGGCGGCGCTGGCGCTCGCGGGCCTCATGGCCGTCAACGCCCAGGCCAAGACCCTGAAACTGGCCCTCGACGCCGACCCCCCGCGCCTCGACTACATGAGCCAGCTCTCCGGCAACCTCCTGTCCTACGCCGAATGGGTCTTCGATCCCCTCGTCCGCTGGACCAAGGACATGAAGATCGAGAACCGCCTGGCCGAGAAGATCGAGCAGAAGGACCCCCTGACCCTGCGCGTCACCCTGCGCAAGGGCGTCACCTTCCATTCCGGCAACCCCATGACCGCCGCCGACGTGGTCTGGACCTTCGAGCGCGCCCGCAAGGCCCCGGACTGGAAGGCCCTCTACGACGCCTTCAAGGAAGCCAAGGCCATCGACGACAACACGGTGGAGTTCACCTTCAGCCGTCCCGAGCCCCTGGCGCTGAACCTGCTCACCTACATCTTCCCCATGGATTCCAAGTTCTACTCGGGCAAGGACGCCCAGGGCAAGGACAAGGACCTCATCTCCAAGACCGACCCCGTGTTCGCCAACTCCAACGCCTCCGGCACCGGCCCCTTCAAGGTGGTCTCCTACGAGCCCCAGGTGAAGATGGTGCTCGAGCGCAACACCGCCCACTGGGACAAGAAGACCAAGGGCAACGTCACCCAGGTGATCCTCACCCCCATCAAGAACCCCGGCACCCGCACCGCGGCCCTGCTCTCGGGCGACGTGGACTTCATCAACCCCGTCAACCCCCAGGACCAGGACCTCATCAAGCAGGACAAGAACCTCGCCCTGGTGAACATGGCCTCCACCCGCGTGATCACCATCGGCCTCAACCCCACCGCCCAGCCTGAGTTCAAGGACGTGCGCGTGCGCCAGGCCGTGATCGCCGCCGTGAACAACGCCGGCATCGTGGACAAGATCATGAACAAGCTCACCGTGCCCGCCAACCAGCTCTCGGCCAAGGGCATGTCCGGCTTCAACCCCGACCTCAAGCCCCGCTTCGACCTGGAGAAGGCCAAGAAGCTCATGAAGGAAGCCGGCTTCGAGAAGGGCTTCACCGTCACCATGATCGCCCCCAACAACCGCTACACCAACGACGACAAGATCGCCGAGGCCGTGGCGGGCATGCTGGCCAGGATCAACATCAAGGTCGATCTCAAGACCATGCCCATCGCCCAGTACTGGCCCGAGTTCCAGAAGCGCCAGGCCAGCCTGCAGATGGTCGGCTGGCACCCCGACACCGAGGACTCCGCCAACTTCTTCGAGTTCCTGCTCTTCTGCGAGAACAAGGAAAAGGGCTGGGGCGCCTACTCCGCCGGTTACTGCAACCCCAAACTCGACGAACTGGTCATGAGCGCCTCCACCGAGACCGACCTCAAGAAGCGCAACAAGATCCTTCAGGACGCCGAGAAGATGGCCTACGACGACGGGGCCACCATCACCCTGCACTTCGAACCCCTCTCCTGGGCCGCCAAGAAGAACGTGAAGCTGGACACCTGCATCAACCAGCAGAACTTCCTCTACCTGGGCGACCTGGTCATCGAGTAGACGACGCATCCGCCGCGGGGGCCTTGGGCCCCCGCGTTCTTTCCAGTTCCCGCCCGGGAGCCCGCTCCCGGGCCTGAACTGGGGGGCGCAAGCAAACGCGGCGCTCGTGTTGCGCCCGGCCCTGGACCAGCGGCCCGGGATCGGCTATTGGGCCACCGCGCCGGGGAAACCAACCCTTGGCGGAAGAGTTGAAGACGTTGTGTCCGTTCAGGTCCGCCCTGTCGGGTTCCGCATCCGGCCGGAACCCGACAGGGCGCACGGGAGCGGCCGCCGCCTGGGCTGGGCCGGGCAGGCCGGGCCTTGGGGCGCGCCGCCGCGCCGTAGGCAATCGTTCCAGGTCCCGCGCCGCGCGGGGCCATGCGCCTTCGGGCGCTTTCGTTCGCGCACCGGGCCGCGCCCGGAATCGGTGAGGGAGGTCACACGACGCCATGTTCGCGTTCTTCGTCCGCCGGGCGGGCCAGGCCATGCTGGTCATGGCCATCATCAGCCTGGTCTGCTTCGCCGTGCAGCACAAGATCGGCGACCCCATCCGCGACCTGCTCGGCGAGTCGGTCTCGGAGACGGAGCGCCAGGCCCTGCGCGTGAAGCTGGGCCTCGCCGACCCGCTGCCGCAGCAGTACCTGCGCTTCGTCACCAACGCCCTCAGGGGCGACCTGGGCATCTCCTACATGTTCGGCAAGCCCGCCCTGAGCGTTATCCTCCAGAAGTTCCCGGCCACGGCGGAGCTGGTTTTCTGCGCCGTGCTCTGGGTGCTGGCGCTCTCGCTGCCCCTGGGCATCTACGCGGCCATCCGGCCGCGCAGCGCGCTCACGCGGGTGATCATGGGGGCCTCCATCGTGGGCGTCTCCATCCCGGTGTTCCTCATAGCCATCATCATGATCTGGATCTTCGCCGTGTTCCTGGGCTGGCTGCCCTCCTTCGGGCGGGGCGAGACGGTCACGGTGCTGGGCTTCTGGTCCACGGGCCTGCTCACGTGGGACGGCCTGCGCCACATGGTGCTGCCCTCCATCTCGCTGGCCTCGCTCACGCTGCCGCTCTTCATCCGGCTCATCCGCTCCGAGATGATGGAGGTGCTCCAGAGCGAGTACGTCAAGTTTGCCTTCGCCAAGGGCCTGCCCCTGTGGCGCATCTATCTCGTGCACGCCTTCAAGAACACGCTGCTCCCCGTGATCACCGTGGGCGGCGTGCGCATAGGCACCATGCTCGCCTTCACCATCCTCACGGAGACGGTGTTCCAGTGGCAGGGCATGGGCTTCATCTTCCTCCAGGCCGTGGAGCGCGCGGACACCTCGCTCCTGGTGGCCTATCTGGTGGTGGTGGGGCTCATCTTCGTGGTGGTGAACACCGTGGTGGACCTGGTCTACGGCCTGGTGAACCCCATGGTCCGCGTGGCGGGGAGGAAATAGCGTGACCGTCAGCTGGAAAGCCTTCAAGGATTCGTGGTTTCTCTACCGCTTCCTGCGCGACCCCGTGGCCATGGGCTGCGCCCTGGTGCTCTTCTTCCTGTGCGCCGTGGCCCTGCTGGCGCCCGTGGCGGCCCCCCACGACGTGTACGACGCCATCAACATCGACGTGCTGGACGCCCGCACCCCGCCCGCCTGGACCGCCGAGGGCAGCTCCAACTTCCTCCTGGGCACCGACCAGCAGGGGCGCGACCTCCTCTCGGCCATGATCTACGGCATGCGCACCTCGCTGATCATCGGCCTGGGGGCCACCATGCTCCAGTGCCTGATCGGCGTGGTGCTCGGGCTCACGGCGGGCTACGCCGGGGGCAAGACCGACGCCTTCCTCATGCGCATGGCCGACGTGCAGCTCTCGTTCTCCACTCTCATGGTGGCCATCATCATCTCCGTGCTGGTGGACGTGCTGCTGGGCAGGCACTCCCTGGCCCTGCGCGAGCAGATGGCCGTGCCCATCCTGGTGCTGGTGATCGGCCTGGCCGAGTGGCCCCAGGTGGCGCGCACGGTGCGCGCCTCGGTGCTGGCGGAGAAGCGCAAGGAATACGTGGAGGCCGCCCGCGTGATCGGGCTTTCGCCCCTGCGCATCATGTTCCGCCACATCCTGCCCAACACGCTCTCGCCGGTGCTGGTCATCGCCACGGTGCAGGTGGCCGGGGCCATCATGAGCGAGGCGGCCCTCTCCTTCCTGGGCCTGGGCATGCCGGTGACGCGCCCGTCGCTGGGCTCGCTCATCAAGACGGGCTTCGAGTACATCTTCAGCGGGGCCTGGTGGATCACCGCCTTCCCCGGCGTGCTCCTGGTGGTGCTCATCCTGGTGATCAACCTCCTGGGCGACTGGCTGCGCGACTTCCTCAACCCCAAGCTCTACAAGAAGGGATAGCGGACATGGCGGACCAAACCCTTCTCAAGGTGGAAGACCTGGAGGTCACCTTCGCGCTGCGCGCGGGCGACTACCAGGCGGTCAAGGGAGTGAGCTTCCAGCTGGACCGGGGCGGACGCCTTGGTCTGGTGGGGGAATCCGGCGCGGGCAAGTCCATCACGGGGTTCTCCATCATCAACCTGATAAGCCCCCCGGGGCGCATCAGCGGGGGCCGGGTGCTCTTCGAGGGGCGAGACCTCTCCAAGCTCAGCCCCGAGGCCATGCGCTCCATCCGGGGAGACCGCGTGGCCATGATCTTCCAGGACCCCATGATGACGCTCAACCCCGTGCTCACCGTGGGCCAGCAGATGGTGGAGACCATCCGCGCCCACAGAAGCATCTCCCAGGCCGAGGCCGAGGCCCTGGCCGTGGCCAAGCTGGCCAAGGTGCACATTCCCTCTCCCGAGCGCAGGCTCCGGCAGTATCCCCACGAGTTCTCCGGCGGCATGCGCCAGCGCATCGTCATCGCCATCTCGCTTCTGGCCGACCCGGCCCTGATCATCGCGGACGAGCCCTCCACGGCCCTGGACGTGACCATCCAGGCCGAGATCATGGAATTGCTCCTGGAGCTTTGCGAGTCCGAGCGCATGGGGCTCATCCTCATCAGCCACGACCTGGGCGTGGTGAGCCAGGTGAGCCAGCGCATGGCCATCATGTACGCCGGGCACATCGTGGAGATGGGGCCCACCGAGGCCATCGTGCGCGCGCCGCGACACCCCTACACCCAGGGGCTGCTGGCGGCCCTGCCTGGGCTTCAGTCGCGCCGGGGCAGGCTCAACCAGATCCCCGGGGTGATGCCCGGGCTCACCAACATCCCGCCGGGCTGCCCCTTCCATCCGCGCTGCCAGAGCGCGAAGGACGTGTGCCGCACCGAGCTTCCGGCCCTGATCTCCAGGCGCGACCACGCCGTGGCCTGCCACCTGACCCGCGAGGAGGCCCAAGCATGAGCGCCCTGGTACGCATCGAGAACCTGGAGAAACGCTTCGACATCTCCGGCGGCTTCCTGGAACAGCTGAAGTTCGAGTCCGGCAGGGTGGTGCGCCGACGCACCGTGGTGAAGGCCGTCAACGGCGTGAGCTTCGAGATCGCCAAAGGCGAGACCCTCTCCGTGGTGGGCGAGTCGGGCTGCGGCAAGTCCACCCTGGCCCGGGCCGTGATCGGCCTGCACGCCCCCAGCGCGGGCGAGGTCTGGTTCGACGGCGAGCGCATCGACACCCTCACGCCCAAGGCCATGCGCCCTTACCGCAAACGCATGCAGATGGTCTTTCAGGACCCCTACGCCTCGCTCAACCCCCGGCTCACCGTGCGCTCCATCCTGGAAGAGCCCGTGCGCATGCACTTCCCAGGGCTCTCCGACGCCCAGGTGCGCGAGCGCGTGGCCCAGGTGATGCGCCAGGTGGGCCTGGACCCGGCCTGGGCGGGCAACTACCCCCACGAATTCTCCGGCGGCCAGCGCCAGCGCGTTTCCATCGCCCGCGCCCTGACCGTGGACCCGGACTTCATCGTGGCCGACGAACCCATCTCGGCCCTGGACGTGTCCATCCAGGCCCAGATCCTCAATCTCCTCATGGAGGCCCAGGACGAGCGCGGGCTCACCTACCTCTTCATCAGCCACGATCTCTCGGTGGTGCGCCACATCTCCACCCGCGTGGCCGTGATGTACCTGGGCTGCCTCTGCGAGTTGGCAGGGGCCGACGCCCTCTTCGAGGAGCCGCGCCACCCCTACACGCGGGCGCTGCTCTCGGCCATCCCGCGCCTGGGGGCGGACCCGGCCAAGCGCGTGCGCCTGACCGGGGAGATCCCCTCGCCCATCCACCTGCCCGGCGGCTGCGTGTTCCACGGCCGCTGCCCCAGCGCCCGCGAGCGCTGCCGGATGGACGTGCCCAAGGCCCTGGACGCGGGCGACGGCCGCCTCACCGCCTGCCACGGCGTGGAGGAGGGCTGGGTGTAGCGCGGCTGGCGCGCCCGGCTCGGCAAGCCTTTCAACGCGAAGCCCCCGCGCATCTTGCAAGATGCGCGGGGGCTTCGCCGTTGGGGTAACTCGCGTGCGCGCCCGGGGCAGTCCCGGGCGTCCGCCGCTAGATCTGGCTCATCAGGGCGTGGGTGTCCTCCCCGGCCTTGAGGTAGGCGTTGGCCGCCTGGCGCGGGGCGATGCCCAGGGCCTTGAAGAGCCCGCGCGCGTGGTCCCAGTCGTTGGCGTCGATGCGGTCCAGCAGAGCCACGTAGCGCGCCAGGGGCTCGCGCGGTTCGCGCAGCAGGGCCTTCTTGAGGGACTCGTCCAGGGGCATGTCGGCCAGGATGTCCTTCATTTTCATGTCCATGAGCCCGTCCACGTTGCGCAGAAGGCCCAGCAGGAAGAGCGTGTCCCCGGCCGTGCCGGGCGTCAGCCCCGCATCGGTCAGGCGGGAGAGGAAGAACGCCCCGTTGAGGGTGCGCAGGGAGAGCTCCCGGCCCCTGCCGCTGGGGTCCAGGTCCGAGAGCACGGCGGCGGTGGCCCACTTGCGGATGGCGTCGAGCCCGGCCAGGGAGGCCGCGCGCGCCAGGGAGTCGATCTTGCCGTCGAGCATGCAGAAGGCGGCCGAGTTCACGAACTGGAGCAGGCGCACGCTGAGGGCCTGGTCCGTGGAGAGGGCGTCCACCACTGCGCCCAGGCTCGCCTCCTCGTCGGAGAGCACCTTGAGCAGGCGCAGACGCGCCGCCTTGAGCGAGGGCAGCTTCTTCCCCGCGATCTCCTTGGGGTGCGAGAAGAAATAGCCCTGGAAGTAGTTGAAGCCCAGGAACCGGCAGCCCTCGAAGGCCTCCCAACTCTCGATGCGCGAGGCCACGAGCCCCCCGCGCCAGGCGCCCAGCTCCTTCTTCAGCCTGGCCACCTCGCGGCCGGTGGAGGAGTCCACGGGCACCTTGATGAAGTCCGCCAGGGGGACCATGCCGTTCTCCCTGGCCTTGCAGGTGGGGGTGAAGTTGTCCAGCAGGAAGCAGTAGCCCTTTTCCTTGAGTTCGTCGCAGGCCTTGAAGAAACGGTCGTCCGCCTGGATGTCGCTGGGCACCTCAAGGATGGTGCGCTCGGGAGGCAGCGCCAGCACGTAGCCCGAGAGGATGTTGTCGTAGCCCACGTTCACGGAGATTTTCTCGCGAGGACCAAGGCCCTTGGTGGCCAGGGCGAACCCGTCGGCGATCACTTGGTTGGTGGCGTCGTCGAAATCGGTGATCAGGGCGCAGACGTCGCCTTCGCATTTGCGGAACAGGAGCTCGTGCGCGAACACGTCCAGATCCTTGGAGAAAATGGGCTGTCGCGCCATGAACAGGTCCACGGCGTGGCCGGGACCATGGAATGTTCGATGCATGATGGCTCCCCAGGATGTAGCCGCCAGCCGAAAAGCCCCCCTCGGCGCTGGCGAATCGCCCCTTTAAGAGATTGCCTTGGGCGCTCGAAGCGGTCAAGCGGGAACTATTCCGACCGCCATGGGGGAGATGCGTGGCTACTTCGCGGGCACCGAGTCCAGGAAACGCGCCATGGAGGCCGTCAGCTCCTCTAGGGAGTCCAGGTGCAGGTATTCCCCGGCCGTATGCTGGGTGCCGTCGCCGCGCGCGCCCCAGACCGCTCCGGGGATGCCCCGCTCCGAGAGGAAGCGGGCGTCCGTGGCCCCGTGGGAGCGGCCGCGCTCCAGGCCCGGCACGCTGGCGTCGAGGAGGTCCAGCAGCGGGGAATCGCCGCCGTTGAACTGCACGCTCTGATTGGTCAGCTCCAGTTCGCCCCGCACGGCGGCGCGCACGGCGGCCTTGAGGGCCTCCGGGTCCTCGCGCTCGGTGTGGCGGATGTCCAGAAGCGCCCAGGCCTCGGCCGGGACCATGTTCACCACCGTGCCACCCTGGATCACGCCGATGTTCAGGGTCTTGTGCCAGTGGTCCGGGGCGTCGTCGGTGAAGAGGGCGCGCACGCGGGCCAGATCGGCCATGAGGGCCTCGATGGCGTTCCCGCCCATCCAGGGCCGCGCGCCGTGGGCCGCCTTGCCCCGGGCCGTGAGCCGGAAGCGGATCACGCCCTTCTGGAGCGTCACCAGGGTGCGCGGGCTGCCGCCGTCCAGGGCGATGCCCAGTTCGGCCTGGACGTGTTGCAGGGCGTGGCGCGCGCCGTTGCGGCCGCCGGTCTCCTCGTCGCCGGTGAGCAGCACGCCCAGGGGCATGGCCCCGCCTTGCCCCTTCTGGCGTTTCAGGAGGGCCATGGCCAGGGCCACGGCGTATTTGTCGTCGATGGCGCCCCGGCCGAAGAGCTTTCCGTCCTCCTCCCGGGGTTCGAAGAGGGCCGCGGGCGCGGCCACCACGTCGTAGTGGGCCATGAGCAGAACGCGGCAGCGCCCAGGCTCGGGCAGGGCCAGGATGGACTCCACGCCCTCGTGCTCCAGGCGCTCGAAGCCGATGCCCCAGGCGTCCAGAGTGGCGGCGATGTGGTCCGCGCAGGCCTTGCGCGCCCCCGGATCGGCGGCGGTGGAGGGGAAGCGGATGAGGGCCTTGGTCAGCTCGACGATTTCACGGGTAAGGGCGTCCATGGGCGGCAGTCTGACCAGAGGCCGGGCCTTCTGGCAAGCGCTTTTGCGGGGTGCCGCGCCGGAGCCGGTGGAGCGGGGCGGATACTTCTGGCCGGGCCAGCGCCTTTCGGTCAGGGCCTGGCGTGCGACCAATGCGCGGCCGTGGCCCTTCCGGCCCGGGGTTGCTCGCGGCGTGCGTCCGGTCTATCATGGCGCGGCGCCACCGCGCCAAGGAGGCCCGATCCATGGATCCCCGCGAAGCGGTTCACCGTCTGTACATCCACAAGCTGCTCTACCGGCGCGTCCTGGAGGCCCAGGACGGCCGCCAGGAGGCCATCAAGGAGCTTCTGGGGGCCGTTCGGCCGGACATGTCCGCCCAGGCCGCCGCCTGCGTGGCC
This sequence comes from Fundidesulfovibrio magnetotacticus, assembly GCF_013019105.1. Lineage (NCBI taxonomy): Bacteria > Pseudomonadati > Thermodesulfobacteriota > Desulfovibrionia > Desulfovibrionales > Desulfovibrionaceae > Fundidesulfovibrio > Fundidesulfovibrio magnetotacticus. The sequence goes on from NZ_BLTE01000003.1 coordinate 223,534, forward strand.
GAGACCGTGCCGCCGCTCCTGCCGGAACTGCACCGCAAGTGGATCGGCCAGTTCGTGGACACCCTCCTGGGCACCGCCGACCCCCAGCAAGTGGCGGTCCTCTGCGACGGCACGGAGGAGAACAACGCCGCCCTGGCCCTGGCCTACGTGATGTTCCTTGAATCCGAGCGCATGGAGGCGGAGATCGCCAAGGATCTCGCCGGGATCGAAAGCCTGGACGGCGTGGGCCTGGCCGACGTGGCCGCCACGCTCTGCACCAGGCTTACGGCCGTGGAGGAGTCCCTCGTGGAGGAACGCCGCGCCAAAGCACGGGAATACCAGATGAAAACTGGGTCGAAAACGACCCATTGACCATCGTTCGCCCACGGCCTTGACCCCGGCCCGCTCGTGGGCTAGGAGGAAGGCGAAGCGTGCCCGGGACCGCGAGGTTCCGGGCAAGGCTTTTTTTATCTCACGCCTCCCCAGGGAGGCAAGCAGAGGGAACGCACCATGCAATCCATCCCCATCTCGATGCAGGGTTTCCGCCGCCTCGAAAGGGAGCTGGACGACCTCAAGAAGGAACGTCCGGCCGTCATCCAAGCCATCGCCGAGGCCCGTGAAGAAGGCGACCTGCGCGAAAACGCGGGCTACGACGCCGCCCGCGAACGCCAGGGAATGCTCGAGGCGCGCATCCGCTACATCGAGGGCCGCCTGGCCACCAGCCAGGTCATCGACCTGGCCACCCTGGACGGCGATCGCGTCACCTACGGCGCCACCGTGGAGATCGAGGACGTGGAAACCGGCGAGACCAAGACCTGGACTCTGCTCGGCCCCGACGAAAACGATCCCGCCAAGGGCTCCATCTCGCTCCTCTCGCCCGTGGGCCAGGCCATGCTGGGCAAGGAGGAGGGCGACGAGATCGTGGTGGACGCCCCGCGCGGCAAAATCCGCTACGAGATCGTCTCCGTCCGCTTCCTGGGCGTCTTGCCCTAGCGTCCCGCGACGCGACCCCAAGCCCCGGTCCTGCCGGGGCTTTTTCGTGCCGTTCCCCTGATCTCCGCCGCGCCCCCCGCAGGGCGCGGCCACGCCCCTGCAAAGGGGTGTCGTTGTTTCCCTTTGCGGATTATTTTTTCTGCAAGCGGAACAATTCCGCCTGCTTGCCACGGCCCGCGCCTTCTTATAGGAATACAAAGTTTGCCCGCGAAACCGCCCCGGGCGCGCGCCCGGAGCTTACAACCCCCGAGGAGGCTTGCATGAAACGGATCACGATTCTGGCCCTTGTCCTGCTGCTGTTCGGCGTCACCACCATGGCCCAGGCCGCCGACGGCTCCTGGGACCGCGTCAAGAAGGAAGGAAAGCTGGTCATCGGCCTGGACGACTCCTTCCCCCCCATGGGCTTCAAGAAGGACGACGGGAAGCTCGTCGGCTTCGACATCGACGCCGCCGAGGAACTGGGCAAGCGCCTGGGCATCCAGATCGTGTGGCAGCCCACCGCCTGGGACGGCGTGATCCTCTCGCTCGACTCCAAGAAGTTCGACTGCATCTGGAACGGCATGACCATCACCGAAGACCGCAAGGGCAAGGTGCTCTTCACCGATCCCTACATCATGGACGGCCAGATCGCCGTGGTGAAGGCCGGCAGCCCCGTGAAGGCCTTCGCCGACCTGGGCGGCAAGGTGCTGGGCGTGCAGAAGGGCTCCTCGGCCGTGGAAGCCGTGAAGAAGCTGCCCAAGGCCGCCTCCGAGGTGAAGGAATACGACGCCAACCCCAAGGCCTTCCTGGACCTCGACTCCGGCCGCCTCGCCGCCGTGGTGATCGACAACGTCTCCGGCCGCTACTTCGTGGCCACCAACCCCGGCAAGTACACCGTGCTCCCCGGCTTCATCACCAAGGAGCCCTTCGGCATCGCCTTCCGCAAGGGCGAAGCCGACCTCAAGGACATGATCCAGAAGACCCTGGGCGCCATGGTGGCCGACGGCACCATGGCCAAGATCAGCAAGAAGTGGTTCGGCGAGGACATCACCGACCCCAAGAAGTGGTAGTCTGACGCTCGTCGCACGTAGGCCCGTCCGGCCGGGGAGCAAGCGCTTCCCGGCCGGACTTCTTTCGGGCCTCGCCCCGAAAAATCCGCCCGGGGGGCTTGCCCCGGCGACCGCCGGAGGCTATCCCCTTGCGGCCGGGACGCTCCCGGCCCGCGCCGTGAGCCGTGAACGCCCCGCGCGGCGAGCCCCAGCAACCCGGAACACCACGACCATGCCGTCCTCACCACGTCGCCCATACGCCCCGCGCGCCCTCGCGGCGGCCCTCCCTCCCGGCGCGTCCTCGCGGATGGGGGAGCGCCCGTGCGTCCGCCGCGTCCTCGCGGCGGCCCTCCTGCTGACCCTCGCCCTGGCCCTGGCGTGTCTGCCCGTCCAGGCCGCCCCGGCATGGGCCCAGGCCCAGGCCTCCACCGAGGAACTCATGCGCCGGGGCCGCGACGCCATGGCCGAAGGCCGCCTCCAGGAGGCCATGGAGGCCTACGCCGCCGTGCCCTCGCCAGACAAGGCCCACGACGAGGGCGAGTACGCCTCGGCCCGCATGCAACTGGCCCGCCTGCGCCTGGCGGCCGGGGACCACGAGGGGGCCATGCAGGCCGCGCGCGACGTGCTCGAACATTTCGCCGGGCACGCCGAGGCCCAGAACTTCATCGTCGCCGTGGAGCGCGACCGTCTGCCCGCCTGGGAGCGCTTCCTCAGGGACTGCTGGCGCTTTTTGCCCTCGCTCCTCTCCGGCGCGGGCATGACGCTGCTCCTGGTGTTCTGCACCATGCTCATTTCGCCCCTGGGGGGGCTGGTCATCGCCCTGGGGCGGCTCAGCTCCTACAGGGCGCTGCGCGCGCCGTGCTGGTTCGTCATCTGGCTGTTCCGGGGCACGCCGCTTCTGTTGCAGCTCTTCTTCATCTACTACGGTTTGCCCTCCCTGGGCGTGACGCTCAAACCGCTCACGGCGGCGCTCATCGGGCTGGGGATCAACTATTCGGCCTACCTGGCCGAGATCATCCGCGCGGGCATCGAGTCCATCCCCTCGGGCCAGATGGAGGCGGCCAAGGCCCTGGGCATGACCTACAGCCAGGCCATGCGCCGGGTGGTGGTGCCCCAGACCTACAAGCGCCTCATCCCGCCCGTGGCCAACGAGTTCATCGCCCTGATCAAGGACACGGCCCTGGTCTCCACCATCGCCATGGTGGAGCTGATGCGCGCGGCGGACCAGATGTTCAACACCTATTTCAACGTCACGGCCATCGTCCTGGCGGGCGTGATCTACCTGTTCTTCACCACCGTGTTCACCTTCGTCTTCGAGCGCATCGAGACCAGGGTGGGCATCTACGAGAGGCGCTGACATGGCCGGGCTGATCGAATGCGTGAACCTGCGCAAGAGCTTCGGCGCGCACCGCGCCCTGGACGACGTGAGCCTCGCCGTGGAGCGCGGCGAGAAGGTGGTGATCATCGGGCCCTCGGGCTCGGGCAAGTCCACGCTGCTCAGGGCAATGAACTTCCTGGAGACCGTGGACGAGGGCGAGATCCGCTTCGAAGGCGTGCCCGCCGGCTACCGTCGGGTGGCGGACAAGCTCGTTCTGGACCGCCAGCGCAACCTCTGCGCCCTGCGCACGCAGATTGGCATGGTGTTCCAGCAGTTCAACCTCTTCCCGCACATGACGGTGCTGGGCAACGTGATGGAAGGCCCCGTGACCGTGCTCGGCCAGGACAAGGCCCAGGCGCGCGGCCTGGCCATGGAGATGCTCGCCAAGGTGGGCATGGCCGACAAGGCCGGGCGCTTTCCGGCCACGCTCTCGGGCGGGCAGAAGCAGCGCGTGGCCATCGCGCGCGCCCTGGCCATGCGGCCCAAGCTGATGCTCTTCGACGAACCCACCTCGGCCCTGGACCCCGAGCTGGTGGGAGAGGTGTTCGAGGCCATCAAGACCCTGGCCCGAGAGGGCATGACCATGGTGATCGTCACGCACAACATGGGCTTCGCCCGCGAAGTGGCCGACACGGTGGCCTTCATGGACGCCGGGCGCATCCTCCTGGCCGACCCCCCCGCCAAATTCTTCGGCCAGGACTGCGAAATGCCCCGCATCCGCGCCTTCATGGACAAGATCATGTAGGGGGATGCTCCTTGCACCCCAGCCTTCAAGAAGAAAGGGCCGGTCGACCGGCCCTTTCCATTTGATCAACTCACTCCAGGAACTGCGCCCAGTACTCCCAGTCCGGCTTGATGTGCGTGAGCCCCAGTTCCTGGCCCATCTCGAACACCAGGATGAAGGCGAAGCACGCCAGGGCCGCACCGGCCAGAAGCTTTGCGCCGCCCTGGGCCTTGCGCAGCGTGAGCAGCCCGGGCAGCACCCCGAAGAGCAGGCAGATGCCCACTCCCCCCACCAGGTTCATCACGGCCAGGAAGATGTCCGGGTAGACCAGCGACACCACCAGCGGTGGCGCGAAAGCCAGCAGCCATGCCGTCGTGTGGCCTGGCCTGCGCCCCAGGCCGTCGCCCAGGTCCTTCAGGAAGTCCAGGAGCGCCGTGCCGTTGGCCAGGAAGGCCGCGCTCATGGAGAGCAGGGCGAACACCAGCCCGATGTCGGTGAAGGTGCGCGAATCCAGCAGGATGGAGAGCGGCACCGTGGCCGGGAGGTTCTTCTCGAAGGCGTTCATGAGCGTGGCCGGACCCTGGCCCTCCATGGGCAGGGCGCAGAACACGGCCGCCGTCCAGGCCACGTTCATGGCCAGGCCCAGGAGCGATCCGTACAGGATGGATCGGCGCACCGCGCGCACGTCCCCCCGCATTTCCCGGCAGAGCGTGGGCACGAGATTGTGGAAGAGAAACGCCGTGAGCGCCACGGGCATGGCCGCGGGCAGGAACTCCGGGCGCATGGGCAGGGCGCGTTCGGGGTCCGCGTGGCCCAGGGTCATGGCGATGAGCGCGGCGAAGCTCACGCCCATGAGCAGAAGGATCACCGCGTTGCAACGGCGCAGGATGGCCATGCCGAACCCCGTGAGCCCGGCCACGGCGCAGAAATAGAGCGTCGTGACCGCCCAGCGGGGCACGGGCACTGCGAAAAGGCTGTTCACCACCGTGGACGTGCCCACCAGGTAGGCCGTGAGCACCCCGTAGAAAATCACCATGTCCGCCGCCACGGCCAGCCACTTGGCCGAGGGGCCGAGCTTGGAACCGAAGAAGGCGGGCAGGCCGCCCGATCCCTCCTGGGAAAGCTCCGGCTGATCCGCCAGCACGTAGGCGCTGAAGAGCATGAGCGCCCACACCAGCACGATCCCGGCCAGGGAGGGGATCATCCCCGCTGGGCCCAGGTTCACCGGCAGGGCCAGGATGCCGGCCCCCAGCAGGTTCCCCGTGACCATGAGCGACATGGTGAGCACGGGGGCCTTTCCGCCCGGGACGCCCATGGCTAGGCCCCGGCCTTCTGCTTGGCCAGCATCACGTCCAGGATGGCCGGATCGAGCCCGGTGAGGCCCGTGCGCACCACCTGGGAGAGGTTGCGCATGGTCTGCTCGGGGCTCGCGTCCACGATGCCGTCGGTGGAGCGCACCACGCAGCCGCTGATGGCCAGCAGGGCGTTGCGCACGGCGGCCCCGGCCAGTTCGCCCACCTTGAGGGCGCAGCTGGTCTTGGCCCCGTCGCAGACCACGGGGGTGAAACAGGCGATGTGGTTCTTCACGGCCCCGCCCACGGCCTCGGCCGATCCGGCCATCATGTAGGCCACGGCGGCGGCCACGCCCGCGCCACCCGCCACGCCGCTGCCGCACAGGCAGGAAAGCCTGCCCACACCGGCCTTGATGCAGCAGGTCACCAGATAGCTGAGCATCACGGCCTTGAGGGCCAGGCCTTCGTCTTCGAGCGTCAGGTACTGGGCGGCCGAGATCACGGGGATGCCCGCCGCGATGCACTGGTTGCCCGATCCGGCCAGGGTCATGGCGGGCAGGGGCACGCCGCCCATGCGCGAGTCGATGCCCGCGGCGGTGCGGATGGCCGCCCACTGGGCCATGTCCTTCTGCAGCAGGCCACGGCGCAGCAGGCCCAGGAGCGTGCGGCCCACGGCGATGCCAGGTCCGCGCGAGAGGCCGTGGTCCACCAGGGCCAGGTTCAGGTCCAGGCCCTCGCGGACGTAGCGCAGGTCCGAGGCGTCCATGTCGTCGAGGATGTGCACCAGATCGGCCAGGGTCATGCCCAGAAGCCATTCCTGAAGCTCGGGCAGCAGGGTCTCGGAGGCCCCGCCAGCCTGGGCCGCGCCTGGCGCGGCCACCTCCTGGCCGTCGAGAGTGCGCGAGGAGACGTTGTCGTGGCAGCCCGAGACCACGGCCTGGGCCGTGCGTCCGCCGGAGACCAGGGTGACCCGCACGAAGAGCCCCTGCGCGTCCGGGGCGATGGAGGCCGTCACCCGGCCCTGGGCCAGCAGCCTGCGGGCGCGGGCCAGGCCCTCCTTGTCCACGGTGGCGAACACCTCCAGCTTTTTGGCCGGGTCCCCGGCGGTCGCGCCCATGGCGGCGGCCAGGTCCACGCCGGAGGTCTCGTCGGAGTGGGGGATGATCACGCCCATGGCGTTCTTGTAGATGTTGGGGTCGGTCTCCACGGTAAGGGAGTCGATGTCGCCCGGCGGGAGGAGCGCGGCTGCCGTGGCCGCGCACAGGCCGATGGCGGCGGGTTCGGTGCAGCCCAGGCCCGGTTCGGTCTCCAGGTGCAGAAGCTGGCGTGCGTTGTTGTGCAGAATGTCCTTGATGGTGAGACCCATGGAAACCTCCGGGCGGTGGTGTTGGGCGCGGGCGCGCGAGCCGGTCTTTTCGCACGGCGCGGGCGCAAAGTCCATGAAGACGGCGGGAAAGAGGGCTAGAGCCGGGCGATGAGCGCGCCCAGCAGCGCCAGGAGCACGTTGGCGAAGGCGTAGGCCCCGGCGTAGCCCAGGGCGGGCAGGGAGCTGCGCGCGTGCTGGGTGACCACCTTGAGGGCCGGGGTGGAGGTCATGGCCCCGGCCATGGCCCCGAAGAGCAGGGTCGGGTTCATGCGCAACACGAAGCGCCCGAAGGCCAAACCGCCGAAGAGGCTCACGGCCGAGATGGTCACGCCGCAGGCCAGCAGCTCCAGACCCGAGTCGCGCAGGGCCGCCACCACCCCCTCGCCCGCCTTGAGGCCCACGCAGGCCATGAAGAAGAGAAGCCCCAGCTCCGAAAGGAGCCAGCGCGCCGCCTGGGGCATGCGCCCGAAGCTGGGCAGCGCCGAGCGCGCGAAGCCGAACACCAGCCCCGAGGCCAGGAGCCCCCCGGCCTGCCCGAGCCCCACCGTCACCTCGCCCAGCCGGAACTTGAGCGCCCCCAGCCACAGCCCCAGGAGCACGCCGCAGACGAAGGCGATGAGGTCGGTCTCCACCATGGAGCGCTCCACGTAGCCCAGGGCCTTGACCACCACGTCGAGCCGGTGCTTGAGCCCCGCCACGGTGAGCAGGTCGCCCTTTTCCAGCACGATGTCGGGCCTGGGCGCGATGGGAATGTGCGAGCGCACCAGGCGCACGGGGGTGCAGCCCTGCCGGGCCAGCACGCTCAGCTCGCCCAGGGTCCTGCCTGCCGCGTCCTGGCTGGTGACGGTGATCTCGGCGGTGTCGATGACGTCCGAGAGCAGGTCCGTGTCGAACACCTCGCGGCCGATGCGCTCGGCCGCCAGGGGGGCCATGCCCACGGGCATGGAGAGGGCCACCAGGTCGCCCGCTTCGAGGGGGTCGCCGGGGGAGGGCACGAACACCTCGCCGCCGCGCTTCACGGCCTGGAGGGCGCAGCGGCCGCCCCGGCAGATGTCCAGGCGCTCGAAGGCCTGCCCGGCCAGCTCGGGGCGCTCCACCTGGAAGGCGCGCAGCTGGGGCGGGGGGAAGGCGGGCTCCAGGTCGTCGGCGTCGTCGCGGAACTGGCGCTCGCGCGAGAGCATCTTGGCCTCGGCGGCCAGGTCCACGCGCAGCGCCACGGGCGCGAAGCGGATGAGCGCCAGGATGCTGAAGAGCCCCACCAGGTAGGTGAGGGCATAGGCCGAGCCCATCTGGGCCAGGGCGGTGTGGGAGTCCGGGTTGGACTGGATGAGCGCCTCCTGGGCCGCCACCAGGGTGGGCGAGCTGGTGAGCGTGCCCGCCAGCATGCCCGCCGAGGAAGGGGCGCTGAAGCCCCAGAGGTGGCCCAGGCCCAGGGCCGTGGCCCCGGCCAGCAGGGCCACCGTCACCGTGAGGGCCAGGTAGCGCGAGCCGTCGGCCAGCAGGATGTTGAAGAAGCGCGGCCCGGCCGTGAGGCCCACCGAATAGATGAACAGCGTGAAGCCGATCTCCTGGAGCATGGGCGGAGCCTTGAAGCCGAAGTGCCCGAAGAGCATTCCCGCCACGAGCACGCCCACGGGCGCGGAGAGGTGCACCCCCCGGAAGCCCAGCCTGCTGACGGCGTAGCCCGCCGCCAGCACCGCGAAGAAGAGCAGCAGGGGCTGGAGCTCGAAGAGTTGGGCGAGGTCGATGACCATGGACGGGTTTTCCTCCGCGCGCATTCCCGCCGGGACGCCGGGTTGACGGCTTGCCGGGGAGGACGCCGCGCTGCTGCGGGGCGTGTTCTGTGTCCGGTCAGGCCCCGCGTTCCAGGGGGGCCAGTTCCTCCAGGGCTTCCAGGTAGCCTTCGGAGTGGTCCAGGTAGAAGGCCAGGCCCTTGGAAAAGTTCTTGCCCAGCAGGCCGTCCAGGAAGAGCTGGCTGATCTCGCGCTTGCGCACCAACACCTGCTGGGAATGGGAGAAGATCTGTCGCGTCTTGGGGTCCATCTCGGCCAGCACGCGGGCCAGGGCCTGCCGACCCCGGGGCTGGTACATCCAGAAATAGAGGAAATCGAGCGAGTTGACGATGACGGCGTTCACGAGGTCCGGCCTGTCCTTGCCCACGTCGGCCACGAAGCGCTTGGGTTCGGCCAGGATGTCCAGGCCGTCCACGGTGGGGTGGAGGATCTCCAGCTTTTCCTGGACGGCGAGCATCTGTTCGATCTTGTCGCGGTAGTCGCCCAGGCGCTGGGCCATGTTGCTCTCGCGGTCGGCCAGGCCCTCGATGATCCCGGCCACGCAGTCGGAGGCCAGCTTGGAGATCACGGCGGCCCACTGCTGGAGGATGGGGTCGGCCAGGGAGGGGTCGTGGGCGGAGATGGCCGCGCCGAGGGCCGCGCTGAAGCCCATGGCCAGGGGGATGGAGAAGGCGCTGCGCAACAGGTTCAGGAAGGCGGCTTTGCGCGGCAGGCCCCGGTAGAGGTTGTGGGAGCAGATGTAGAGCCCGTTGACCATGGCCATCACGGTGTAGAGGAGCGTGGGGCTCGTGGCCACGCTCACGCCCAGGCCCCGGTCCAGGAAGAGCGTCTTCACGAAGAAGTCCAGCAGGGGCACGGAGAAGCCCGTGAACATGAGCGATTCGCAGAGGCGGTCCACGCTTACGTAGTCGTTCCACTTGAGTAGCGGCGTGCGCGAGATGCCCCCGCCGCCCAGCACCGACTGGATCACGTTGCGCAGCCCCGTGATGGCGAACCAGATGACGGCCCCGAACCAGGAGAGCACCCACCAGTCCTTGGTGAGCAGGAAGGTGAGCATGGCGGGCAGGAATCCGGCCAGCACCTTGAGGGTGTTCTTGAGTCCCGTGGTCAGGTAGGTCCAGGAGAGGCCCTTGCGCGGCGCGGGATCGGCCTGGGCCTGACGGCCCAGGGCGTTGCCGCAGCCCTTCTTGACTCCGCCCATGATGAGGATGTTGCTCTCGCCGGGCCTGGCCGGGAAGAACCCCCGGGACTTGAACTCCTCGCGGGCCTTGAAGCCCAGCCAGCGCATGCCCCGGGTGCGCCTGGCCCAGGCGTAGAGGGAATCCAGGGACGTGTGGGAGCTTTCGCGGGGTTCGCGCACGGTGCGCGGGTCCACGCGCAGGCCCACCACCATGGCGCGGCCCGCGTCGCGGGTGAAGGCCCAGGAGGCCTTGCGCGCGGCGGGGGGCAGGGTTTCGCGGGCCACCATGCCCATGCCGTAGCCCCGGCAGGACTGGCCCGTGGAGTCCGAGCCCATGGAGGTGCGCAGGGGCCTGTCGCGGTACTGGGCGTGCAGCGAGGGCAGGGCGCGCAGGGCGGTTTCCAGGCGCTCCAGTCGCGCCGGGGCTTCGGGGGCGTCGCTCGCGCGCAGGGCGTCCATGCGCCCGAGCACCCAGCGCTTGAGGGGGATGAGGCTTTGCCGGTTCATCAGGTGCTGGAGGCGGGCGATCTCCACGGGGTCATTGGCCTGGCCCATGGCGGAGTTGCGCAGGTTCACGGTCTCCAGGTGGGTGATCCTGCCCCGGCAGAGGCGCAGGATGTCCAGCACGTCCTCGGAGTCGAGGCAGCAGAGGTTCAGGATGAAGCGGTTGCCCGCGCGCAGGCGGGTCACCTCCTCGATGAGCTGCATGGGGCCCTGGGAGGCGCAGTAGAGGGGCGCTGCCTCGCCGTCGTCGGGGATTTCGCGGCTCACGAGGCTTTCGAGGTAGTCGTCCATGAGCGCGTCGGCGTCGAGGAGGTCCAGCTCCTCCATGAGCTCTGCGATGGCCGTCCGGTCGTCGGGCGCGGCGGCGGCCAGTTCGGCTTCCAGGGTCTGGTGGCGGGCCTGGAGGTGGGGCATCAGGCCCGCGTGGAGATACTTGCCCAGGTGCACCAGGGAGGCCTGGCCCGAGCCCACGGCGGCCAGGAAACCCTCCGCGCCGAAGGGCTGGGCGTTCAGGCCGAAGTAGGAGTTGAAGTCGGGCAGGACGGTGTCGTTGAAGGCCCCCAGCACGTGGAGCAGCTGCTCCTGCTGGAGCTGGGCCAGGCGCTGGCCCTGGCTCATGAAGCGCACCACCTCCTCGTGGCGCAGAAAGGCCAGGAAGTCCGAGCGGCCCGAGAAGCCGCGCGGCACCCAGATGATCTTGGCCTGCTTCTCGCGGTAGCGGGTCTGGAACTCGATGCCGATGCGCACGGTGATGCCCATGATTTCCGCAGCCGAAAGCAATTCCTCGGCAGCGCCCTCGGGCACGAAGTTGTAGTAGATCACCGTGAGGTGGCGGATGCCCTTGATCCAGGCGTCCATGATCAGGTGCGTGGCGGACTTGCGGCCCTTGGTGTTGGCGTCGTGGACGTGGTTGTCGAAGCTGACCTGGTTCCACTCCTCGGGCATGAGCGCCAGGTGGCTCTGCCGGAGCTGGCGGGCCACCACGCGGGGCTTGCCGGTGGCGGCGGCGCGGAAATCGCGGGCCAGCTCCAGCTGGCGTCGCGGGTCGCCTTCGGTGCGCACCAGTTCCTTCATGATCTGCATGAGCACGCGGGCGGTGTTGCGCTTGAGGTGCGTGGCGGCGGTGCTCATGGCCTCGGCCTGGAGGGCGCGCAGGGCGTTGATGCGGTCGTGAGCCTTGCCGATTTCGAGCGATCCCAGGAGGTTGGCTGCGGCGTAGGCCGTGCGCAGGCCCTGGCTGGCCGCCGTCTCCTTGATGCCGCGCGGGTGGAGATAGGGTGTGAGCAGGTGCTTGACCCCGGAGAGGTCTTCGCGGCCGAGCACATCGTGGACGATGCCCAGCAGTTCATGGTCTTTGCGGTCGAAGAGCAGACGGTCTTCGAGCGTGCGCGCGCCGTGACGCATGGATGGCCCCTACCTTGCGGTCATTTTCCTAACACCCCGGAATGAAAACAAACACGCGGTGGGAACCTTGTCAAGCCGCGCGAAGGCTCCCTTGACGCAGCCGCGCGCCGGGGCTAGCCAGGGCCACCGGCAACAGGCCGGGAGGCGCGGCCATCGGATCGCGCGGGGGGCATCATGCTTGGCATCCACGACTTCTGGCTCTTCGTCGCGTCCGGGATCCTGATGAACATCGCTCCCGGGCCGGACAACCTCTATGTGGCCGGGCGGGCGGCGTCCCATGGGTTCCGGGCGGGCGCGCTGGCGGCTTTCGGCATCGCCTCGGGGTGCGTGGTGCACATCCTGGCGGCGGCGTTGGGGCTCTCGGCGGTGATGGCGGCCTCGTCCACGGCCTTCACGGTGGTGAAGCTTGCGGGCGCGGCCTATCTGGTCTGGAGCGGGCTCTCCCTGCTCCTGGCGCGCGGCGGCGGCGAGGCCCGGTCCGTCGCGCACGAGGACCTGGCCCGGCGCAAGGTGTTCACCCAGGGTTTTTTGACCAACGTGCTCAACCCCAAGGTGGCGCTGTTCTTCCTGGCGTTTCTGCCCCAGTTCATCGACCAGTCCGCGCCGGGCAAGGCCCTGGCGTTTTTGGCCCTGGGGTTTGTCTTCAACCTGACGGGCACGGCGTGGATGCTCTGTCTGGCGTGGTCCTCGGCCAAGGCCGCGTCGCTGGTGCGCGGCAACGGGCGCACGGGGGCGTGGCTGGGCCGGGCCACGGGGGCGCTCTTCGTGGGGCTGGGCGTGCGCCTGGCCCTTTCGGACGCACGGTAGCCGCCCAGGTAGCCGGGGAGCGTGCCGCGCAGGCGGCGGGACAAGGCCAGGGTGAGACTCCCTGGCCGGGGGGAGGGGGGCTTGCGCATCGGGACGTGTTGGCGTAGATTTTCCAAATCCAAGGGGGAGTAGCTTCCCAAAGGCAAAGTCAACATCCTGGCGTGCCCCGCCTGGCTTTGCCGTCGGTCCATCCGATGAGCGAGACCTTTGGCATGAGTCCACTCATGCCGGAGGTTTTTTCTTTTGAAAGCCTCCGGCGAACCGAAGACCGCTGGAGGCTTCATGAACGCCGCGAAACGTCTCGTCCCGCTCTGGATCGCCGCCCTGGCCGCCCTGCCCGGGCTCTCCCTGCGCCTGACCGGCATTGAACTGCCCGCTCCCGCCGTGACCCTGCTCACGGGGATGGCCGTGCTGGGGGCCTCGTTCCTGCTGCTTTGGGCCTGCGACGTGGCCCAGAAGGACATCCCCCAGACCCTGGCCCTGGCCGTGGTGGCGCTCATCGCCGTGCTGCCGGAGTACGCCGTGGACATGTACTTCACCTGGCAGGCCGGGCAGCATCCCGGGTCGGACTATTCCCACTACGCCATCGCCAACATGACCGGGGCCAACCGCCTGCTCATCGGCGTGGGCTGGGCGTCCATCGCCTTGATCTGCTGGCTGCGCACGCGCGGCCCCGTGCACCTGGAGGAGGAGCGTTCCACGGAGGTGGCCTTCCTGGGGCTGGCGACGGTCTACGCCTTCACCGTGCCGCTCAAGGGGAGCCTGACCTGGTACGACGGCCTGGTGTTCGTGGGTCTTTACGCGTGGTACATCGCGGTGGTCAGCCGCCGTCCGTGCGGTGAGGTGGAGCTGGAGGGGCCTGCCGAGGTGTTGGGGCATCTGCCCCAGGGGCAGCGCCGGGCGGCCACGGCTGCGCTCTTCGTCTACGCGGCCGGGGTGATCCTGGCGGTGGCGGAGCTGTTCAGCGAGGGGCTGGTGGCAACGGGCAAGGTGTTCGGGATCAACGAATTCCTGCTGGTGCAGTGGCTTGCGCCCGTGGCCTCGGAGGCCCCGGAGTTCGTGCTGGCGGTGATGTTCGCTCTGCGCGGTCAGGCGGGCGTGGCGCTGGGGAGCCTGCTTTCGTCCAAACTCAACCAGTGGACGCTGCTGGTGGGGATGATCCCCGGGGTGTATGGGGTGTCCTCGGGGGACTTGACGGCTTCCATGCCCCTGGACGGCGTGCAGATGAACGAGGTGCTGCTCACGGCGGCGCAGTCTCTGTTGGCGGTGTTCCTGCTGGTGCGGCTGCGGCTGACGATCCGAGGAGCGGCGGCGCTCTTCGGGCTGTTCGTGCTGCAGTTCGCGTGGCCAGCGCTGGCTGGGCTGACGGGCCTGGCCCATGTGACGGCCGTGCCGGAGCGGGTGGCGCTCTCGGTGCTCTACGCTGCGTTCGCGTCGGTGCTGCTTGCGGTCAACATGCGCCGGACGGCCGGATTCGTGCGCGCGTTGCGTTAACTCGTTGGATTTGAAACAACAGGCGCGCGGATGCGTTGCACCGGCCCGGGGCGAGTCCCAGGGCCGGGAAACCGAAGGAGGCTCCATGGGACGTTTGGGATGCGGGATAGCCGGAGCGGCCCTGGCCGCGCTGATGCCCTTGTGCGAGGCGTTGGCCGAGGAGCGCAAGGCGTGCCGGCAGTTTCGCGTGACGTTCCAGACGGAGCTTGCCGCGCCGCCGGGCAAGGTGATGCTCGGCAAGCGCCAGGTGGGCGTGGTGGAGGGCGCATCGGGCGGGCGCGAGCTCGCGGTGTGCATCGACGCGCGCTTCGCTGGGGAGATGGAGCGCAACACGTTCTGCTTCGTCTCGGGCGACGAGCTGATGATCTACAACGTGTGGTCCACGGGCGAGGACCTGCCGGAGGGCTCGAGCGTGCCCGGCTTCGCCACGCGCTGGGGCGCGGCCCTGCACGAGGCCAAGGAGATGGGCGCGGCGTTTCTGGGCAAGCTGCTGGAGTTGCTGCGGCGGGTTCTGGGGAACGGATAGGAGGGCGCGCCATGCGGAGCGCGAAGCATTCGAAAAACTACTCGGCCGATGAACTGCGTGTCCTCAGGGCCGGGAGCCGGACGGACTTGGCCCGGCTGGACGCCCTGAGCGACGAAGACTTGGAGCGTCTGGCGGTGGACGACGCGGACGAGCGCGGCCTGCGGCCCGACTGGACCCGTGCGGAGTTGGTGCTGCCCAGAGTGGAGTAGCCCGGGCATTTGAGTTGGGCGAGAAGGTCGGCGGGTATTTCAAAGTCTATGGCAAGGAGGATATGTCTCGCTATATGGAGTTGGCGTGGGCTGCCAGGGACTCGAACCGGCTGGGGTGTTTTCAAGGGGCGAATCCCTGTTAGAGGAAGTGTGTCTAAGGTAGGCGTATTGAGTTCGCTTGATATATTCAAGGTTGTTGAGTAGTCTTGGGGCGCTGGTTGCTGGATTCGCTGGGGTGTCAGTATGTTTTGCTAGTCTATATATTCCCGTGTAATATTGGGGGGTAGTAATGAATGTCAATATGAAACTACCTGGCATAGGCGAGTCTAGCGAAGAGTACTTCGTTCTTGAGTTCTCAGGCGGTAGTCCTGTCTTGTCTGCACATCAGATTGCAATTCGCGAGTACGCTAGATCTCTTGCTGGATATGATTTTTTTGTTAGGCATATTGCTCGAGAAATGCTGCGCACGGATGTAAATATTTGTGTTTCGGCGCAGAAGAGTGGGTCATATGAGTCGCATTTACATGCGTTTATTGATACTATAGGTGCTGTTTCGTCAATTCTTGGAATATTGTCGTTTTTTGGAGTGTCGGCCAAATCTGTTCGTGAGGCGCTTTCAAGGTTGCAGGCTGTTATAGTGCGTAAATACAAGCACTACTCTGGCGATATGCAGCAATATATTGCCGAATTGGCCGAGTATTCGATTCTTTCGGATGGGGATAAAGACATGCTGCTGAAGGCGCTAGAGAATGAACCATTTCTGGAAGCTCTGGATGATTTTACTTCGCCTTTAGATTCAGATGGTTACGACATGATTAGAGTGGTTGGAGGAGGGGAGGAACTGTTTGCTGTAAGCAAGGCAGATCGTCAGTTTTTTAAGTTCGTTCCTCCTGCGGGTGAGAAGACCGAAGATTTTGAAGATACTGTTGAACTCTTGTATATATCGCCGGAGTTAATCAAATGGAAATTCAAGGGGCAGGAAACATTTTGGGCAGATGTATTGGATGTTTCTTTTTTAGAGGCCACCGGGAATGTGAGGTCTACGGAGTTGAAGGGTGTAAAGTATGACTGTCAAGGAAGAAAGGTTCTGCGACGTAAAAGAGGTTCAAAAAAGTGGATATCTACGTACTATATCGATAAAATAGAGGAGCGACAACAACAAATGTCGGTTTTTTAGTCCCCGTAGGAAGCGCGTCTCCTCAATACCTCTCCCTCTCCCGCTGCGCCTCCCGCTCTAGGTCCCGTTCCTTCAGCACGTTCTTCTTGTCGTGCACGTTCTTCCCTCTCCCCAGCCCGATCTCGACCTTGATCTTGCCGCGTTTCAAATAAATCTTCAGGGGCACCACGGTCAGGCCCTTTTGCTCCACCTTCGCCTTCCAGGCCCTTATTTCGTGGTCGTGAAGCAAAAGCTTGCGGTCGCGCTCGGGTTCGTGCTGGGCGTAGCCCGCGTTCTCGTACGGGTTCACGTGCAGGCCCTTCAGGATGGCCTCGAAGTTCCCCGTGAACTGCACGTAGCAGTCCTTGAAGCTCGCCTTGCCCGCCTTCAGGCTCTTCACCTCCGAACCCATGAGCGAGATGCCCGCCTCCATGGTGCCGAGGATTTCGTAAAGATGCCGGGCCTTCTTGTTGGAGGCGATCACCTTGACGGGTTCGCCGGACTTGGAACTCACTGCGTGGGACCCTCCTCGGAATCCAGCAGCGAATAAAAGAACGTCAGCTGGTCCGGGAACTGTTGGAAGATGGTCTCGCGCACCAACTGGTTGGTGCGCGCCACGGTGGGCGACTCCAGCACCTGCTTCAGGAGCTTCTTGCAGTCGTCCATGGTGGTCTGGCGGATGATGTGCTTGATGCCGGGAATGTTCTGCGGGTTCAGACTGATGGCGTCGATCTGCATGCCCATGAGGATGGGCACGCAGAACGGGTCGGAGGCCATCTCGCCGCAGAGGTTGCACTCGATGCCCGCCTGATGCGCCGAGTCCGTGACGTGCTTGATGGAGCGCACCACGGCGGGGTGCAACGGCTGGTACAGGTACGACACGTGCCGGTTGGTGCGGTCGATGCCCAGGGAGTACTGGATCAAATCGTTGGTGCCTATCGAGAAGAAGTCCACCTCGCGGGCCATGATCTCGGCGGTCATCACGGCCGAGGGCAGCTCCACCATCATGCCCACGGGCATGCCGGGGTTGTGGGGCAGTCCCTGGGCGGTCAGCTCGGCCTGGCACTGGCGCAGCAGGTTCATGGACTGGCGCAGCTCCTTGAGCCCCGAGATCATGGGGAACATGATGGAGATGTTGCCCACCACGGAGGCCCGGGCGATGGCGCGCAGCTGGGTGCGGAACAGCTCGCGGTTGCGCAGGCAGAAGCGCACGGCGCGCAGGCCCATGGCGGGGTTCTGCTCCTCCAGGCGTCCGAAGTGGGCCATGAACTTGTCCGCGCCCAGGTCCAGGGTGCGCAGGATCACGCGCCGGGGCGCGAGGATGTCCGCCAGGTCGCGGTAGTGCTCGAAAAGTTCTTCCTCGGTGGGCAGCTCGGTGCGGTTGAGGTAGGTGTACTCGGTGCGGAACAGGCCGATGCCGTCGCCGCCGTTGTCGATGACCTGGGCCACTTCCTCGTAGAGTTCGATGTTGGCCTTCACCTTGAGGCGGTAGCCGTCCAGGGTCTCGCCGGGGAGGTGGCAGTTCTTGATGATGGCCCCCCGGTAGGACTCGAACTGGTACTTGAGGTCGCCGTAGGCCGCCAGCTCCTCCTCGGTGGGCTCCACGAGCACCACGCCCTTGAGGCCGTCCACCACCACGATGGCGCCGTCCTGCACGGCGTCTTCCAGGCCGTCCACGCCCACCACGGCGGGAATGCCCAGGGACTTGGCCAGGATGCCCGCGTGGGAGGTCTTGCCGCCCTGCACGGTGGCGAAGCCCATGATCTTGTCCACCTGGAGTTCCACGGTGTCGGCAGGGGTGAGGTCGTGCGCCAGGAGCACGGCGCGGCTGCCCATGGCCTTGAAGTCCACCTTGCGGCCCATGAGCTGCCCGCGCACGCGGTCGCAGACCACGCGCACGTCCTGGGCTCGTTCGCGGAAATAGGGGTCGTCCAGGGCGTTGAAGGCCTCTTCCAGGTCGGCCACGGCCTTTTCCAGGGCCCATTCGGCGTTGATGCGCAGTTCGGTCAGGTGGCGTTCGGCCGCGCCCTGGAGCTTGGGGTCGCTCATGATCATCAGGTGGGAGTCGATGATCAGGGCGTGGTCCTTGAGTTCGGCGGGCACGCGCTGGCGGATGCCGGAAAGCTCGTCGCGCGCCTGCTGGAATGCGACGCGCAGGCGCTCGCGTTCCTCGTCCAGGAGGCTTTCGGGCACCGTGTGGCGCGGGGCCTGGGCGAAGTGCGAGCGGTTGAGGAAAAAGGCCTTGCCGATGGCAATGCCAGCGGAGATGGGGATGCCGGCGAGCTTGGCGGTGGCCATGGCGGGTCTCACTGGAAGCGGTGTTTGAACATGTCGGCCAGGGAATCGAGGGCCTGTCGGGCGTCGTGCCCCTTGGCGCGCAGCTCCAGGTTGGCCCCGTGCCCGGCGGCCAGGGTCAGGATGTCGAGGATGGATTTGGCGTCCACGGTCTGCGAGCCCATGGTGATGGCGATGTCGGCCGCGAAGGTCTGGGCGGCCTGGGCCAGGCGTGCGGCGGGTCGGGCGTGGAGGCCCTGCTCGTTGAGCACGCAGACCAGCCGGACGCATTCGTCGGCGCATTCCGAGTCGAGAGGGGGGGGCGATGTTGTATCGGGCATTGTGGTCACCGTGAAAACCGGCAGATCATACGTGAATCCAGAAAAAAAACAAACAGGCGACGATGGCCAGAGCAACCAGGAGCTCGCGGGGGATGCGGCTTCGCCCGGCGGCGAAGGCCAGGGCCAGCACGGAGGCCACGCCCAGGGCCCAGGCGGCGGGGCCCATGCCGCGCGGCCAGACCAGGGCCCAGAGCACCACCAGGAGCGCGCCGTTCAACACCTTGATGCGCCGCCCCCAGTTGATCAGGTCCCAGTTGCGGATGCGCGTGAGCGCGGCGAAGCCGTGGCGGTAGCCCAGGATGAACGTGCCCAGCTTGAACAGGTTGAGCGCCGCGAAGAGCGCGCCGCCCAGCAGGAACGCGGCCCAGGGCTGCCCTGCGGCCAGCAGGCAGGCCGTGGCCAGGGACCAGCACACGGCGAGGCTGCCGCCGAAGAAGGAGTCGCCCACGGCGGAGAGCGTGTAGACCACGGTGCTCTTCACCTGGTCAAGCATGGTGTCGGGGAACTGGCGGCGGGCGATGCGCGCCTCCAGGGCCAGGAACACCCCCACGAGGAACGGGGTCCAGAAGGGGTGGGTGTTGTAGATTTTCAGGTAGCGCCGCCAGACGTGTCGCCTGGCCTGCGGGTCCGGGTAGAGGATTTCGAGGCCCGGCTCCATGGCCAGGGCCAGGCCCACGGTCTGGAGCCCGCGCGTGTTGAAGGAAGCGCCCACGAGATAGCATCGGAGGTAGGTCCGGATCAGGGTCCGGGTGGTGAGGGCGCCTGGGGTGTTCATGCCTGCACGGACCGAATGTTTGCCCGGATAGTGGCAAATCGCGAAGGAAATGACAAGCGCGGCGCGTCCCGGAGGGGCTTCGCGACGCCCGGAAGGGGGAAAAGAAGCGCCCCCGGCGGGCGTGGACCTGCCGGGGGCGCGGAAAGCGGACTTTATCCGTCTAGAACACGTCGGCGGGGGCCACGGTGGCGATGTTGAAGGCCTCGCCCACGGCCTTGCAGGTGAGCAGGCCGTTGTGGACGTTCAGGCCGGGCAGCAGGCTGGCGTCGTCCTGGAGGGCGTCCAGGCCCTTGGCGGCCAGCTTCATGGCGTAGGGCAGGGTCTGGTTGGTGAGGGCGAAGGTGGAGGTGCGGGGCACCGCGCCGGGCATGTTGGCCACGCCGTAGTGCACCACGCCGTCCACCACGTAGGTGGGGTCCTTGTGGGTGGTGGCCTTGATGGTCTCCACGCAGCCGCCCTGGTCCACGGAGACGTCCACGATCACGGAGCCTTCCTTCATCACCTTGAGCATCTCGCGGGTGACCAGCTTGGGGGCCTTGGCGCCCACGATGAGCACGCCGCCCACCACGAGGTCGGCCTTGGCCACGGCGTCCCAGATGTTGGGCTCGGTGGAGGTGATGGTGGTCAGGCGGCCGCCGAATACGTCGTCGAGGTACTGCAGGCGCTTGTGGGAGACGTCCAGCAGGGTGACGTTGGCGCCCAGGCCCAGGGCCATCTTGGCGGCGTTGGTGCCCACCACGCCGCCGCCCAGCACCACCACGTTGCCGGGGGCCACGCCGGGCACGCCGCCCAGGAGCACGCCGCGACCGCCCTGGTACTTCTCCAGGTAGTGCGCGCCCACCTGGGTAGCCATGCGGCCGGCCACTTCGGACATGGGGGTGAGCAGGGGCAGGGAGCCGTCGGGCAGCTGCACGGTCTCGTAGGCCACGGCGGTGCACTTGGAGGCCAGCAGGGCTCGGGTCTGGGGTTCGTCGGCGGCCAGGTGCAGGTAGGTGAAGAGCAGCAGGTCCGGGCGCAGGTACGGGTATTCGGCCGCGATGGGCTCCTTGACCTTGATGACCATCTTGGCGCCCCAGGCCTGGGCGGCGGTGACGAGCTTGGCCCCGGCCTTGACGTATTCGTCGTTGGTGAGGCCCGAGCCCGCGCCCGCGCCGTCCTCAACGAGCACTTCGTGACCGGCGCGCACCAGGGAGGCGACGCCGCCGGGAGTCATGGCCACGCGATTTTCCTGAGGTTTGATCTCCTTGGGGATGCCGATGATCATGGGAGTCTTCCTTGTTTGGGGTTGAAAGCTGTCAGATGTTCCTTTAAGCGGAACGGCCGTTAGTTTCAGCGAAATCTATGCAGCGTTGAACCGAACGAAGAAATCTCTCAAAGCAACAAAGATGTCAATATCTCGTGCGAAGGAGAAGTGAGAGGAGATGCCGTGCCCGTGAGGAAAACAAGTTGCGGCGCGGGGTTGCCGGACCGGGGAAAATCGGGTCAGGAGGGGCCGGGCGTTTCGTCAGGGTTGGAGGTGGCGTTGGTCAGAGCCGGGAGGCGTCGGAGACGGGTGGATCCGGCGCGTCAGGGGCGGGCGCGGCGCACGTCTCGGGCAGGATGCGGGGGCTTGTCGGCATCGACGCGCAAGGCTGGGGAGGACGATCGAGCGGCGGCCCGGAGAGGGAGGCGGTCCGGGGAGGGAGGCGGCCGGGCGTCCCGGAGGGTGATGGCCGCCCCGGGGCGGGCGCGCGGGACCGGCGGAGCCCCGCGGGTCAAGGCGGGGGAGGGTGTGCTCCTGGCGGCGCGGGCGTCAGCTTTCGCCGTCCCGCTGCCGGCGGGGCTTCCGGGCGGGCTTGGCGGGCGCGGAGGCGTCCTCGGAGGCCTTCTGGAAGCCGTATTCCAGGAGCCGGGCCGTCTCCACCTCGCGCACGATGGGGTTGCGCGCGCCAAGCACCACGGCGATCAGGCGGGTGTTGCCGCGCTTGGCCGTGGCCGAGATGTTGTAGCCCGAGGCGCAGACGAAGCCGGTCTTCAGTCCGTCCACGCCATCGTAGCGCCCGAGCAGGGAGTTGGCGTTGCGGTGGGTCACGCCGTGGTAGGTGTGGGAGGTCATGGAGTGGATCACCAGCGATTCGGGGAAGCGGCGCAGGTAGGCGGCCGAGAGCCTGGCCAGGTCTCGCGCGGTGGTGAGCTGGCCCGAGGCGGGCAGGCCGTTGGGGGTCATGAAGGTGCTGCGCGTCATGCCCAGGCTCTTGGCCTTGGCGTTCATCAGGGCCACGAAGCGGCGCACGTCGCCCTTGCCCATGGTCTCGGCCACGGCCACGCAGGCGTTGTTGGCCGACACCACGCTGATGCCCTTGATGATCTCCGAGAGCGGCACCTTCTCGCCCTTGTGCAGGGACATGGTGGACCCGCCCGTGCGCACCGCCGCCGTGCTGATCGGGATGGGCGTGTTGGGGCCGAGCCAGCCCTGGGCCATGGCCTCGCGGATAAGATAGAGGGTGAGCACCTTGGTCACGGAGGCGGGGGCGATGCGCTCGTCGGCGTCGTGCTCGTAGTATATCTTGCCGTTGTTCATGTTCATCAGGATCGCGGCCTTCACGTTGAGGCGCAGTTCCTGCTTGTCTTCAGGGGCGGGAGCGCGGGACGCGGCGGCGCGCTCCGCAGAGCGCTTCTTCCTGGAGGACTTGGAGCGCGGGCTGGAAGCCGAGACGGACTTCTCCGCCTTGGATCGCTTGACGCTCTGCTCCTTCTTTGAAGAGGAGCGTGCCAGGGATTCCACGGGGCTGACTGATACGGCGAGAAACGAAGCCAAAGCCAGGCACAAGAGTACGGGCCAGGCGGTTCTCCAGTGAACGGACGCCTTCATGCGCCGGGTTCTTACGTGCTGGGAACGGTTTGGTCAACGCGCGATCAGAGCGCGCGCAGCACCGCGAACCATGCGCAGCCGAAGACGAAGAGCCCCAGGCACGGAGCCATCACCTTGCGCCAGGAGCGGGCGGGGTCCACCCCGAAGTACTGGCAGGTCATGACGAAACAGATGTGCAGGGGCGAGGCCATCACGCCCGTGAACCCGGAAACCAGGGCCAGCACGGCCCAGGCAAGGGCCTGGTCGCGCAGGCCCAGCTGGTCCAGCAGGCCCAGGATCAGCGGATAGGACGCGCCCACGAAGGCCATGGTGATGCCCGCCACCATGCCCACCAGCAGCGGCACGAACACGGCGGCGGCCAGAAGCGCCGCGTCGCCGCCCAGCTTCACCAGCTCGCGCACCACCGAGGCTTCGGTAAGCACCTGGTTGAAGGCGAAGATGGCCGCCACCAGCACCAGGGTCTGGCGCAGCTCCTTCTGGAGCAGGCTCTGCACCAGGAAGTCGCGCCCGGCCCGGTTCTGGACGAAGGCCACCACGATGGCCACGGCCAGGGCGGCGATGATGCCCACCTCGAAGGAAGCCTCCGGGAAGGAAGAGGCAACGGCCGCCTCCAGCAGGAAGGAGCCCGCGATGGCCACGATCAGGGGCGCGCCCAGGCGCAGGGCCAGGAGCGGGTCGCGGGCCGGGGGCGTCTGGTCCTGGGCGGTCTGGTCCAGGGCCTTGAGCCTCGGGCCCATGGGCCGCAGGATGAACCACCAGCCCAGGAGCGCGAAGGCCAGCGAGCCCGCGCACGTGTGGACCACCACGGTGGAGAGGGGCAGGCCCAGGAGCCCGGCGGTCATGATGATGCCGGGGTAGAGGGGCCAGCAGAGCTCCCAGACGTGGCGGAACCAGTAGTTCACCAGGGACATCTCGTCCTCGGTGACGCCCAGGGGCGTGCCGGTCTGGCGCACCATGGGCGCGGAGAAGGCCGCGCCGCCGGGCATGGGCAAAAGCCCGATGAGCACCGGAAAGAAGATGAGCCGCAGCCTGCGGCTGGGCAGGAAGCCCGCCAGGGCGTCCATGAGCCGCAGCGACTGCCCCGTGCGCTCCAGCACGTGGGAGAGCATGAGGATGAGCACCACGATGGCCGCCAGCGACAGGCACTGCCACGTGAGCGCCGCCGAGACCGCAGCCTCGGCCCACGCGCCCGGCCCCATGCCGAAAAGCAGGGCCAGCAGGAAGCCCCCCGCCAGGATGGAGGGGCCGATGCCAAGCTTCAGGCGCATGCCCGCCAACATGCAGCCGAACACGCCGAGAACCTTCGCCAGGGCCAGGAGGCCTTCGAAAACCATGGTCGCTTCCTTTCCCGGCGGACGTCGGCTAGCGGGGCGGTCCCGCCAGGATCATCTCGGCCAGGGTCATGTCCA
Organism: Fundidesulfovibrio magnetotacticus; assembly: GCF_013019105.1. Classification (NCBI taxonomy): domain Bacteria; kingdom Pseudomonadati; phylum Thermodesulfobacteriota; class Desulfovibrionia; order Desulfovibrionales; family Desulfovibrionaceae; genus Fundidesulfovibrio; species Fundidesulfovibrio magnetotacticus. The sequence continues at coordinate 247,017 of NZ_BLTE01000003.1, forward strand.
CTTTTGGGGTCTGGTTGCGCCGACTCCCCAGGAATTCCATCTCCAGCTGGGCCAGCTCGCGGTAGAGGGGGGTGCGGTCCACCACGGGGGGCTTGGCCGGATCGGCCAGGTCCATGCAGCGGGGGCAGCCCGGGAACTGGCGCAGGCCGTCGCGGCCCAGCACCACGTTGGGCACGCCGTAGAGGCGGCAGATCATCATGCGGTGTTCGTAGAGGCCGCAGCCGCCCTCGTCGTTGAGCGGGCACATGGCGTCGGGCGTGCGGCCTTCGTCCAGGGCCTGGCGGGCCTTGGCCACGTAGTCGCGGGCGCGCTCCACGTAGGCCTCGCGGCGCTCGGCGGGCAGGGCGTCCAGGCCCTCCCAGAGGTAATGCCATTCGATGTGCGTGTGGTGCTGGAAGTAGCTGACGCAGCAGTTGCTGGCGCAATCCCGGCAGGTGAAGCCCTGGGGGGCGGCCTGGGCATAGGCCTGGGCCATCTTGCCGTAGAGGGCGGCCAGCCGCCGGGACAGGGTGCGTTTGCTCACGTGTTTCATGGGTGCCTCCGGAGGCGTCCCCCTACTCCCATCGGCCGCGAATTTCAAACCTTCCCGGCAGGGCGGGAGGCCGCCAGGGCCTCGCGGCCGAACACGTCCTCCATCACCTCCAGGGCGAAGCGCGCCGACACCGTGGCCGGTCCTCCGCCCATCTCCATGCCCACCTCCACGGCCTCCAGCACCTGGCGCACGCCCGCGCCGGACAGGGCGGCCTGCTCCACGTGCCACTGCATGCACGAGCGGCAGTCGATCACCACCGAGATGCCCACGGCGATCAACTCCTTCACCTGCCTTGAGAGCGCCCCGTCGGCATAGGTGGCGCGCTCCATGTCCAGGAAGGCCTTGTAGACCGGGGAGTCCATGTCCAGCAGGCGCTTGTGGGCCTTTTTGCGGGCCAGGGAGAGGGATTTCAGGGAGTCGTCCATGAGGGAATCCTTTGTTTTGGTTTGCCGAACGTTGCCAGGCGTCCTCAAGGCTTGATCCAGGAGGTAGCCTCTGGCATGTTGAGTGACAAGCGAATCGTTTCGCACTGTCTGTTCGGAGATGATGAACAATGCTCGAACTGCGTCTGCTCAAGACCTTCCTGGCGGTGGTTTCGGCCGGGTCCGTGCGCGGGGCGGCCGAGGCCCTGCACCTCGCGCCCTCCACCGTGACGGCCCAGCTCAAGGGTCTGGAAGACTCCCTGGGCGCGCCGCTCTTCGACCGCGTGGGACGCGGCGTGCTCCTGGCCGAACAGGGCAGGCGGCTCCTGGCCCACGCCCGCAGGCTGGTGGACCTGGAGGCCGAGGCGCGCCGGGCCCTCTCGGCCCGCGACGACGAGGCGGGCGAGCTGGCCCTGCGCGTCTCCGAGAGCCTGGGGGCCTGGCGTCTGCCCGGGGTGCTGCGCCGCTTCCGGGAGCGCTTCCCCCAGACGCGCCTGCGCGTGGACAAGACCTCCCGCCAGGGGTTGGCGCGCGACCTGGCCCACGGGGTGACGGACGTGGCCCTGCTCCTGGGCGAGCCTTTCACGGGGCCGTCGCTGGCGGTGGAGGTTCTCGGGCGCGAGCCGCTCACGGTGATCCTGCCGCCGGGATCGCCCCTGGACGGCGGCGTGGCCAGGCCCGAGGACCTGGCGGGGATGCCCCTGTTCCTCACGCGCTATGTCTGGAGCGCGCGGCGGCTCATCGAGGAGGCCCTGAGCCGGGCCCACGTGCGCCCGGAGGCGGTGGTGGAGTGCTCCAGCGTGGAGATCGTGAAGCGTTGCGTGGCCTCGGGGCTGGGGGCCTCGGTGTGCCCGCTGTTCGCCGTGCGGGCCGAGGCGGCGCGGGGGGAGCTTTCCCTGGCCGGGTTCAGCGGCGGGCCGCTCTGGGCCAGCGTGCTCCTGGTGCGCCACGAGGGGCGCTGGCTCTCGCCCGCGGCCGGGGCCTTCCTGGAGGCGGCGAGGGAGTGCTTCACCCCCGCGCGGGCGTGAGGGGGCAATCCACCCGCGTCCAACCAGCACCTAACCAGTTTCACCCCCGCGCGGGCGTGAGGGGCGCGCCGGATTCCGCGTGTTCGGGACCTGCCAGGGGCAGGCGCACCACGAAGCGCGCGCCGCGCCCGGGGCTCGATTCCGCGCGGATGTCGCCCCCGTGGCTGTTCACCACGATGAACCAGGCCACGGCCAGGCCCAGGCCCGTGCCCTCCCCGGGGGGCTTGGTGCTGAAAAGGGGCTCAAACACCCGCAGGCGAACGGATTCCTCCATGCCGGGGCCGTTGTCCTCAATCTCCAGCACGCCCATGCCGTCGGCGGCGTGGACGCGCACCACCAGCCGGGGCGGCGCCGGGGGCGCATCCCTCGAGGCCATGGCCTGCGCCGCGTTGACCAGCAGATTGTAGACCACCTGCTCCAGGTCCGAGGCGGAACAATGCACGAGCGGCATGTCCGGAGCGTATTCCCGGACGATTTCTATGGAGCGGAAGTCGTACTTCTTCTTGAGGTCGTAGTCCGTGGCCGCGATCTCGATGGTCTTGTCCGCCAGTTCGGGCAGGGACACCGGCACGCGGGCCGATGCGCTCTTGCGGATGAACCCCAGCATGTTGCGCACGATGCGCGCCGCGCGCTCGCCGGATTCGCGCACCGTGTCCAGGAAGGTGAAGATGCCCCGGCGCTGGAGGTAGTCCCGGAGGATTTCGAGGTCCGCGCCGGAAGCCAGCGCCGCGGCGCGGTTGGCTTCGGCGGACGGATCGAGCCTGCGCTGGATGATCTGCACTGCCTGGAGAATGCCCGAGAGGGGGTTGTTGATCTCGTGGGCCATGCCCCCGGCCAGGCTGCCGATGCTGTTCATCTTCTCCGACTGGATGAGCAGGGCTTCCAGGCGAACGCGTTCGGTCACGTCGTCCACGCGCACCACGGCCCCGTCCACCCCGTTGGCCACCAGGGGGCTGGCCAGGATGTCCATGTAGCGCGTCCCCTCGGCCCCGGGGAGGGCGCTGGCCGTCAGCTCGAGGGGGGCGACGTCCCGGGGGCCGCGCTCCACGTGGTCCACCCGCTGGGCGAGCCAGGGGAACACCTCGGTGAGGGTCCTGCCCAGGGCCTGCCCGGGCTCCAGGCCCGTGAGCTTCTTCGCGCCCCGGTTCCAGTGGGTGATGCGCTCCCGCGCGTCCATCCCGATCACCGCGGAGGGCATGGACTCCAGGAGGTTGGCCAGCAGGTTGCGCATGGCGGACAGGTCCCGGGCGGAGCGTGTCACTTCGTCCTGGCGGCGCTGGAGCGCCTGGGCCATGGCGTTGAAGCGGCCGGCCAGTTCGCGGAATTCCAGGCAGCCGCGCGCTTCGTCGGCGCGCGCCTCCAGCTCTCCCTCGCCCAGGCGCGCCGCGGCCGCGCGCAGGCCCTCCACGCCGTCCAGGATGGCCCTGCGTCCCAGCCGCCGCGAGACGGCAAGGGCCAGCAGGCCCGCCAGGGCTGTGAGCAGGAGGTTGCGCGCCAGGTTGCGTTCGGCCCTGCCGAAGATGTCCTCGTTGGAGAAGGAGACCGCCACGCTGACGAAGGGTTCCCGATCCCCCTCCAGGCGCAGCCTGGAAAAGACGAACAGGCCCGGCGCGCCGCCGGTTCGCCTGTCCGAGAACCAGCCCTGGTCGCTCTGTGCCGTGCGGATGCGCCCCCACACCGCCGGGGAAACGGCGGTGCCCACCGTGCGGTCAGGTTCCGTGGGGAAGGCCAGCATGCGCACGCCCTTGGAGTCGATGAAAGCCACCCTGGCGGAAGAGGGCATGGGGTAGCCCTCCAGGAAGCGCTCGTACATGGAGAGCTTGTAGGACAGGACCAGCACCGCGTCCGGGCGGCCGTCCGGGGCTTTGAGCGGCATGGCGAACACCTGGATGGGCAGGCCGGAGGATCGCCCGTGGATGTGATCCCCGGCGCTGAAGTGGCCGGAAGCCATGGCCCGCTGGAAGTAGGCGCGGTCGGAAACGTCGGTCCCCGTGAACGGGGCCAGTCCCGAAGCCACGGCCCTGCCCGGGGCGTCGGCCAGGAAGACGTTGGTCAGCTGCGGGTTGTCGGCCAGGATGCCCGCGAACACCTCGGCGCAGTTGGGGAGATCGCGCGTTTGCACTATGTTTGTGCGGGCCAGGGCCGAGAGCATGGCCCGGGCCTCACCGGCGGAGGCCTTGTGCAGGGCGGCAAGGCTCCTGGCCAGGCCCTGGGCAGTTTCCAGGGCGTCGCGTCGGGCGATGTCGCGCTGCTCCAAGCCGGTCAGCACCAGCATGATCGTGGCCGGGATCAGGGCGGCCAACACCACCAGGGTCAGGGCCCGGGCGAGGGTCCGACGGGATGCGGTGGTGCTGCCGTGGGCTTCCATAAGCTCCCCGGAGGATGGATCGAAAGAATGGGATGGTGTTTGATCGTAAATACCAAATAAGGGGGGAAGTCCAGTGAAAGGATCGGGCGGCCGGTCAGGGCGCGGGCCTGAACAGATAGCCCGAATGGTAGAGGCCGCCCTCCACCGCGCGCACGGCCTGGCCGGTACCCACCCCCGCTCCGGCGATGACCGCCTCGGCGTCCGAGACCGGCAGCAGCGGGAACACGGCCGGAGGCCCCGGCGGCGCGGACCCTGCCGCCAGGAAGAGCCGTGCAGTGAGCACGCCGTCCTGGGCCTGGGCCAGCTCCAGGCGCACGTAGCACAGCCCCTCGCAGGGGCCGTCCGGGGCGTAGTTTCCCAGGCGGGCGGTCCAGGCGGGCGGCAGGGGGGTGCGGGGCAGCTGCTCGAAGGGCAGGGGCATGGCCTGCCCCTGGAGCACCAGGAAGCGTCGGCCGTCCGTCTGGGCCGGGCGCACGGAGAGCTCGCGGTCCAGGCGCGGGAAAAGCCCGGCCAGCGTGTCGCGCTGCACGGCGAAGGCCCCGTCCAGCAGCGGGACCATCTCGAAAGCCCGGCCCGGGATGTCGGCGTAGAGGCCGGCCCCGGCCAGGCGCACGTGGCCCAGCTGCGCGCCCACGGTGGCGTAGGGACCGGCGAAGGAGGCCAGTTCCTCGGCGGCCAGGCGCACGACCCTTGGCGGCGGGACGCGGGGAGGGGGCGGGGCGCGCCGCCTGGTCCTGGCCTCCAGGGCCATGTCCAGGGCCATGAGCGCCGCCTGGGGCAGGAAGCGCGAGGCCTCCATGGAGTTGGAGAGGAGCGCCACCCCCAGGTCCTCGTCGGGCTGGACCACCATCAGGGTCTGGAAGGGGGCGGCCGCGCCGCCGTGCCACCAGAGCCTGTGGCCGTCTGCCATGGAGAGCCCGGAGACCATCCAGCCCAGGCCCATCTCCAGGCCGAAATCCAGTGGATGGCCGGGGAACTGCACCACGCCCATGCGCTGGGTCCACTCCTCGGTGAGCAGGCCCCGTCCGCCCGAGAGCGCGAAGCTCATGAAGCGCGCCATGTCCCCGGCCGTGGAATAGAGCGACCCGGCGGGCTGGTCGCGCAGGGGCGGGCTCGGGGCCGGGCGACCCGCCACGTAGCCCTGGGCCAGACGCCGGGCCAGGGCGGGAGTGAGCTCGAAACCCGAGTCCGCCATGCCCAGGGGGGCCAGCAGGCCCCGGCGCATGGCCTCGGCGAAGGGCAGGCCCTCCACCTCTTCGATTGCCCGGCCAAGCAGCGAAAAACCCACGTTGGAATAGCGCCACTCGCGCCCGGGCGGGCTGCACAGGGACTCCCCCGCGATGCGGGGGATGAAGGCCTCCAGGCTCTCGGGGCGGTCGGTCCACATGCCTGCCAGGATGTCCGTGGGCAGCCCGGAGTGGTGGGTCATGAGCATGCGCGGGGTGATGGCGGCCTCGGGGAAGCGGCTGCGCACGGCGAAGGCGGGCACGTGGCGGCGCACGTCGCCGTCCAGGTCCAGGCTACCGGCCTGGGCCAGCATGGCGGCGCGGTAGCTTGTGACCACCTTGGAGATCGACCCCATGCGCCACACCGTGTCCGGCCCGGCGGGCGCGTCTTGCGCCTCGTCGGCCCAGCCGAAGCCCTGCATCCAGGCGATGCGCGGTCCGTCCAGCAGGACCACGGCCAGTCCCTTGACCTGGTTGGCGCGCATCTGGCGCGTGAGGAATTCCGTGAGGCGCTTCTTGAGGGGAGCGTAGGGGTCGGCCGCGGGCGCGGACGCGGGGAGGAGCAGAAGGACGCACGCCGCCAGAGCGAGGGCGAGGCGTCCCATGGGGTCAGTCTCCGGCGAGCAGCCCGGCCAGGAGGCCGGCGCACTGCTCCACGCTGGCGTCCAGGTCCGCGTGGGAGGTGTCCAGGGAGAAGTCGCAGGCCTGGCGGTAGAGGGGTTCGCGCTCGGCGAACACGTCGGCCAGGGAGCGTCCGTCCGGGCGCACGAAGGCGCGGCCGTCCGCGCCCTGCACGCGCTCCAGGAAGTCGTCCAGGCCGATGCGCAGGTGCACCACCGGCCCCAGGGACTTGAGGCGGTCCACCGCCTTGCGGCTGTAGACCACGCTGCCCCCGGTGGAGACCACCGTGCGCTTCACCCCCAGGGTGGCCACCATGGCTTCCTCGGCGGCCAGGAAGCCCGTGAGGCCGCGCTCGTCCAGGATGGCCTGGAGGGGCTGGCCCAGGGTGGCCTCGATGAGCCGGTCCGTGTCCAGGTGCGCCCATCCGAGCCGGGCGGCCAGGGCCTTGCCCAGGGTGGTCTTGCCCGCTCCCGCGATGCCTATGAGGCTCACGCAGCGCTCGTCGGAGATGCGCCCCAGGGGCGCGAAGGGAGTCATGGCCTCAACCGCCAAGATAGGCCTTCTTCACGTCCGGGTTGTCGCGCAGTTCGTCGCAGGGGCCCTGGGCCACGATGCGTCCGGTGTCCAGCACATAGCCCCGGTGGGCGAAATCCAGGGCCAGACGGGCGTTCTGCTCCACCAGGAGGATGGTCATGCCCTGCTGGTTGAGCTTCTTGAGGGTGCGGAACATGTCGTACATGAGCAGGGGGGCCAGGCCCATGCTGGGTTCGTCCAGGAGGATGAAGTCGGCCCCGCTCATGAGGGCGCGTCCCACGGCCAGCATCTGCTGCTCGCCGCCCGAGAGCGACTCGGAGCGCTGCTTGCGGCGCTCCGACAGCCTGGGGAAGAGCTCGAAGACGAAGTCCAGGTCTTTGGCGGCGCGGTCTTTGTCCTGGCGGGCGTAGGTGGCCAGGGTGAGGTTGTCCATCACGGAGAGGTTGCCGAAGATGTGGCGTCCTTCGGGAACCAGGGCCATGCGCAGGTTGGCCACCACCTGATGGGGCGGCACGGGGAGCAGGCTCTGTCCGTTCAGGGTCACGTCGCCCTCGGTGACGCGGGGTCCTTCGGGCGGCCCCAGGCGGGCGATGGTCAACAGCGTGGTGGTCTTGCCCGCGCCGTTGGCGCCGATGAGGGTGACGATCTCGCCCTTCTCCACGGTGAAGCTCACGCCGTGCAGGGCCTCGATGTTGCCGTATTTGACCTTGAGATTGGAGACGCAAAGCATCAGATGGCCTCGTCGCCCAGGTAGGCTTTGATCACCGTGGGGTTGTTGCGGATGTCCTCGGGGTTGCCCTCGGCGATGGTGGCGCCGAAGTCGATCACCTTGATCCATTTGCACAGGCTCATGACCACGGTCATCTGGTGTTCGATCATCCAGATGGCCAGGTCAAACTCCTTGTAGATCCATTCGATCAGGCGGATGAGCTCCACCACGTCGGAGGAGGGCAGGCCCGCGGCGGGCTCGTCCAGGAGCAGGAGCTTGGGCTTGGTGGAGAGGGCGCGCGCGATCTCCACCTTGCGCTGGGTGCCGTAGGAGAGGTTGGGGGGGAACTCGTTGGCCAGGTCCTTCATGCCCATGAATTCCAGCAGCTCCATGGCGGTGCGCTCGATGGCGGCTTCGCGGTCGGCGTAGCGCTTCGTGCGCAGGATGGAGTCGGCCAGGGAGTAGCCCAGGCGGGAGTGCTGGCTCACGCGGATGTTGTCGAGCACGGTCATGTCGTTCCAGAGGCGGATGTTCTGGAAGGTGCGGGCCACGCCCAGGCTGGTCACCTGGTGGGGCTTCATGCCCCGGGTGTTCACGCCGTTGATCGTTATGGAACCCGACGAGGGCTGGTAGAAGCCGCTGACCAGGTTGAACACGGTGGTCTTGCCCGCTCCGTTGGGTCCGATGAGGGCGTTCAATTCCCGGCCTTCAAGGCGCACCGAGAAGTCGTTGACCGCGATGAGCCCGCCGAAGCGCTGGGTGAGATCGGTGATTTCGAGCAGGGCCATGGCTATTTGAACCTGTAGTAGCGCTTGAGTTTGGGGAAGATGTCCGAGAGCTCGCGGTTGCCCATGATGCCTTCGGGCCGGAACTGCATGAGCAGGATGAGCAGCAGGGGGATGGCCACCCATTTGAGCTGCTCCAGGGGCTTGAGGAATTCGAGCATCACCGCGAAGACGATGGCCGAGAGCACCGACCCCGTGAGCGAGCCCATGCCGCCCAGGTAGACCATCACCAGACACTCGGTGGAGCGCAGGATGGTGAAGGAGGCCGGGTTCACGAAGCTCACCATGTAGGCGAAGAGCCCGCCCGCCAGGCCCGCGAGCCCGGAGGAGAGCATGAAGGCGATGAGCTTCATCTTGTTGGTGTTCACGCTCATGATCTCGGCGGCCACCTCGTCCTGGTGGATGGCCATCACGCCCTTGCCGAGCGTGGAGTAGACGAAGCGGCGCAGAATCCAGATGGTGAACACCACGCCCAGGAAGATCCACACGAGCATCCAGGGGAGCTTGGCCACGGCGTCCATGCCCTGGACGATCTTGCCCATGCCCATGAATCCCCGTGGGCCGCCCACGGCCTCAACGTTTTCGATGGCGCTCTTGATGATGTAGCCCGCCGCCAGGGTGATCACGGCCAGGTAGTCGCCGCGCGTCTTGAAGGAGGGGATGGCCACCACGAGCCCGGCCAGGGCGGCGGCCACGAAGCCAGCCGCAAGGACGATCGGGAAGGCCCATGGGCTCCATGCCATGGAGAGCAGCGGCTGGCCGAACACCTGGTCCGGCACGAAGAGGAACACGCCCAGGATGGAGGAGGCGTAGGCCCCCACGGCCATGAACCCGGCGTGGCCGCAGCTGAACTCGCCCATGTAGCCGTTGACGAGGTTCAGGCTGGCCGAAAGGATGATGAAGATGCCCATGCTGCACAGAAAGGTGATGGCGTACTGGCCCAGAATGCCCATCTTGGCGGCGGCCACGGCCATCAGCAGCAGGGCTGCCAGGAGAGCCGGAACGGTGAGTGACTTGCCCATGGCTTAAATCTTCGTGGTTTTGGGCTTGCCGAAAAGCCCCGTTGGCTTCCAGGTGAGGATGCCCAGAAGGATGGTGAAGCTGATCAGGTCGCGCAGTTCGGAGCTGAAGGTGGCGGCCACGGTCACTTCCAGGAAGGCCAGGAGGAAACCGCCCACGAAGGCGCCCCGGATGTCGCCGATGCCGCCCACCACGGCGGCCACGAAGGCCTTCCAGCCCACCAGCGCGCCCATGAAGGGGTCCAGCACGGGGAAGTTCATGGCGTAGAACATGCCCGCGAGGCCGGCCATGGAGGAGCCCAGGAAGAAGGTGAAGATGATCACCGCGTCCAGGGGGATGCCCATGAGGGGCACGGCGAATTTGTCGTAGGACACGGCGCGCATGGCCATGCCGAGCTTGGTGCGCGTGACGATCCACTGGAGCAGGGCGAACACCAGGAAGCTCACGGCGATGCCCGAGAGCTTGGTGATGGTGATCTTGGCCCCCAGCACGTCGAACACGGTGCGCGGCAGGAGCGTGGGGAAGGAGAGGCGGCTCGTGCCCAACAGCGACAGGTTGCCGTATTCCAGGATGATGCCCATCATCAGGGCCGTGATGACCACGTAGAGGCGGTTGGCCCCCTTGAGGCGCAGGGGCTTGTAGGCCACGCGCTCGATGAACACGCCCACCACGGAGGTGAGCACCATGGTCAGGGGGATGGTCACGGCGAAGACCACCAGCTTGTCCGTGCCCGAGGCGATGGAGACGCTCTGGCCGAAGTAGAAGACGGCGGCCGAGAACACCACGAACACGCCGCCGACCACGGCGGGGTAGTTCACGTTGAGGGCCTGGCCGTGACTTCGCTTCCTGCCCAGCCACCAGGCCATGGCGAAGGTGGGCAGCAGGGCGAAGAAGCCCGCGAAGGCCAGCTTCACCGCAACGGGCGAGGCGGGCGGGATGAGCGCGTGCTGGCCCATGAGGAAGGTGGCGGCAAAGAAGGCGATGTAGGCCCCCACCATGAAGATGTCGCCGTGCGCGAAGTTGATGAGCAGCAAAACGCCGTAGACCAGGCAGTAGCCCAGGGCGATGAGGGAGTAGTAGCTCCCCAGCTGCAAGGCGTTGAGCGCCTGTTGGATGACGGTGTCGAGCATGTTGGTCCCGAGGCTGACGGATTAAGGGCCGCTGGAAGGGAACGTCGGGGGCGCGGGCGTGCAGCACGCCCGCGCCCCATGGGGTCGATCGGTTACGGGCAGACGGACTCGTGGAAGGAGAACTCGCCCTTGTCGGTGATCTTGACGATCACGGCGCACTTGACCGGGTCGCCGGTCTTGCCGTCGTAGCTCATCTTGCCGGTGATGCCATCGTAGCCGCGCATGGAGGCCATGGCGTCACGCAGGGCGGTGCGGTCCTTGGCCAGGTCGCCGGAGGGGGCGCCCATCTTCTGGACGGCGGCCAGCACCATGCCGGTGGCGTCCCAGGTGAGGGCGGCCACGTCGTCGGGCACCTGCTTGAACTTGCCGGTGAAGGCGTCGATGAACTCCTTGGTCGCGCCCTTGGCGCCGGCAGCGGCGTAGTGGGTCACGAAGTACTGGCCCTTGCAGTCGTCGCCGCAGAGGTTCATGAGTTCGGCGGAGCCCCAGGAGTCGGAGCCCAGGATGGGGCCCTTGAAGCCCAGGTCGCGGGCCTGCTTCACGATCAGGCCCACTTCGTTGTAGTACTGGGGCACGAAGAGCATGTCGGGGTTGGCCTTGATGATCTTGGTCAGCTGGGCGGAGAAGTCCACGTCCTTGGTGGTGAAGGTCTCGTAGGCCACCACGGAGCCGGCGCCGTTGGTCTTCTCGAAGTCCTTCTTGAAGAACTCGGAGATGCCTTTGCAGTAGTCCTGGTCCACGGCGTAGAGCACGGCGGCCTTCTTGGCCTTGAGCTGCTCGGCGGCGAACTTGGCGGCCACGGGGCCCTGGAAGTCGTCGAGGAAGCAGGCGCGGAACACGTAGGGGCGGTCAAGGGTGGTCTTGGGGTTGGTGGACCAGCCCGAGATCATGACGGTCTTGTTGTTGTTGGCCACTTCGGCGGCGGGGATGGCGCGGCCGGAGCCCTGGGGGCCGACCATGGCCAGCACTTTCTCGCCCTCGATGAGCTTCAGCGCGGCGTTCACGGCGGATTCGGGCTTGGCCTCGTTGTCCACGTAGACGAATTCGAGCTGGTACTTTTTCCCGCCCACGTCCAGGCCGCCGGCGCCGTTGATCTTTTCCTTGAGCATCTCGGCGGCGTTCTTGCTCATCTCGCCCACTTTGGGGATGTCGCCCGTGAGCGGGATGTTGAAGCCGATTTTAATGGTGTCGGCGCCGAATGCGGCCGCCGGGAAGGCGAAGGCCGCGACCAGCAAGGCAACGAGGAATTTTTTCATTGACCGCTCCTGTGGTTGGGTTGGGCGTGATTGCCCGCAATGAAGCCTCTCCACAAACGTCCGCCGCGATGCTGCGGCAGGCATCTGATAGCGTAACCGGCAATGAAAAAAAAGTACAAAATTGCAAAAATATCGTTGTTCCGGCCAGAGGAACGCCAAAAACGTGCATCGTTTCGCTCAGCGGAACCGTGCCGGGCCGCACTGCGCCCGCGCCCGGAATTGTTGAAGATGCCCGGCGTGCCCACGAAACCTGAATCGAAGCAATGAGCTTGATTATCCTGGATTTCACACCATTGCAACAGTCACTCCCCGTCTGGCTGCCGCCGTTGTCATTGGAGCGCGTTTTGGTTAGGTTTACGCCCCCGGTTCGACCAACAACGGAGGCCACATGTCCACCGACGCCCTCGAGATCGTCCACGAGCACGCACGGGAAGGCGCTCAGTTGCGCGAACGTTTCTTTCGCGAGAACGGACAGGCCGTGGTCGCCGCCGGGCGCACACTCGCCCTGTGCCTCGCCAAGGGCGGAAAAATCCTCTTCTGCGGCAACGGCGGCTCCGCGGCCGACGCCCAGCACCTGGCCGCCGAGTTCGTCAACCGCTTCCAGCTCGAACGCCCGCCGCTCCCCGCCCTGGCCTTGACCACCGACACCTCCGTCCTTACAGCCATCGGCAACGACTACGGCTTCGACCAGGTCTTCTCCAAGCAGGTGCAGGCCCTCGGACGCCCCGGCGACGTGCTCGTGGGCATCTCCACCTCGGGCAACAGCCCCAACGTGGTGGCCGCCATGCGCCTCGCCAGGGAAAAAGGGCTGACCACCATCGGCATGGCAGGAAAAAACGGCGAGATCGTCCAGTTCAGCGACCTGGCGCTCCTGGTGCCCCACGGCGTCACCGCCATGGTCCAGGAGATCCACATCGCCTGCGGGCACCTGCTCTGCAAGCTGGCCGACCACTACCTCTTCGAGGCCGTCATGGAACTCAAGCCATATCTCGACGCCGCGCCCTGAAAGCGCGGCCCCAAGGAGCTCACCCAATGCCCATCTACGAATACCGCTGCAACCAGTGCGGCGCGGACTTCGAGGAACTCGTCTTCGGAGACGCCAAGCCCCCCTGCCCCCAGTGCGGCTCCCAGGACACCGGCAAGCTCATGAGCGCCTGCCGTCACACCGCCGGACACAACCCAGGCGGCTACCAGGGGTCCACCGTTCCCGCCTCCGTCCCCAGGAGCGGAGGCTGCGCCGGATGCTCCGGCGGGAGCTGCTCAACGTGCAAATGAGCCTCACCATCGCCACCCGCGGCTCCAAGCTGGCCCTCTGGCAGGCCCACCACATCAAGGGACTCCTCGAAGCCCGCCACCCGGGCCTGGGCGTCCAGCTGCTCATCCTCAAGACCCAGGGCGACAAGATCCTCGACGTGCCCCTGGCCAAGGTGGGCGGCAAGGGCCTCTTCGTGAAGGAGATCGAGGAAGCCCTGGCCGACGGACGCGCCGACCTCGCCGTGCACTCCATGAAGGACGTGCCCGTGGAACGCCGCCCGGGCCTGGTCCTCGGCCCCATCCCCCGGCGCGAAGACCTGGCCGACGCCCTGCTCGCCACGCAGTACCCCTCCCTCGAAGCGCTCCCCCGGCGCGCCGTGGTGGGCACCTCCAGCCTGCGCCGCCAGGCCCAGCTCCTGGCGCTGCGCCCGGACCTGGAGATACGCATGCTGCGCGGCAACCTCGACACCCGCGTGGGCAAGCTCCTCGACGGCCAGTTCGACGCCATCGTCGTGGCCGCCGCAGGTCTCAACCGCCTGGGACTCACCGCGCCCCACAACGTCCGCCTCGGCCCCCCGGACTTCCTCCCCGCCGTGGCCCAGGGGGCCCTCGGGCTTGAATTCCGCGCCGACGACGCCAAGACCCGCGACCTCACCGCCTTCCTCGACCACCCCGACACCCGCGACGCCGTGGACGCCGAACGCGCCTTCCTCGCACGCCTCGAAGGCGGCTGCCAGGTGCCCATAGCCGCCCACGGACGCCTCGAGGGCGACCAGGTGGCGCTCACCGGACTCGTAGCGGACCCCGACGGCAAACGCCCCGTGCGCGCGGAACGCCGCGCGCCCCGCGGGCAGGCCATGGAACTGGGACGCCTCGTGGCCGAAGACGTGCTGGCCCAAGGAGGAGGCGACATCCTCCGTGCCGTCTACGGACAAGGCAAAGCCTAGAATGCACGCGGCGGGGACGGCGGAGAGGAGGGGGGGAGCGCCTCCGGCGGGCAAAGAGGGCTCCGCCCTCTCTGCACTCTCCCGCCAGGGGGAGAGCCTCCCCCCGGACCCGGCGATTGCTTCGCGGGTTTCACCGGCCACGACTTCGGGTGCTGGTCCGTACGCGGCACGGCAGCAGACACCCGCCGGGAACGCGCCTCAAGGCAGGCGCTTATCCCGGCGGACTGCCATCGCCGCAAGCGGCGATGCGCAAGGAATTTGTCTTCAGAAACCCAAAAGAGTTCTTGATCCAACCCCTTGCGCGAAGCGCCACGGCCCCCCGCGCGGGGATTCGCGGCTTTGCGCGAATTCCCGCGCGACAGGCAACGCATGCGCATCCGGTGAAGCCCGCGAAGCCGAAAGGGAGTGCAGAGGGCGTAGCCCTTTGCCCGCCGGAGGCATATTCTCCTTCCGTCCTTCCGCACCTCCTTTCGCCGTACTTCCCGCCCCTCTCCCTTCTGTCCGAGGCTTTTCGTGACCTCGCCTGATCGCCTTTGGACGCTGCTTTGGCGCGCCGCCACGGCGGGAACGTTGGGGCTGGTGGTGGCGATGGCGTTGCTGAGCGCTTTCGCGGCGCATCCCGACGAGAAGGATCACGTGGGCGCGGGGGAGTACTACATGCGGTACTGGGATCCTCCGGCGGTGGGCGACGAGCGTGCCAGGGGGGCCTACAGCAACTACGGGGTGTCGTACCTCAACCAGTTGGACGCGGTGTATTTCTTCGCGGGCAAGTTCGCGGTGCTGGCGCGGCCTCTGGTGGGGCAGGATCATGTTGCTCTGCGTCTGTTCAACGTGCTGCTGTTCGCGTTGCTGACGGCGATGGCATGGAGCGTGCCCGGGCGGTGGCGTCTGGCGTTGCTGCCTTTGTACCTGACGCCCCAGGCCTGGTACGTGTTCAGTTATTTCAACGGCGACGCGTTGCCGTTGGCGCTGAGCATGGGCGCCGTGTGGCTGTGCGCGGTGCGCCTGGCGTCCGGATCGGAGTCCGTGGGGCGCGGCTGGGTGTGGGGCATGGGGTTGCTGCTTGGACTTTTGACGGTCTCCAAGCAGAATTACTATGTGTATCTGGTGTTTTTCGTGGCGTTCTGGACCATGGCGGCGGGCGCGCGCAGGGGCTTGCCGGGGGTGGGCGGCCGGGAGGCGTGGCTGGCGCTGGGGCTGGCGGCGTTGATCTTCGGCGCGCGATACGGGGCGCACCTGATGGTGGCGGCGGCGCAGCCGCCGGACGCGCAGCACAGGCTGGCGGAGCAGATGGCCGCGCCGGAGTTCAAGCCTTCGGCGCAGGTGGACGGCAAGGGGTTCTGGGGGTCGCGGATGCGCTCCAAGGGCGTGACGCTGGCGGAGATGTTCACGGGCGAGTGGAAGTGGCACGTGTTCACGTTCCGCAGCGCGTTCGGCAAGTACGGGGCAATGGACGTGGAAGCGCCGCTCTTGTTCTACCGGTGGATCGGCCGCGCGGCGGCGGTGTTCGGGCTGGCCTACGCGGCGGCGCTGTTGCGGGCGGGGATGTGGGCGCGCGGGGCGTTCGCGCTGTGGTTTGCGTTCGCGCTGCTCACGGTGGGGCAGTCCTTGTGGCACTCGTGGAACAACGATTTCCAGTCGCAGGGGCGGTATCTGTTCCCGATTTTGCCCATGACGGGCTGCGTGCTGGCGCTGCTTGGCCCGGAACTGGGGCGCGGCCGGGCGTGGCTGTGGGGCCTGGGGGCGATCTTGTGGGTGATGTCCGCGTGGTCGTTCACGGCGGTGGGGCTGGCGCGGATACCGTGCTGACCGGAGACTAGACGATTTCGTTGATCACGTGGCCCACGAAGTTCTCGGTGATGGTGTGGATCACCTGGTCGGCGGGCGGTGTGGGGATGATGACGTGCCCGGGGTCGTGGGCCCAAAAATGCCCCGGCGGCTGCGCCACGATGGCGTCCGGCGAGTGGACCAGGCCGTCATAGCCTGCGAAGTGGACAAGGCCGTCGTTCATGACGGACTCCGGGAGAGAGCGCGGGGCGGCCGGGAAGGCCGCCCTTTGCTAACTTAATAACTCCGCTGGCCGGGTTTGTCGAGCGTTCAGCCGTCCTGGCGGCTCACCCCGGCCTGGGAGAAGGTGGCCATTTCGTTGAGCACGGCGGCCGAGGCGCGCAGGAGCATCAGGGCCAGGGCCGCGCCAGTGCCTTCGCCCAGGCGCAGGCCAAGGTCGAGCAGGGGGTTTGCGTCCAGGGCGCGCATCACGGCCTTGTGCCCGGGTTCGGCCGAGGCGTGGCTGAAGAAGCAGTAGTCCTTGACGGCGGGGGCCATGCGCATGGCGGCCACGCAGGCGGCGGTGGAGATGAAGCCGTCCACCAGCACGGCCTGGCGGTTGGCCGCGCCGCCCAGGATCAGCCCGGCGATGCAGGCGATCTCGTAGCCGCCCAGCGCGGCGAGGATGGCCAGGGGGTCGCCCGAGGCCACGGCCTCGCGGTTCACGGCGAGGCAGGTCTCGATCACCCGGGCCTTGCGGCTGACGGCCTCGGGGGCGAGCCCGGTGCCGGGGCCGGCGACGGCTTCGGGGGTCAGATCCAGGAAGGCGCAGTAGAGGGCGGTGGAGGGCGTGGTGTTGGCGATGCCCATGTCGCCGGTGCCGATGACGCGCACGCCGCGCCCGGCGGCCTGGCTGGCCAGGGAAGCGCCCAGTTCCAGGGCTTGCAGGCATTGTTCGATGGTCATGGCCGGGCCTTTGGCCATGTTTTGCGTGCCCGGGGCCACCTTTGCGCGCACCAGGCCCGGGTGTTCCGGGAAGTCCGGCCCGGCGCATCCGGCGTCCACCACCACGAGTTCCGCTCCGGCCTGGCGGGCCAGCACGTTGATGCCCGCGCCGCCGCCCATGAAGTTGAGCACCATCTGCCGGGTGACCTCCTGCGGGAAGAGGCTCACGCCCTCCTGGGCCACTCCGTGGTCTCCGGCGCAGGTGAAGAGCGCGGCCGGGTCTGCCTGGGGTTTGCCGCCGCCCTGGATGAGGGCCAGGCGCAGGGCCAGCTCTTCCATGCGTCCCAGGCTGCCCTGGGGCTTGGTGAGGTCGTCCAGGCGGGCCTGGATCGCGGGGACGAGGGAGGCGTCCACGGGGGCGATGGGGTCGGTGAGGGCCTTGAGGCGAGAGTGCATGGTGAAATCCTTGTGAAGGGCGGTCCTGGGCCTGCCGGTGCAATAAAAAAATCCCCCGGCCCCCCGTGAGGGGGGACAAGGGATTGCCGTTGCCATGGGATCAATCCGCGGATCGGGTCCGGCCGTTCGTCTTCAGGCTCGCGGGTCGTCCTCCGCCCGCCCTTCCCATCCCCAGGGACAGTGGTTACGCGGGCATCGTCTCCGCTTACTGCGGCGGGTCCGCCACGGAATCGCACCGTGTTCCGTAACGGCCGGGATGCGAGGGGCGGCTTAGCGCGGCCCCGGGCGCGGCGTCAAGCGGGCTCCGCGCGCAGCCTGCTCTGGCCCGTGGTGTCGAGCACCTGCTGCCAGGCGCTGGAGCGCACGTCCATGACCTTGCGGCCCACGGTGACCAGGGGCAGGGGCACGTGCACGGGAATCTCGTGCAGTCGGCTGACCATGATCCCGGTCTTTCCGGCCATGCCCGCGTGCACGGCCATGGCGCCCAGCATGTTGCAGTGGGCGCGGTCGGCCCCGCTGGCGGGCACGGAGCGGATGATGTAGCTGGGGTCGATGAACTTGAGGTTGATGGGCAGGCGCTCCTTGAAATAGGCCTTGGTGCGGCTGATGAGCAGGCCGCAGATGTCGCCCAGCACCTTGTTGCCCGAGGCGTCGGTGAGCCCGGATTCGGGGAGCAGGTCCTGCCCCGCGCCCTCGGCCACCAGCACCACGGCGTGGCCGCGCCGCCGGAGCCTGGCCTCCAGGGCGGGCAGGAAGCCGCCGGGGCCTTCGAGCACCACGGGCTCCTCCGGGGCCAGCACAAAGTTCACCTCCTTGATGGAGAGCGCCGCCGCCGCCGCGATGAAGCCCGACTCGCGCCCCATCACCTTCACCACGCCGATGCCGTAGGGCGCGCCGGTGGCCTCCACATGGGCGCAGCGCACGGCCTCGATCACCTTTTCCACGGCCGACTCGAAGCCGAAGGTGCGCGAGACGAAGTGGATGTCGTTGTCCACGGTCTTGGGGATGCACACCACCGCGATGCGCAGCCCACGCGCCGCCGTGACCGCCTGGATGGCCTGGGCCGCCCGCATGGAGCCCACGCCGCCCATCACGAAGAGCATGCCCACGTTGAGCCGCTCCAGGGCGTCCACCACGTCCTCGGGGTCCTGGGGGCCGCGCGAGGTGCCCAGCACCGTGCCGCCGAACTCGTGGATGTCGGCCACGGAGGTGGGGGAGAGCTCCATCACGTCGGGGTCGGTCTTGGGGATGAACCCGGCCAGGCCGTAGCGCACGCCCAGCACCCCGGAGACGCCGTAGCCGTGGTGCGCCTCCATGACGATG
Source organism: Fundidesulfovibrio magnetotacticus (assembly GCF_013019105.1). Lineage (NCBI taxonomy): Bacteria > Pseudomonadati > Thermodesulfobacteriota > Desulfovibrionia > Desulfovibrionales > Desulfovibrionaceae > Fundidesulfovibrio > Fundidesulfovibrio magnetotacticus. The sequence continues at coordinate 265,340 of NZ_BLTE01000003.1, forward strand.
GAGCGGATCACGTCGTTGGTGCCCGGACAGATGCCCCCGCAGGTGACCACGGCGCACTTGGTCTTGGGCGGGTCGAAATAGATCATGCGCCGGGGGCCGGCCTGCTCCAGGGAGGCCACCGAGGGCCGCTTGCCGTGGCCCGGGTGCAGGATGTTCACGAGCACCCCCTGCTCGTCGTCCACGAAGAGCGAGTGGCGGCGAGGGTTGGGGATCTTGGCCGCGCCCAGGCTGGGGGTGCGGGTCTTCTCGGCGTCCAGGTGGGGCCAGGGCTGGCCTGGGTGTTCGCTTTGGTGCATGATGGCCTCGCGCGCGGTTTCCGGTGACTTGCCCCCAACCTAGCCTCCCGCAAGGCGGTGTGACAAGATGCAATCAAGACCCGAGAGGACCTTCTTCTTCATCCCCCCGGTGCGCCGGGCGGCCGGGGGCGTGGCCGTGCTCTGGCGCATGGCCCGCTTCCTGCGCGAGGCCGGGCGCGACGCCCGCGTCGTGCTGCGCGAGGCCGGGGACTGGCGGCCCGACGACGCGGCCCAGAGCGTCCCGGAGGAGGACTTCCTCGCCGTGGAGCCCACGGAGCGCGACGCCTGGGTGGTCCCCGAGGGCTGGGTGAACGCCCTGGCTCCGGGCCTCAAGGGCGGGGCTCGCTGCCTGGTGTACGTGCAGAACTGGGCCTATCTCTTCTCGGGGCTGCCCCAGGGCGTGGACTGGCGCTCGCTGCCGGTGACGTTCCTGGCGGTGTCGGCCCCGGTGGCCTGGTTCATCCGGCAGAGCCTGGGCGTGGACGCCCCGATCCTGCGCCCGGGCATCGACCCGGAGCTCTTCCGCGCCCCGGACGAAAAGCCCGGCGAGCTGACGGTGGCCTACATGCCGCGCAAGAACAAGGCCCTGGCCGACGAGATCATGGCCGTGGCGGAGGCGCGTGGCCGCTTCAAGGCGCGCTTCGAGCCCATCGCCGGGCTGGACCAGGCCGGGGTGGCCCGCGTCCTGCGCGGCAGCCACGCCTTCCTGGCCACGGGCTTCCCCGAGGGCTGCCCCCTGCCGCCCCTGGAGGCCATGGCCAGCGGGGCCGTGCCCTGCGGCTTCGCGGGCCTGGGCGGCTGGGACTACATGCGCCAGGCCGCCCCAGACCGCCACCGGCCGGACTGCCCCCTGGAGGAGCGCCCCTGGGGCGGCAACGGCTTCTACGTGGCCGACAACGACGTGCTGGGCGCGGCCCTGGCCCTGGAAGAGGCCCTGGAGCTGCACCGCGCGGGCGGCGAGGCCCTGGCCCGCGTGCGGGAGGCCTGCGCCGCCACGGCCCGGGCCTATTCCCTGGAGGTCCAGCGTCGATCGGTCCTCGATTTTTGGGATCGCCTGGGCTAGAGCACCACCCCATGGCCTCGACCGTCCTGCATCTGCTCAAGCTGGCGTTCTTCGCCGCCAACGCCCTGGCGGCCGCGCTTTTGTGCCTGGAGATGGGCCCCGCGGCCCGGAACCTCACGGCCTTCGCGCCCCTGGTCTTCGCCCTGTGCGTGCTGCGCCCGGCGCTGTGGACCCATGCGCTCTCGGGCCTAGGGGCCGTGCTGATGTTCTTCGGGTTCCAGTCCTATTCCGTGCACGCCCAGGCCCTGGCGTATTTGGCGGGCCTGGCGGGGCTTGCCCTGGCGGTCTCCTCGGGCAGGGAGCCCCTGCCCGGGGAGCGCGGGACGCCCCCCTCGCCCCTGAACCTGTGGCTGGCGGCCTTCGTGGGCGTGATGCTCTGCGGGCTGCCGCTCATGCCCCTGGGCGAGGCCTGGGCCGCCCTGCGCGAGCTTGGCCCCCTGGGGCTGGCCCGGATGCTCGGCTATTCCCCGGCCAAGAGCTCCTTCTACGCCCTGGCGGGGCTGGACCGCCTGGTGCTCTACGCGCTGCTGGCCCGGGAGCTGGCCCGCCTGCGGAGCTGCGACGCGCCCCGGGCCGTGCTCGTCGGGGCTGCCGCGTCGCTTCCGGCCTCCATGGCCTTCGGGTTCAGCGAGTTCTTTCTGGCCAAGGGCAAGGCCTTCGCCATGAGCGACCGCCTCACGTCGCTTTTCCTCAATCCCGGGTGGTACGCCGAATACCTCTGCGTGGCCTTTCCCTTCCTGCTGCTCCTGGGGCGCGGACGGGCGGGCCTGCTGGCGTGGCCGCTCACGGCGGCGGGGGTGGCGGCCATGGTGCTCACCATGGCGCGCGGGGCGTGGATCGTCTTCGGCTGCCTGGCCGTGTCCCTGGCTGTGCTCGGGGCCGCGCGCTTCGACCTCTTCGCCCTGGACCGCCGCCGCATGGCCCGGGGCGCGCTGGCGGGGCTGGCCCTGGCCGGGGTGGTGGCCCTGGGCCTCTACGGGACCCTGGCCGCCACGCGGGTGTCGCTCATGAACTTCCCCCTGGCCGTGATGATCGGCGAGCGTCTGGAACGCTTTCTGGAGAGCCCCCGGCCCATGGTCTTCAAGAGCGGCGTGCTGGTGGGGGCCGAGGCCCCGACGGCGGGCATGGGCTACGAGACCTACGCCTGGCACTATCCCCACCTGATGGCCGCGCCCGAGAGCGCCCTGGCCCGGGGCGTGCCCGCCACGGCCGAGGTGTTCGAGGCCACCCACAACCTCTTCATCCAGATTTTCGCCGGGGGCGGCGTTCTGGGCCTGGCTGCGTGGCTGCTTCTGGCCTGGCGGGCCTTCCGGGTGGCCCTGGCGCGCCACGGGCTCCGGGCGGACGCCCTCTCGCTGGCGGCGGCGCTTTCTCTGACGGTGTTCCACGCTTTCGGGCTTTTCCAGGAGATGGTCTACATCCCGGCGGTGTGGCTCCTCTTTTTCGTGGTGCTGGCGGCGTGCCTGCGCATGGAGCGCGAGGTCCCGGGCTGGAGCGCGCCCTGGACGGGCCGCCTGGCGGCGCGCGGCGCGGCCCTGGCCCTGTGCGCGGCCCTTGCGCTGCAGCTGGGCAATGCGGGCTTCGCGGGCACGGCGCGCTCGCTGGGGCTGGCGTCCTACCCCGCGCCCGGCGTCCAGGACACCCAGGGCTTCTACGGGCCGGAGCTTATCGACGGCCGGGTGGCCCTGTGGAGCGCCGGGGCGGCGTCGTTCGTGCTCACGGGCCAGGGGCCCTGGACTTTCGATGCGGGGGCCTCGCGGCCGGACCTGGAAAAACCCGTGGAGGTGCGGCTCTCCTCGGGGGGCGCGGTGCTGGACCGGGCGCTCCTGGGGGGCAAAGGCCCGCGCCGGGCGACGCTGACGATTCCGGCGGAGGCGGCCCGGTCGGGGCAGCGGGTGTGGCTTTTCGCGGCGCGCCCCTATTTCCCGCTGATGGCCCACGGCATCAAGGACCACCGCGCCCTTGGGGTGTGGCTGGCCGGTCCGGGGCTGGGGGAGTAGGGGGGCTCACTGCCTTGCGGCGGTGTCCGCGTTGTGGCTGAAGACGCGCACCTCGTTGACCAGGCGCATGCCCAGGTCGTGGATGCGGGAGTTTTCGGAGGAGGCGGCCAGGCTCTCCAGGGCCTTGAGGTCGTTGGTCAGGTGTCGGGCGGCCACGTTCTTGGTTTCCACGATCTTGGCGCGCACCAGGGCCAGGTCTTCGGGCTGGCGCAGGCGTTCCTCCACGGCCGCGAGCTGGGCCAGGGCGTGGGCGCGCAGGGCGTAGAGCATGGCCGTGGCGGTGTAGTAGTTGCAAAGGTTTTTCTCGCCGGGGTTGTCCATGGAGGCGGAGAGGTCCGCAGCCTTGTTGGCCAGGTCCTCGAAGTGGCGCTGGGAGGCCGCGAAGTGTTTGGCCTGGGCCATGGCCAGTGAGGGCAGGGCCAGGCAGGCCGCGACGATCAGGACTCGGACGAAAAAGAGCATGGGCACCTCCTGGGTCCTGGCCTCGTAGCAGTTTGAGCGGCGGGGTCAAGTAACCGCGATGACGGATTTTGCGCGCCATGCGCAGGAAACGTAACCGGCGCGACTTGCGCGAGGGGATTGTTTGATTTCGACGTAGCTTTTCATTATGGTAAGGTTTCTGGCATGGCATACCGGACTTGGCGCGCATGCGTCTGCTCCTGTCTTGGCCCGCTTTCTGCAAGCGAGCCTTTCCTGGCAGGTCCCGCGTTCTAGGCCAGGAGTCAAAGGCTCGTGAGGTTTTCCATCCGATGAAACGTCGCAATTTTCTTTCGTTTTGCGCCGCCGCGGGGGCATGCGCCGTCCTGCCCGGCATGTCGCTGGCCAACGTGGCGCGTCCTTTTCCCAAGGGGATGGTCACCTTCACCTTCGACGACGGCATCGTGAGCAACCACCGCTATGCCTTGCCCATCCTCAAGAGCAGGGGCCAGGTGGCCACGGCGGGCATCGTTGTCTCGCGCATGCTCTCGGGCAACGACGACTACATGAACGTGGAGCATGTGCGCGAGCTGGCCGCCAGCGGCTGGGAGATCGCCTCCCACAGCCTCACGCATTCGCGGCCCACCCAGATTCCCAAGACCCTGGCCCAGGAGCCCGTGAGCGGCTGGCATGTGGACGAGCGCGACCCCGCCCGTTACCAGACCCAGTACGAATACGAGCGCATCGCAGGCCTCTACCAGGACGGCAAGCCCCTCACCGAGGCCCCGAGCCTGGAGGCCATGGCCAGCTGCCAGGGCTGCTACTGGCTCGACAGGGCCATCGCCGAACTGCACGTGCGGCCCCTCAGAGGGGGCGACCCCTCCACGCTGGACATCCTGGCCGGCTCCTACCAGCGGGAGATGGAGCAGTCCAAGGCCATGCTCCTGGAGCTGGGCTTCGACGTGGACACCTACATCGCTCCCCACAACTACTGGACCGACGACGTGGAAGTCCTCTCGCGGCGCTCCTACGCCCGGGCCTGCACGGGGCGCGATTCGGACAACAGGCCCGGCACCTTCAACGCCCACGCCATCCGCCGCTTCATGGTGCACGAGAAGGACTCGGCCCAGGCCCTGGCGCGCATCATCACCGACCACAGCCTCGAACACGGCGGGTGGGTGGTCTTCTGTTTTCACGGCGTGGGCGACAAGACCGGCTGGGAGCCCTATCCCGCCGACAAGCTCGACCAGCTCAGCGCCTGGGTGGCCGAGCAGGGCATCCCCATGGTCACGGTGCGCGAGGGCGCCAAGGCCATGCAGGCCGCCCGGCAGAACGACACGAAGCAAAAAACCATCGCCAAGAAGGGTTCATAAGGATGCGTAAACTGAAGATCGCGGTCGGAGGCTATCTGGTCAGCTTTCCCCTCGGGGGCCAGGTGTGGATGTTCCTGCACTACCTCAAGGGACTTGAGCGGCTGGGCCATGAGGTGATCTTCGTGGAAGACACCGCCGAGTGGGCGCTACCCTTCGACCCCGTGAAAGGTTACGCCTCCGCCGACTCCGCCTACGGGCGCGGAGTGATCGGCCAGGCCTTCGAACGCCTCGGCCTGGGCGACCGCTGGGCCTACAGCACCATCTTCGAGGGCAAGCACTACGGCATGTCCCGCGAGGCCGTGGACGCCTTCTGCGAAAGCGCCGACCTCTTCCTGAACGTCTCGGGCGTGATCCCCCTGCGCGAATCCTTCATGAAGGCCAAGGTGCGCGCCATCATCGACACCGACCCCATCTTCACCCAGTCCAAGATCGCCGGGGACGACTGGACCAGGGACTACTTCAAGCGCCACGACGTGTTCTTCACCTGGGGCCGCAACATCCCCACCGGCTCCACCGGCGTGGAACTCTCCGGCATCGACTACATCCCCACCAACGTGCCCATCGTCCTGGACCTCTGGCCCAACGTGGAAGGCCCCGGCACCGGCTTCACCACCATCGGCAACTGGGACGCCCAGGGCCGCGACATCGTGCACGAGGGCAAGAAGCTCTCCTGGCGCAAGTGCGAAAAATACGAGCGCATCATCGACCTGCCCGGCAGGCTCCCCGGCGTGACGCTCGACCTGACCATGAGCGGCATGAAGGAAGACGCCAAGCGCTTCGCCGAGCACGGCTGGGTGGTGAAGAACGCCCTGGAGCTCTCCCGCGACATCTGGAACTACCACGACTACATCCTGGGCTCCACGGCCGAGTTCACCGTGGCCAAGGAGCAGAACATCCAGCTCAAGTCCGGCTGGTTCTCCGACCGCTCCGCCAGCTACCTGGCCTCGGGGCGTCCCGTCATCGTGGAGGACACGGGCTTCGGCACCTACCTGCCCGTGGGCGAGGGACTCGTCACCTTCGACGGCGTGGACAACGCCGCCTCGGCCATCGAGCACGTGCTCTCCGACTATCCCCGCCACCGCAAGGCCGCCCGGGCCATCGCGGAGGAGTATTTCGATTCCGACAAGGTGCTGGGGGACATCCTCACGGCCTGCGGCTTCTAGCTGCCCCATTGAGCGAACGCGCGGGCTGCCCGAGTCGGCGCACGACGCAGCGAGAACGCCCGGCAGGGAAACCCGCCGGGCGTTTTCGCGCGAGGCGCGCGGGCGTCGCGTCCCGGTGGGCGGAGGTCGGGCAGAGCAGGAGGTGGCGGCCGGGCGGGATGTCGGCGGCCGGGCGGGCAAGCCGACGCGGCCCGGCGGGCATGCCCCGGAAAAATCGGGCCATGTGCCCCGCGCCCCCTTCCCTCCGGAGAAAGCGGACTTATAGTGTGTTTACGGGCGAAGCGGCCCGGAATCCAGCGGAGGGGTGAGCGAAATAAGCCTACATTCCCATACGCCGCGCCAAGGGCGCGAAGAAGGATTCGCGAAAGCGCGTCACAAGAGCCACACCTGAAGGAAGGGGAGGCTGCCGGACGATCCGGCTCGTGCGCCAGCGAATCCTTCGCATTTTTCGAGCGGTCCCAGGGGCCGCTTTTTTTTTGCCCGTCGGCCCCTATCCCCTGTGCCCCTCCACCCAGCGGATCTCGCGCTCGATGGAATCCACCACGTCCTTTTCCTTGAGTTCCTCGGGGAGCACGTCGAAGGTGTAGGTCTCCACCTCCAGGGGCACGTGGCCGGGCACGCGGGGCAAAAAGCCCTCCAGGTAGTCCCGGGTGCTCAGGCAGCCGGGCAGCTCCCTCAGGAACACCGGCACGTGGAAGTGCACGCGCCAGCTCTCCACGCCTTCGGGGCGCGCGGCCAGGGCCTTGTCCAGGTCGTCGAAGCGCAGGATCGCGCCGTCCTCCAGGCGGGCCGCGCACTGGTGCAGGTAGACGGGCTCGTGGAAGCGCGCCAGGGGGGTCAGGTCCGGCCCGTCCAGGTGCAGGGCCGAGGAGACCTGCACGTGGCCGATCTCCAGGTCCGCGCGGGCCAGGGCGGCCAGGGTCTCGGCCGGGGCCTCGTACTGCAGGGCCTGGTGGCAGCAGTCCACGCAGGCGGTGAAGTGGGGGGCCAGCCCGGGGGAAAGCTCCAGACGGTCGCGCAGGGCCGCAAGCTGGGGGGTGGTCTCCACCAGGCAGCCGGGCTCTGGCTCCACGGCCAGGCGCACCGTGCGCCCGGTGCGCTGGGCCAGCTCCCGCAGGGCGCGCAGGGTCCCGCGCAATCCTTCCAGGGCCAGGGGCTCCTGGGCCGGGTCGAACCCGGCGCGGAAGCCCACGGGCACGGTGGACACCGAGCCCGTGTCGCCCTCGGGCAGCCACAGGGCCAGAAACTCCGCCAGACGCAGGGTGTAGGCAGCCCGTGCCGGGTCGCGCCAGTCGGGCAGGTAGACCTGCTCCTTCACGGGCGCGGCATGGAAGGTCCCGTAGGGAAAGCCGTTCACCGTGGAGACGCAGAGGCCGTGCTCCTCCATCCAGTCCCTGAAGCGCAGGGCTTCTGCGTGGTCCAGTTCGCGCGCCGCGCGCCCGGAGAGGCGCAGGCCCATGGGAAAGGGCGCGTCCGGGCTGAGCCGGTCCTTCACGCGCAGGGTGTGGGCCTGGAGGTTGGCGAAGGTTTCGGCCCAGGATTCGCCCGGATGGATGTTGGTGCAGTAGGTGACGGGCTGGCGGCTCACGCGAAACGCTCCCGCAGCTGGTCCGAGGCGCGGCGCATGAGCGCGAAGTCCACGGCGTTCACCTCCACCCGCGAGCCGATGCCCGTGAGCAGGCTCAGGAACAACCTGCCGCCCAGGTGCTCGCGGAAGGCCTCCAGGGCGGCCTCCATGTCCAGGCTGTCGAGGCCCGCGTGCCAGGGGGTGAAGCCCAGGGCGGGCAGGACCTCCAGGATGCGTTCCAGGTCGGCCTCCGGCAGGAGCCCGGCCAGCCGGGAATAAACGCTGTCCAGGGCCACGCCCACGGCCACGGCCTCGCCGTGCCCCAGGCTGCCGCCCGAGGCTTCCTCCAGGGCGTGGGCGCTCCAGTGGCCGAAGTCCAGGGGCCGGGAGGAGCCGAACTCGAAAGGGTCGCCGCTGGTGGCGATGTGCTCCAGGTGCAGTTCGGCGCAACGCTCGATGGAATGCTCGTAGGGGTCGGGCTCGAAGCGGCCCAGGGCGTCTCTTTGCACGTGCAGGCGGTCGAAGAAGGCCCTGTCCTTGATCAGGGCGATCTTCACGGCCTCGGCCAGGCCAGCGCGGCGTTCGCGCGCTGGCAGCCCGTCCAGGAAGGCGAAGTCGCTCAGCACGGCGAAGGGCGGGGCGAACGTGCCCAGGAAGTTCTTGCGGCCGAAGAAGTTCACGGCGTTCTTCACGCCCACGCCCGCGTCGTTCTGGGCCAGCGCCGTGGAAGGCATGCGGATCAAGCGCACGCCCCGGTGGGCCGTGGCGGCGGCGAACCCGGCCGCGTCCAGGAGCGCGCCGCCCCCGGCCACCAGCAGGAAGGACTGGCGGCACAGGCGCGCCGCGAAGATGTGCTCCAGCGTGGCGTGGAAGACCGAGAGGTCGTTCTTGGCCGCCTCGCCCCCGGGGAGCGCCAGGGGGGGCGCGACGTTCAACGCCCCGGGCCTGGCCCGCAGGTAGGCCTCCAGGCGCTCGGGCAGGTCCGGGAAGGCCCGGAGGAGCCCCTGGTCGAAGACGGCGGCCAGACGGTGCGGGCCGCCCGGGGCCAGGGCCAGGATGTCCGCCAGGGCGGGGTTTTCGGGGTCGAAAGCGTCGCGCGTGAAGACGACGGGGAACTCGTAGGGCACGGCCAGGGCCTGGCGGATGGTCTTGCTCATGACCGGAGGGTGTAGGCGCTGGGGCGCTTGGCCGTCAATCGGGAGGCTCGCGCGGGCAAAAAACGTACTCGCGTGCGTTGTGGAGCGCAAAAAGCGTACTTTCGGGGGGGTGATGTCTTGAGGATGACCGTGAAAGGCCGGTCTGCGGGTATTCATGCGTTGGCACGCCTGATGCTATAGACTGCATATTCGCGTCGGGCGTCCGGTGTGGATGGCCGAATGAGCGAAAATGCAACGCATCATGGAGAGAAATAAAATGAAACGCATCGTTTCCGTTGGTGTTCTTGGCGCTGTTCTGCTGACGGGATTCAGCGCTTTCGCATCGGACAAGGCCGATGCGGTCCAGGCCGCGAAACCTGCGCCGGTTTCGGCCCCGGCCCTGGAAGTCAAGAAGCCGGAGGCCCCCGCCGCGACCGCAGCCGCGTCTCCCGCCAAGGAGACGGCGCTCCCGGCCGCCAAGAACGGGACGCCCGCCAAGGCCGTGCACGCCAAGACCCCGGCCTCGCTGGAGAAGTCCGCCCATCCGGCCAAGCCCGAGGCCGTCAAGGCAGACCCCTCCGCCACGGCCGCCAAACCCGAGGCCAAGCCCGTCGCCAAGACGGACGTGAAGCCTGTGGCCGAGACGGCCAAACCCGATGCCAAGGCGGACGCCAAGGCCGACGTGAAACCGGTCGCCGAAGCGGCCAAGCCCGTCGCCAAGGCCGACGCAAAGCCCGAGACGGCCGCCAAGCCCGCCCCGGCCGCCACCCGCGTCAACTGATCCTGGAGGAAGCCGCGCCGCGCCTCACCCCGTGAGGCCCGGCGCGGCCAGGGACCCCCGGCCGGGGACGCGGGCCCCGGCCGGGCTAAACCCTTTTCCCGGGGCGTCCGATAAGCCTTTCGGAGCGGGCGGAAGCCCTTTCCGCGCAAAGCGTCCGGCATGCGGTATGCATTGATCCGGGCATGAAGAGAGCCGATCGGCCACGGCGGGAGGCGGCCATGAACAGACTGAGAACACTGAGACACTACCTGCAGCACAGGCTCAACCCGGCACACATCTATTGCAGGCTCTGCGAAATCGGTTTCGGCAGGCTCCAGGCCAGGAAGGTTTCGACCGTCTACGCCAGGTTCTACTCGCTCACCTGGCTCGGGTAGCCGCGCCTCCGGGCCGTCGCGCACGGCGGCCCCGCGCCCCTCGCCACCAAGGCCCGGGACGTTTCTTCCGACCCACCCTGGGTCCTTCCCTCCGGGCGGCCTTGTGGGTTATGCACCCTGCCCACGGCACGCGCCATCACATTCCAGGAGGGCCCCATGTACGTAGGCCTGAAGATGCTCAAGGATTTCCACCCCGTCACCCCGGCAACGCCCCTCTCCGAAGCCAGGAAAATCCTGGAAAAAGAGGAGTACTGGATGCTTCTCGTCACCGAGGGGGAGCGCCTGGCGGGCTACGTCCGCCACGAGGACCTGGCCGCCGCGCTGCCCTCCCTGGTCTCCACCCTGGAACGCCACGAGGCCAACTACCTCATCTCCAAGCTCACCGTGGGCATGGTCATGCGCCGCGACATCACTACCGTGCCCCCGGAAATGGAAATCGAGCAGGCCGCCCAGATCATGCACGACAAGAACCTGGCGGGCCTGGGCGTGGTGGACGAGAAGGGGCGGCTGGTGGGCTACATCAACCGCACCGTGATGCTCGAAGTGCTCGTGGAGGAGATGGGCCTGGCCCTGGGCGGCTCGCGCCTGGTCTTCGAGGTGGAGGACCGCGCGGGCGTCATCCTGGACGCGGCCGGTGTCATCGCGGCCCACGGCGCGAGCATCCTTTCCACCAGCACCTTCTTCCACAACGGACGGCGCATGGTGATCCTGCGCGTGAACGCCCTGGACGACGCGCCCATCCGCGCCGACCTGGAGGCCAAGGGCTACCGGCTGGAATCCGCGGCGGACTTTCGGCGCGAATGGGCCGAGGGAGCCTGATCGTGCGCCGCGCCCTCGCCGCCCTGACCCTGCTGGCCCTTCCGCTGGCATCGGCCCTTCCGGCCCAGGCCGCCATGCAGGCCGAACCCAAGGATTTCCTGGGCATCCCCTTCGCCAAACCCTACGAGCCCGACCGCACCTTCTCCTGCCAGCGCGATTCGGAAGAGGGCCTCAACTGCGCCCGCGCCACGGACCAGCTCGTCCTGCTGGGCGTGCCCCTGAAGAACCTGCGCTACGTCTTCATGCAGGGCTACCTCTACACCGTGGACGCCGAGGTGGCCGGGCGCGAAAACCACGACCGCCTGGTGGCGGAACTCACCGCGCGCCACGGCAAGCCCGAGACGCTCCAGGGCGGCATGCTCTCCTGGAGCGGAACCAACGTGGACATCCTTCTGCACTACGACGCCTCCCGCAAGACCGGCGAGGTGGACTACATCTACAAGAACATCCCCTGCGGACTCGAATGAGCCGTCCGAGGAGCGCCCCATGGTCCTGAAACTGATCCTGCGCGACACCGTGTTCTGGCTTATCCTGGCTGGTTGCGCCCTGGCCGTCGCCACGGGGGCGGCCCTGCGGCCCACCGGGCCGGGCAGCGAGGGCAAAGCCCCCCTGACCGGCCAGCCCGTGGTGGTCCACCCTGCGGACGACCCGGCCCTGGCGGGCATCGTCAACGGCACGTTCCCCAAGGTGGACGGGCAGCTCACCCTGGGGCAGGCCTTCTCGCGCTATCCGTGGTTCACCGGCCCCGCCAAGTGGATCGCCCGGGGGGCGGCCGCCTCGCGCACGGCCGTGGTCACGGTCCCCCTGCGCATGCCCCTGGAGGCCGAGGCCCTGGGCGCGGGTTCCGATTCCTACCGCGTGTTCTACGTGGCCGAGTTCGGCTACTCGGGGGATTTGAAGTCCTTCCGGCCCCTTTCGAGCGCCGTGGAGGTGCGCGACGCCGAAAACAAGCTGCGCGCCCGAGTGCCCGACCCCGAGTTCATCCTGGTGCGCCGTGTGATGCGCGGAGTGGAGCCCGGGGTGAGCCTCGGGAACGGCGTGGCCAAGGGGCGCTGATGGCGGGCATTCTCTGCGTGGACGTGGGCAGCGGCACCCAGGACGTGCTCTGCTGGCAGCCGGGGCTCTCCATCGAGAACTGCCCCAAGTTCGTGCTGCCCTCCCCGGCCAGGAGGGTGGGGGCGCGCATCCGGGAGCTCACGGCCCGGGGCGCGGGCGTCCACCTGTGCGGCGCCAACATGGGCGGCGGCTTCGTGCGCGCCGTGCGCGCCCACCTGCAGGCCGGACTCGGCGTGAGCGCCACGCCCCGGGCCGCCCTGGCCCTTACCGACGACCCCTCCACCCTGGAGGCGCGCATGGGCGTGCGCGTCCTGGAGCGCTGCCCCGAGGGGCACGTCCCCGTGCACCAGGCCGATTTCGACCCCGGCTTCTGGCAGGGCCTGCTGGCCCAGGCGGGCGTCGAGGCCCCGGACATGGTGCTGGCCTGCGCCCAGGACCACGGCTGCCACCCGGGGCAGTCCAGCCGCCTGGGGCGCTTCCGGCTTTGGGAGCGCTTCCTGGCCCAGGGGCCGGGGCGTCTCGCGGATCTGCTCTACGTGGAGGTTCCCGCGGAACTTACGCGGCTGGCCGAGCTCCAGGAGGCCATAGGCGGCGGCCCCGTCATGGACACAGGCCCGGCGGCCGCCCTGGGCGTGCTCCACGACCCCGAACTGGAGGCCCTGGTGGACGGCGAGGGCGCGCTGGTGGTGAACATGGGCAACAGCCACGTGCTGGGGCTTCTGGTGCGCTTCGGCCGCCTGCACGGGGTCTACGAGCACCACACCGGCATGCTGGAGGCCCCTGAACTGGCCCGTCAGCTGGAGCGCTTCCGCACCGGAGCGGTGGACTGCGCCGAGGTGTTCGGCGCGGGCGGGCACGGCTGCGCCTTCCACGGCGGCGGCGAGGCCTTCCGGGAGACGCTGGTGATCGGCCCCAGGCGCGCGGAGCTGGCCGGGCATCTCGCGGCGCGCTTCCCGGCCCCCCTGGGCGACATGATGCTCACGGGCTGCTTCGGGCTTCTCAAGGCCTGGCAGGAGCGGGGCAGGCCCACGGGCTGACCCGCCCCGCCTCGACGACTGCTAGCCGAAAGTGCACACGTACTGGGCCACCGCGCCCTCCACCACCATCTCGAAAGAGGTGTTGGCGGGCACGTTGAAGGCCTGTCCGGGGCCGTAGACCCCCCATTCGTCCTCGCCGTCCACCTTGGCGCGCACGCTGCCCGCCGTGATCTCCATGATCTCGGGGTCGGCGGTGGTGAAGGTGTAGGTCCCGGGCTGGCACACACCCAGGGAGCGGCGCACGCCCGAGGCGTCCCAGATGGAGTGGCTGACCACGTTGCCGTTGAAGAAGACGTTGGCCACGGCCTTGGCCTTGACGTTCTCGAAAAATTCCGGGCTTTTCATGGATGGACCTTCAAAGGTTGAGGGTTTGCGCGGGGGTTAAAGGCCGCAGTCGTAGCGGATGGGCGCGAAGAGGCCCTCCAGGAGCCTGCCCACCGTGAAGCGCGCGGTGTCCAGGGGAAAGGCCGGGGCGGGGTCTTCCCCCAGGAGCGCCGCGCCGCCTTGGAAGCGCACGCGCAGGGGCTTCACGTCCTGGACGCGTTCGTCGCAGAGATTGGGCACGCGCGTGGGGGCGAAGCGCCGGGGTTTGCCGTCCGGGAGCGCCGCCTCCACGGTGTTCATGGGCGTGGAAAGGGCCACGGGTTCGCCGTCCGGGCCGAACTCCAGGGAGCAGACGTCGCCGTGTATGCCCAGGGCGTCGGGGTCGAAAGCCTCCAGGATGCCGATGGGCGTGGGCACGGGGGTGAGCGCGGCGGGCTCGAAGGAGCGCAGCGCCCCGGACTCGTGGAAGGAGATGCCGATGCGCGCTTTCTGACGCCCCAGGGGCGTTTCGATCTCCACGCTCTCGCCCGGCCAGAGGGTCACGCTTTTCAGCGCCCCGCCCGGGAAGAACTGCACCCCCGCGATGCGGGCCGTGATGCTTCCGGCCGGTGTTTCCAGGGTGAGCGGGTCGTTGAGGGTGGCCTCCTCCTTCTCGGTCCAGTAGCCTGAGAGCTTGCCGTAGACCGGGAAGACCCGGCGCAGCTCGCCGTCCGGGTGGAAGCTCACGAATTCGGCCGGGAGCGGCCCCAGGGGGGTGGGAAGCACGGTGCGCTCCTCCAGGGCCATGGATTTGAGCGAACCGTCCGGATGGAACTCGATGGGGTGCACCTTGGGGCGGCGGGCGTCGTCGGTGGAGTGTTGCGCGTTCAGACGCCCCAGGGGCGTCTCCAGGGCGAGAGGGGCGGCCGGAACGCAGCCGATCAGCGCGCCGTCCGGGCCGTATTCGGGAAAGTCCACCGGCCCCAGGGGGCCGTAAAGGGTCTGCACGGTGAGCGTCATGGGATTCCTCGTTTGAAGATTCCGCGCATCCTAGCGGATTTGTCAAAAGAGGCAAACCACCCGCTTGGAGGGTCCCGCGGAAGGCCCCCGTTGTCGCCGCACGGGTTAATTCCCGCGAATCCGTGCAATTGTGGACGGTTGCCGTTGAAATACGTTTGACTTGCGGATATGGGGTTTTCATGCCCGGGAAGACCATACTTTTCGTGGCCCAAGCCCACGCGATCACGTCCCTGTTCCCCATGTTCAAAGGGGCGGGGATCGAGGCCGGCATCGCCGACAGCCTCCCGGGGGCCATGGCCTGGATGAAGAAGAACCGCCCCGCGGTGATCTTCACGCAGGCCAAGATCGGCGGGGCCTACCAGGCCGAGACGCTGCTCGCGGCGGCTCGCGAATCCGGCGACTTCCCTCCGGTGATCGTGTTCACGGCGCGCGGTTCGGCCCAGGAGGCCCAGAGCTTCATGGAGCAGGGCGCGCGCGACTACTGGCTGGAGCCCCTCGACTGGGAGAAGATCGAGGCCGTGCTCCCGCGCGACGCGCAGGACGACCCCGCCCCCTTGGCGGCCCCGGCCGCTCCGCTGGCCGCGAAGGCGCCGGTCCAGGCAGCGGCGGCCGTGCCTGCGGCTGCCCGGGCCATGGCCGCGCCCCAGGGGGTGCAGGGCGAGCGTTTCTCCATCATCGGCGGGCATCCGGCCATCCTGCGCGTGCTGGCCTTGGCGCGGCAGGTGGCGCGCTCCAAGGCCACGGTGCTCATTTCGGGCGAGTCCGGCACGGGCAAGGAGATGTTCGCCCGCTTCCTGCACGCCCATTCCGACCGCGCCGCCAGGCCCTTCGTGGCCCTCAACTGCGCCGCGCTGCCCGAACACCTGCTGGAGAGCGAACTCTTCGGCCACGAGAAGGGGGCCTTCACCGGGGCCATCGCCCGCAAGTTGGGCAAGTTCGAGCTGGCCCAGGGCGGCACCATCCTCCTGGACGAGATTTCCGAGATGGACCTGGGCCTCCAGGCCAAACTCCTGCGCGTGCTCCAGGAGGGCGAGTTCGACCGCGTGGGCGGGGTGGAGACCGTGGGCGTGGACGTGCGCGTGCTGGCCACCACCAACCGCAGGCTCGAACAGTATGTGGAGGAGGGCAAGTTCCGCCAGGACCTCTACTACCGCCTGAACGTGATCCCCCTCAAGCTGCCGCCCCTGCGCGAGCGCGGGGGCGACATCCTGGGCCTGGCCGGCTTCTTCGTGGACAAGTTCCGCAAGGCCTACGGCCTGGGCAGGCTCGACTTCTCCGCCGCCGCGCGCGACTGGCTCCTGGCCCACGACTGGCCCGGCAACGTGCGCGAACTGCAGAACCTCATGGAGCGCGCCGTGCTTCTGGCCGGAGACGGCCCCATCGACACCGTGCACTTCCTCCTGGAGGGCGACGAGTTCCCCCTGGCCGAGGAGCAGCCCGTGGTGTCCATGGAGCGCGTCACCTCCCTCAGCGCCCCGCCCGAAGAGCCCCAGGCCCCGGGAGCGGAGGGCCACCTGCCCCCGGGCATCGTGCCCCTGGACGTGCTGGAGCGCCAGATGATCCTCAAAAGCCTGGACCAGACCTCGGGCAACCGCACCCAGGCCGCTCTGCTCCTGGGCATCTCCGTGCGCACCCTGCGCAACAAGCTCTCGGAATACCGCCAGCAGGGCCTGGAAGTGCCCTGATCGGCGCGCTTCCCGCGCTCGCGGCGCGTGGCGGCGGGCACGTCAGCTGAGGGCGCGGTCCGGGCGACCGCATCCGGCGGCCGGGCGCAGGGCGTCGGAGCCTTAGCGTGCTTGCCGGGCGCGCAGGACACCCGACGTCAGCCGACCGCCTTCTCCCGCGCCTTGCCGGCCCAGTGCCGGGCCTGCCTCGCGTCCAGAAGCTCGGACGCGGGGCCGCGGGGCGTGTCTCCGTTCCGGTCCCTGGCCTCGTCCCAGGCCGCGTTCAGCACGGTGAGGCCCATGATCCGGGCCATGGTCATCAAGGCGCAGGTGGTGGTGTTCGCGTCCAGGACCTCGTGGGCCGCTCGTTGCGGGCTGACGCTCAGGCCCTCGATGAGCCCGGGGTGTTCCTGACGGTAGCGGAAGAAACGCTCGCCCACCTCGGCGGCGAAAAACCGCACCCCTGCCTGGCGCAGCCTGCCCAGTTCCTGGGCGAAGGGCTCTCCGCCCTTCACCAGGGTCTCCATGGGGATGAGAAGGCGCAGGCGCGCGCCGTCGAGCCCCGCCTGGTCCAGGGCCTCCCGCACGGTCTGGGCGAAGCCCTGCTCGGGCTGCTGGGGCAGGAAGAGCGAGAGCGAGAGCGTGAGGCCCCGCGCAGCGTCGCCCTGGACGTCCCATTGGGCCAGCTGGGCCAGCCCGCCCCGCAGGGTGACCAGCCAGAGGTCCCAGGCCACGGCCTCGTGCCGGGCCAACTCCACCAGTTGCGCGCCGGAGAGGGCCTTGTCCCCGCGGCGTTTCCAGCAGGGCACGGCCTCGAAGCCGTCGAAGGCCCCGTCGATCCCCAGGCGCGTGGGGGTCCAGGCCACGTCCGTGCGTCCGGCCTCCACGGCGCGGCGCAGGCTGGAGAGCAGGGTGGAGCGCTCCTGGGCGCGGCCCTGCATGCGGGAGTTGAACACCTTCACGCGGTTGCGACCCGCCTCCTTGGCCGTGTGCAGGGCCGTGTTGGCGTTCTTGAGCACCCCCTGGGGCGTCTGGTGCTGGAGCGACCCCGCCACCAGCCCGATGCTCGCCGTGACGTGCGCCGCGTGCCCCTCGATCTCGAAGGGGTCCGCCATGGCCGAGAGGATGCGCCGCATCACCTGCAGGGCTTCGGCCGGGCTCTCGACCTCCTCCAGGAAAAGCACGAATTCGTCCCCGCCGAAGCGGGCCAGGGTGTCGGACTGGCGGATCAGGGCGGCCATGCGCCGCCCGGCCTGGGTCAGGAGCTGGTCGCCCGCGGCGTGTCCCAGGGTGTCGTTGACGAGCTTGAAGCGGTCCAGGTCCAGGTAGGCCACGGCGTGGCAGGCGTCGCGGCGCTGGGCGCGGCGCACGGCCTGCTGCAGGCGCTCCATGATGAGCACGCGGTTGGCCAGACCCGTGAGGGGGTCGTGCAGGGCCTGGCGGGTGAGCATCTCCTCGGCCTTGCAGCGCCTGCCCACCTCCTGGCGCAGCACGCGCTGGGCCTTTTCCAGGGCCGCCACTTTGGCTTTGAGCCCGGCGTTGGCCTCGCGCAGCAGGCCGTAGAGTTCGATGCCCTCCAGGAGCGAGGCCGCCCCGCGCAGCACCAGGCTGACCATGGCCAGGGCGTCGTCCTCCATGGCGCGCTGTTCCTGGGCCGGGACGCCAAGGAACATGCCCCGGATGCGCGAGGCCGTGGTCATGGAGTGCAGCAGCACCAGCTGGCCCGACAGCTCCGAGGTGGTGAACACCGGCCGCCTGCGCTGGAGCGCCCAGCCCGCCGAGCCGGAATCCACCAGCAGGGCCAGCTCGCGCTCCATGGAGGGGGCCTGGGATTGCGGCTGGCAGCGGGCCAGGTAGAAGTCTCCGTGGGGTTCGCGCACCATGAAGAAGGCCACGGCCCGGAAAGGCATGAGCCAGCGCAGCCGGGCGGCCGTCTCGTCGAGCACCTGGATCACCGTGCCGAGCGATCGCGATCCCTCGGGGATGCCCAGGGAGATCAGGCGTTCCAGACGCTCCAGGGTGCGCCGTCTCGCCTCTTCCAGGGAGGCCGTGCGCTCCTTGTCGGAGACGCTAGCTGGCTTGCGCGGCGGCGTCATGATCTGCCAGGAGGATGCGTTCGATGTCGTCGAGCTGGCGGCCTGCCTGCGCGGCGGCGGCGCCCAGGGCGCTCCGGGGGATGTTGATGAGTTCCCACGCGGGCAGCGAGAGCGGCGGGGCCAGGGGCGATCCGCTCTGTCCGATGCCCAGGGCGTGGGCCATCACGTCGGCCAGGTGGACCAGGGCGGCGTCCTGCTGCGGGGGCTTGCAGTCCGCGCAGTGGTGTTCGCCCACGGCGCGCTCCAGACTGGGGGGGAACTTCCATGCCGCGAGCAGTCGCGCGCCCAGCTGGGCGTGGTCGAAGCTCCAGAGTTCTTTCTCCACGCCGCACAGGGCGGTGTTGCGTTCGCGCGCGTGCCAGAAGGCGTTGAGCGAGTGCGCGGGGTGGTTCTTGAGCATCACCAGGCGTCCGATGTCGTGCAGGAGCCCGGCCACGAAGCAGCGTTCCTCGTTGGGATGCCCGGCGTTCACGGCCAGGAGCCGGGCCAGCACGGCGCAGGCCAGGCTGTGGGTCCAGAAGGAGCGCATGTCCAGGAGGTCGCGGGGGATGGCGTCGAAGACGTTGATGAGCGACACCCCCAATGCCAGGCTGGTGAGGCGGTTGGCCCCCACCACGGTGACGGCGCGGCTGATGGTGTCCACGGGCTCGGGGAAACCGTAGAGGGCCGAATTGACCAGTTTGAGAAGTTTGGCCGAGAGCGAGGTGTCTTTGCCGATCACGTCGGCCACGTAGGCATAGGAGACGTTGGGGTCCTTGATGGCTTCCAGCACCTGGGCCACCACGGCGGGCAGGGAGGCCAGCTTCACCGCGCCGCCGGAGAGGCGGGCCAGGTCGGGGCGCTTGCGGGGTTCGGGCGGCGGCGGATCGTGGCGCGGGGGAGGCGGCGGCGAGTCGCCGGAGGCCACCAGGTGGATGAAGGCCACGCGCCTGAGTTCGCGCACGGCGGGGTGGTCCTGCCGGGAGAGGCTCAGGCGCTCCCCGGCCAGTTCCCAGGCTCGCCGGGCCAGGGCCGGGTCCAGGGAGCGGATGCGTTCGCGGTCCAGCGCCTGCTGGTCGTGGCCGTCCACGAGCGTTTCGGTGACGCCCCAGAACTTGAGCGTCTGGATGGAGAGGTCGTCGAGAATGAGGCCCCTGGAGAACAGGAGTCTGCCCTGACGGCTGCGCACGTCGGCGGACAAAATCATGCCGGGACGCAGGTCTTCTATGTAGACCGTGCCCATAGCCCTCCCGGGACCGGCAGGGGGGAGGCCGGACCCGACCATCCACACCTAACCGAGGCGCGCCCCTCTGGCAAGCGCGGGTTTGCAGGCCGGGCCGATTGGGGATATGGCATCGCCCATGGTCAGCGCGCCCACCTTCAATATCCTGATGTATTCCCACGACACCTACGGCCTGGGCCACATCCGGCGGACCATGGCCATCGCCCAGCACCTGCGCGGGCGCGGGGTGAACGTGCTCATTCTCACCGGATCGCCCCTGGTGGGGCGCTTCGACTTCCCCGACGGCGTGGACTTCGTGCGCATCCCGGGGATGATCAAGCGCACCAACGAGGAATACCAGCCCCTTTCCATCCGCCTGAGTTCGCGCCATGCGCTGAACATCCGGCGCAACATCGTGGTGGCCACGGCCAAGGCCTTCCAGCCCCACCTGTTCATCGTGGACAAGGCCCCCCTGGGGCTCAAGCGCGAGGTGCTGCCCACCCTCAAGTGGCTCAAGCGCCGCATGCCCCAGTGCCGCACCATCCTGGGCCTGCGCGACATCATGGACGACGCCGAGTCCACGCGGGCCGAGTGGCGCGAAAAGGGCATCTACGACGTGCTCGACCGCTACTATTCCGAGATCTGGGTCTACGGGAACCGCGAATACTACGACCCCGTGGAGGAGTACGCCATCCCCGAGGCCGTGAGCTCCAAGATGGTCTTCACCGGCTACATCCCCCGCGCCCTGCCCAAACGCGGCAAGATGGCCCTCATGCGCGAGGAGGAGAGCATCAACCGCAAGGAGCGCCTGGTGCTGGTCACCACCGGCGGCGGCGGCGACGGCTATCCCCTCATGGACGCCTATCTCTCCATGCTCGAATCCATGGGCGATCCGCCCTTCCGCTCCATCCTGGTCTCGGGGCCGTTCATGCCCAAGCCCATGCGCGAGGAGGTCCACGCCCGCGCCCAGCGCGTGAAGGCCCGCTTCCACCACTTCCACCGGCGCATGGAGGCCCTCATGGGCCTGGCCGACGTGGTGGTCTCCATGGGCGGCTACAACACCACCTGCGAGGTGCTCTCCCTGGGCAAGCCCTCCCTGGTGGTTCCGCGCGAGGAGCCCAGACTCGAACAGCGCATCCGCGCCGAGATGTTCCAGCGCCACGGCTTCGTGGAGTTCCTGCCCTGGTCCGGGCTTACGCCCGCCTCCCTGGGCACCAAGGTGCTGGCCCTCATCGACAACCCCAAGGGCTGCTGCCCCTGCGTGAACGCCTTCCGCTTCTCCGGGCTGGACGTGATCTCCCAGCGCATGGCCGAATTCCGGGGGGAGGGCCAGTGAACGGCGTGCTGGGCATGATCCTCAAGGGCTATCCGCGCATCTCCGAAACCTTCATCTCCAACGAGATCGCCCTGCTGGAAAGCATGGGCCTCCCCATCCGCATCCTCTCCATGCGCCACCCGCGCGAGAACTTCACCCACGAGTCGGTCAAGCGCATCAAAGCCCCCGTGGACTACCTCCCCGAAACCATCCAGGGCAACGTCTGGCGGCTGCTCTCGGCCAACCTGGCCTGCCTGGCCGCCTCGCCCCGGCGCTATTTGAGGGGCCTGGCCGAGATGCTGCGCCGCCTGGCCCGCACGCGCCGCGCCGCCACCGCCAAGCACCTGCTCCAGGCCGGATACCTGGCCGCGCGCGTGCTGCCCGGTTCCGGCGTCACGCACCTGCACGCCCACTTCGCCCACTCGCCCACGTCGGTGGCGGCCTTCGCCTCCATCCTCACGGGACTGCCCTTCAGCTTCACCGCCCACGCCAAGGACATCTACACCCAGGACCCCGCGCGCCTGGCCGAAAAGCTCGCGGCGGCGCGCTTCGTGGTCACCTGCACGGGCTACAACAAGAAGCACCTCGACGCCCTCAACCCCGCCGACACCCCCGTGCACCGCGTCTACCACGGCATCGACCTGGACCTCTTCCACCCCGGCGAGCCCCGCCTGGAGGCCCGCCAGCCCTACGAGATCCTCACCGTGGCCCGGCTCACCCCCAAGAAGGGCCTGCTCACCGTGTTCGCCGCCCTGGCGCGCCTGGCCGACGCGGGCCTGGATTTCCGCCACGTGCTCATCGGCACGGGAGAGGAGAAGGACAGGCTCAAGGCCCTGGCCAGGGAGCTGGGCATCGACGCGCGCATCCAGTGGCTGGGCGTGCAGCCCCACGAGGTGGTCCTCACGCGGCTGGCCCGGGCCGACCTCTTCCTGCTGGGCTGCGAGGTGAGCGAAAACGGCGACCGCGACGGCATCCCCAACGTGCTGGCGGAGGCCATGGCCATGGGCGTGCCCGTGGCCTCCACGGCCGTCTCGGCCATCCCGGAGCTGATCGTCTCGGGCGAAAGCGGCCTGCTCGTCCCCCCGCGCGACCCCGACGCCCTGGCCCAGGCCGCCCGCACCCTGCTCACGGACCAGGAGCTGCGCCGCCGGGTAATCCCCGCCGCCAGGGAGCGCGTGCGCGCCGTGTTCGACAACAAGGCCCTCGTGGCGGAACTGGCCCGGCTCTTCGAGCGCCACGTCGGCTGACGCCGCCAGCCATGCGCGTCGCCTTCTACGCACCCCTCAAGCCCCTGGACCACCCGAGGCCCAGCGGCGACCAGACCACCGCCCTGGAGCTGACCGCCCACCTGGCCTCGCGCGGGCACGAGGTCCGCGTGGCCAGCCGCTTCCGGGCCAGGAACCTGGGCGTGCGGCCCTGGGCCTGGCCACGGGCCGCCCTGGAGGCCTGGCGCGCCTCGCGGGGCGCGGCGGACGTGTGGCTCACCCATCACACCTACTGGAAATCCCCCGACGTGATCGGCCCCTTCGCCGCGCGGCGCATGGGCGTGCCCTACGCCGTGTTCCAGGGCATCTATTCCACGAAGCGCCGCCGCGACCCCCTGGCGCGTCTGGGCTTCGAGCTCAACCGCCGGGCGCTGCTCGCGGCCTCGGTGGTCTTCACCAACCGCCTTCTGGACCTCGAGAACCTGCGTCGGCTGCTCCCCGAGGAGCGCCTGTGCCGCGTGGCCCCCTGCATCGACGCCCCGGCCTTCGCCCACGACCCCGAGGCCCGCGCCCGCCTGCGCGCCGCCTGGAACGTGGGCGGGCGTCCCGTGATCCTGGCCGCCGCCATGTTCCGCGACGACGTGAAGACGCAGGGCCTGGAATACCTCCTCACGCGCCTCGCCCGCCTGGAGCGCAGGGACTTCGAACTGGTCCTGGCCGGGGACGGCGAGACCCGGGAGCGCCTGGAGGCCCTCGCCCGCCGGGCCCTGCCCGGACGCGTGCGCTTCCTGGGGCGCGTGGAGCGCGCGAAGCTGCGCCAGGTCTATTCCGCCGCCGATCTTTTCGTCTTTCCCGGAATCCGCGAGAGCCTGGGCATGGTCTACCTGGAAGCCCAGGCGGCCGGGCTCCCCGTGGCGGCCTTCCTCAACGGCGGCATCCCGGAAGTGACCGCCCCCGGCGAGACGGCCCTGCTCACCCCGCCCTTCGACGACCGCGCCTTCCTGGAAGCCGTCTCCCGCCTCCTGGACGACGCGGACCTGCGCCGGACCATGGGCCGCGCCGGGTCCGCGCGCGTGGCCGCGCTCCACGACAGGCCCCGCGCCTTCGCCGTGGTGGAACGTCGCCTGAACGACCTCTGCCGGAGGAATCCATGACCCGCATCGGGATCATCCGCCACGCCCGTACCCAGTGGAACAACGAGGGGCGCATCCAGGGCCGGTCCGATTCGCCCGTCACCCCCCAGGGCCTGGCCTCGGCGCGCTTCTGGGCCGCCACTCTCGAACCGTTCGGCTTCTCGGCGCTTTACTCCAGCCCCCTGGGCCGGGCCATGGCCACCTCCCGCGCCCTGGGCCGGGAACTCGGCCTGGAGCCCAGGCCGCTGCCCGGCGTCGAAGAGCAGGACTTCGGCGAATGGACCGGCAGAAAGGTGGCCGACCTGCGCGAGGAAGGTCTTCTTTCCCTCCAGGAAGCCCTGGGCTGGGCCTTCACGCCCCCCGGCGGCGAGAGCCGCGCGCAACTGCTGGCCCGCTCCTGGGATGCCCTGCTGCGCCTGGCCCGTTCCAACCAGGACCAGCCCGTGCTGGTGGTGGCCCACGAAGGCGTGGTGCGCGCCCTGGTCTACGCCCTGCTCGGGCGCGACTACCTCCCCTGGGAGCCCAGGATACTGGCCCCCCGCGCCCTGCACGTCCTGGAAGCCCGCGAGGGCTGCCTGCGCCTGGCCGAGTGGAACGTGCCCCTCTAACCCAGCGTCCCCGAGGAGATCATCCGTGAACGTGGTCCTCTATTGCCAGCACGTGCTGGGCCTTGGGCACTTCATGCGCTCCCTGGCCCTCCTGGAGGCCATGGCCCCGCACCGCTGCGTCTTCGTGGCGGGCGGACCCGATGCCCCCGTCGCGCTGCCCGGCCACATCACGCTGGAGCGCCTCCCGGCCATCTCCATGGACGAGACCTTCAGCCGCCTCCTGGCCGGGGACGACCCCGAAGCCCTCAAGGCCGCCCGCAGAACCCGCCTCCTGGATATCCTGGAGCGCGAACGGCCCGACGTGCTGCTGGTGGAGCTCTATCCTTTCGGGCGGCGCGCCTTCGAGTTCGAACTGCTCCCCGCCCTGGAGGCCGCGCGCGCCGGAGCCTTCGGCCGCCCCCGCGTGTTGTGCAGCCTGCGCGACATCCTCGTGGAAAAGACCGACCCCGAAAAATACCAGACCCGCGTCATCGCCCGGCTCAACGCGCTGTTCGACGGTCTGCTCGTGCACTCCGACCCCTCCCTTTTCCCTCTGGAGGAGACCTTTCCCCGCGCCCGGGAGATCGCCGTGCCCCTGCATTACACCGGCTTCGTCACCCCCAGGCCCGATCCCCTTTCGCGCCGACGCGTCCGCGGCGAACTGGGGCTCGCCGGAACCGACCGCCTCGTGGTCGCCAGCGCCGGCGGCGGCAAGGTGGGCTCGGAGCTGCTCTTTGCAGCCCTGGACGCCCACCCCTTTCTGCAACATGACAATCCTCCAAGGTTGGAACTTTTCTCGGGACCCTTCCTTGACGACGCAGCCTTCGAGCGGTTACGGGCCGTAGCCTCCGGCCGGGAACGCCGACGCGTCTCCCGCTTCTCCGGAGATTTCCTGGGCCTGCTGGCTGCCTCGGACGCGTCGCTGTCGCTGGCCGGTTACAACACCACGATGAACATCCTGGCCGCCGGAGCCCGCGCGCTGGTCTGGCCCTTCGAGCAGAACCGCGAGCAGCGCCTGCGCGCCGAACGCCTTGCCGCGAGAGGACTCCTGGGCGTGCTGGAGCACGGCGACCTCCACCCGGCGCGCCTGGCCGAACGCGTGCATGCCCTGCTCGAAAGCCCCGCGCCCGACCCACGCGCAGCCCCCGACCTGGACGGCGCGCGGAACACGGCACGCATCGTGACCCGCGATACGGCCCAGGCCGGTTAACCTTCAAACGCGAGATTTCATGATCGTCTCCAACAACGTCTCCCCGATCTGGCAGGCCCTTCCGGACGACCATCCCCAACGCCTGGACCACGCCGTCCGACAAGGCCTGGAAAAGGCCCCCGGCGGCAAGGCAACAGTCTTCTTCCGGGCCGACGACGTGGCCGTGCCCGGAAACGCCTTCTCCGCCATGCTCGCCTTGTTCCGGGAACGCTCCGCCCCCCTCAACCTCGCCGTGGTCCCCGCCTGGCTCACCCAAAGCCGCTGGACAGCCCTCAAGCGCGAAGCCGCTGCGGACAGCCTCTTCTGCTGGAGCCAGCACGGCTGGCGGCACATGAACTTCGAAGCCCCCGGCGCGAAAAAACGCGAATTCGGGCAAGCCCGCTCCGCACGCGACAAACGCCAAGACCTGCTCAAGGGCTTCAAACGCCTCGAAGAAATCATGGGGGCCGACTTCACGCCCGTCTTCACCCCTCCCTGGAACCGCTGCGATTCCGAAGCCATGGCCGCCATGCCCGCCATCGGCTTCAAAGGCATCTCCCGCACCGTGGGCGCTGGCCCCGACGCCCCCAAAGGACTCCCCGACTTCCCCGTGCGCATGGACCTGCACACCCGCAAGGAACAAGACCCCGACGCCTCCCTCGACGCCATGCTCCAAGAACTCGTCCAGGGCCTCGCCTCGGGACAACTGGGCGTCATGCTCCACCACCAGCGCATGAACCAGACCTCCTTCGACTTCCTCGCCCTCCTCATCGACCAACTCCGCCCCCACCAGGGCCTCTCCTTCGCCCACTTCGGACACCTGCTGGCCCGCTAGCCGCCGCACGACCACAACCGCCGCCGGGATCATCCCCGGCGGCCAAAGCGCTACCCCCCCCTGTACGGCCGCTCCGGATCGCGGTGGCGTGCGGTTCGGTTGTGGCGGGGTGGGAAGGAGGGAGGAGGAATAGCCTCCGGCGGCCAAAGGGCTGCGCCCTTTGGAATCCCTTATTGCTTCGCGGGCTTCACCGGGTAGGCCGGTGTGTTCGTGTCCAGTCTGGCCCTGCGCGCGCCTCTCGGCGGATCGTCTTCCAATCGGTCCGCAGGCTCTCCCCGTGCAGAGGCCCGGCTCCGGCAACACAGTCCTTGCCGGTGAAGCCCGCGAAGCGGAGTGGGAGTGCAGAGGGCGTAGCCCTTT